>NZ_JBVVQC010000003.1:0-130697 GCF_055811515.1 Mesorhizobium sp. WSM4841
TCAACACCTCCGGCCAAAAGCCAAAAGTGTTACCCATGTGTCCGGTACAAAACGTCACCTATGTCTCGGGTCGCTCAAACCGATTGCAGAGGCAATCCCTAAGTCACGATAGCCGCCGCCTAGGCAATCCGCCTCCAAATCCGCAATGCCGCTTTCCCCAAAGGACAATATCGCCGAGACCGGCCGACAGCTAACGTTGCGTCAGTCCAGAGTGTCTTCTCCCAGTCACAACCGACACTCTGCCTCGGCCGTTCCAATTTGAACAGCTGGCGGGATTTCGAAATCCTCCGGCACCACCGCGACACCGATTTCGGCCGCCTCGACCTCGCACTCGATGCCGCGGCGATCAACCACTGGTCGGTGGTGAGTATGAAGACCGACTGGAAACAGATTTTTCCAGAGAAGTAGAACCATGGTTTCGGGTTTCGATCAGGGTGAAAACCGACGCAAGTACAGTACCGGCAACCTCAAACGCGAAGGATAACTGCAATGAATAGGATTCGCACCACAAGCCTGATGGCTTTTGCTGGAGGTTTGGCCATGGCAGCCACCGGGGCAATGGCCCAGGATGCCACCAAGAAGCCGCATGTGCCGCTCGAGAAGACCATCGGCGAGGTTACGCCGACCGGTCCGGTGCCATCGCTCGCCGTCGTCAACGCGGATGGCGCCAAGCTGGAGGGCGGCAAACTGGTCCTGACAGGCGTATCCAAGAACGCAATTGTATTCGCCGACCGACCGGTGCGGGCCGCAGGGCATGTCACCACCGAGCAATTCATCATGCAGTGGGATGAAGGCAAGGACAACTTTGCCATCGACCCCCCGAATGCGACAGTCTCGATGCTCGGCGGCGATGGATCCGATATAAGCGATGTTGTCGTGACCCTGAAAACTCCGAAGCTGGAAGGAACAACGCTGACGTTCGACGTCGCCGTCCTGGAGGGAAATCTGGATGGCGCCGCTGGGCCGGCGGCTGTTTTCATCGATAACTTTGGCGGCGGCTTCCACGGCGGCGGCTTCCACGGCGGCTACGCGCATGTCGGTGATGCCACCTTCGCCCATGTCGGCGGATGGCATGGCGGGGGCTATGGCGGGGGCGGCTACTGGCACGCTCCGGTTTACCACGGGGCCTGGTATGGCGGCGCAGGCGTTGCAGCGGGCGTGGTGGCTGGCGCTGCCATCGGTGCCGCGGCGACCGCTCCATACCGCTACGGCTACTATGGGGACCAATGCGGGTACTATCCCTATCCATCGTGCTACTAGGAATGGCACTTCGCACATTTAGGGGCTCGCTCCCCCAAGGAGCGGCCATCGCAACAAGCGACATCAATTCAAGGGAGACATGATAATGGCCTACCTTCGCAGCGCATGTTTTGCGCTCTTCGTACTATCGATCCCCCTCGCTGCGACTGCCCAGAACTCGACACAGGTCGGCACATTGTCGTGCGATGTGTCACGCGGGATCGGCATGTTCGTGGTCGAAAAGCAGAAACTTGCCTGCGTTTTCCAAGACCAGAGCGGTAAGGTCGAAAACTATGCCGGTTCAATTGATCAGTTCGGCTTAGAACTCGGCGAGGTGAAAGATGGGCATTTGATCTGGGGCGTGGCTGCGGCGACAAGCGGCCTTCCGGCGGGTGCACTGGCGGGCACCTATACCGGTGTGGGCGCCAACGCATCTTTCGGCGCCGGCGCTGGCGCCAATATTCTTGTCGGCGGCAGCGACCGTTCGCTCTCCTTGCAGCCGATCTCGGTCGAGGGTCAGCAAGGCATCAACATCGCGGGTGGTGTCACCACCGTCACGTTGACGGCGACTGATTGAAGAACGACTGGTCGCACAACGCTGGAGGCTGCAGAGGGCGCGGGTCCTAGGGTGAGCGCGCCCATTGAAGCATGAGATTTTCGCGAAGGGCCTCGCGCACGCATTGCGAGCGGACCCTTATTGCTAACTTACCCCTGGTTGAAAAAGTACCAGGCTGGCTGGTTGAAGAAGTCGCAGAGCGGTTCTGTTCATAAGGGCAATACCGCCAACACTTTTTTGATGCCAGCTTTGACAGTACCGCTTGGCATGGCAGGCGTGAACAAGAGATGGGAAGCTCGTCATGAGTGGTAATCATGGTAGTGATCGCCGGCACGGAGTGCAGCAAACGGGCGGACGGATGAAACGGCGCGACCTATTGCTCAGCGGCTGTTCGTTGCTGGTAGCATCAATGCTGCCGGCCGTGCCAAAGGCGCTGGCTCAGACCGGGAAAAAACCCAACATCCTCGTCATCTGGGGCGATGACATAGGCATTGACAATATCAGTGCGAGGGCGTGACGGTGGCGCTTCCGGCTGCCGGTAATTGGGCGACGAGACTCCACCGCAAGTTCCCTAAAGGACAATATCGCGGAGCCAAGTGCTCTCCTATGGTTGACCTAGGGGTAGGCCCGACCCGTGCCGATCCCGCACGAGCACGAAATAAAAGCAACCAGGAGAAATGACCATGAACCTCAAGATGCTTTGCACGGGCGCGATGGCGTTTTCGATGATGACCGGCGCCGCACTTGCCGAACACGGTGGCGCCCTCGACGAGCCGACGAAAATGGCGCCCTTCTACACCGCTGCCGACATGAAGACCTTAAAATCGGAAGCCGACTTCAAGGCCGCTTGGGAGGGGTTGAAAGACGAGGATCGCGCCACGATAAAGCAGGAATGCGGCGACATAGCCAGTGATGACCAGGGGCATGGCGACTTCTGCACGATGGTTGGCCACCAGTAAACGCTGCCGGTTTGGTGAAGTCGGAGATGGCGGGCAGCGTTGCCTGCCATTTTTCCGTGACCGGACCTTTTCCGTCAGCGCTCATGAGATTACCGGCGGGCGCGTTCATCCATGTCACATTGTGGCTAACTAAAGGACGCTTTCAGATCGGCCCACGAAACTTCCGCTAAGCGCCGATGGGCTGCCGTAAGGCCCGACGCCAACCGAGGGTCAGATCGTGTCATGCGACACTCGCGAACGAACGACTCCAAAGGATAGAATGTTGTCATTCGTCTCATCGATTGGAACGAGCAAATAGCGCCAGTCCCGGACCTTTGCAGTAATGCAGCGAAGGTCGCATCTCGACCAATGGTTCACCGCCCGGCATCGGCAGCTGTCGTCAATTCACCTTCTCGATATCGCCGGGCTTCCAACTTTTGTCGATGGCAGCTTCGGTCGGGCCGTAGAGCCTGAGGATGGCGAAATACCCCTTGTTCAGCACAGTCGCGAGCCAGTTGCCGGCCTTGCCCTCTGGGGCTTTGGGGCCGAGGTAAAGGTCCGTGCTGCCGTCGGCGTTCTGCACCGGCTTGTCGCGCGAGCCGAGCGACGGGAATGGTTGCCCGTTGGCCAGGCCCGAGGCGTTCTCGGCTTCGTAGAGCGTCACCGACCAGAAAGTGGCGGCTGGAACGTTCGGCGGCAGGTTGATCTTGTAACTCGAACCGCCCGAGAGCGACGCGCCGGTGCTATCGGTAAAGGCTATGACGCTAACAGGCTTCGTGACTTGATGGCAAAAGTTATCATGGGTGGCCACTGATTCTGAACGTGAGCTAAGAGCAACTACGACAGGGCCAGGCGCAAGGCGGCCATAATGCCCGCCTCGACATGGCTCCGATACACTCCGCCTTGCCGGCACAATATGACCAAACTCTCAGACTTGGGGCCACACTAGGCCGGCCGCTGGGCAGCCCGTCTGCACATCTGCCGCATGTACCGCGCTCCCAGGCTATGCGCCAGGACGAGCAGTTCTGACGTGCCTCCAGCCCGCTAGTCGGGATACTTCAAAGGCTTGTGGCTTGGCGTAGCGTGGTGAAGAGCCTCGCCAAGATCGCGCATGTCCATTTCTTGCCCGCAGACAGGGCAAATCTGGAAATGCTTCGCTTCGTCCTGCACCGGGCCATCGTGGCGCTCCCCCTTGAAGCCAGTCGCTTCACTATTCGTCCGCGGACGGTTCCGAATGGCCTTCACCGTGTCGGTGAGCGTCGGTCCGCCCCTCGCTTTCGCTCTGATCCGCTCAAACACTGTCGGTCGTCGGCCATTCCACACCTCCTGACCGCAAAACGGACGGTTTTGTTGCTACCCACGTTGCGCTTGATACGATCGCGCGACCAGGAGCACCAAGATGAGCGGGCCGGAGCAGGATTTTGCCGAGAAGCTCCGCAGCCGCATCAGAGAGAGTGCCGCAAACGAACGCGGTGAACGGGCAGGGCTACAGCTAGTTCGCATGGCTATCGAAATGACGTGCCCCGCTGGTGTGCTGCCGAGCGAAGAAGCTGTCCTGCTGCTCTATGGTCCTGAGCCGGTCCATGAGGGGGAAGCGCTGGCCAAAGCCATCATTGAGACGGTGGAAAAGCTGACCCGGTGCCCACCGCGTTGATTTGTTGCCGGCCGGCTAGGCAGCTTCTGGACTCTCGCCCGCAATGGCGGCAGGCAAGCCGGCGGCATCGACGGCGGCGTGCCCGACTACAGCAAGGAAGCCGACTGCATCGAACGCCAGCTTGATGGCTTTGCCCGCGTTCAGAAACTGCTGCCCCGAAGGAGTGAACCATGACTGACACCAACACCGCCGACATTCTCCGACGTCAGCGGCTACGTCACCCGCTTCGGCACCGCCTGCGCCTACGAGGTCTTTCAGGCGGGCTTTGTCCGTCCTCAAGCAGAGCCTGTTCGACGAGACGACCGGGCGCTCGATGGTCAAGGTGGCCTGAGCCAGGACGCCTGAACAGTGCGCACCATAGGCAAGAAGATCGGCCTGACGCAGGAATAGCTCGCCAATATCGGGTCGGCTCACGCCCTCGTGCGGCGTCATGGGGCCCCCACAAGCCACCCTCACCCCGCCTGCCGCAACCCGGGGGGCGACCGGCACGGACAAGGATGCCTGCTTCGCGCACCCCATCAGCAGCGGTGTGGCTTCTAGCCGCAAATAATTGCTTGAAGCAGTTCCCGACACCACATGGTGGTCCATAGCCAGCCAAGCGAGATAAACTCGACGCAGTCGCGCTGCCCTCCACAGGGGAAATCAGACTATTGGATCATGGCGATGGCCTACGGCCAACCTTAGGAAACTAGAAAGACATCATGCCTGAAAACACCAGACTAACGTCGAGGGATGTCCCCCTCATTCAGCTAGGCCTCTATCAGTGCCGCTTTCCGGTGAGCGAAGACCCGTCAGTACCTGGCGGTTACCGTTTTTGCGCTGGGCCAACTTCGCCGGATCGCGTCTACTGTGATCACCACCACAGCATCGTGACCGCCGTCGAGCCTCGTCGAGCCCGTTCGGGTTTCCACCTCGCTCAACGACGCGCCGCGTAGGCTGCCCGGTCTCTAGGCTCGGCGCTTTGAGCTCTGACGCTGACAGTCGACTTCAGCCGTTTGCATCGTCGTCCTTTCGCGGGCTGAGCCCTCCGCGCGCTGGCGGTGGGCGTTGCTTCGTCGTCTATCATGCCGCCCCCTCATATTCCTTCTGCTATTTCGGATTGGTAGCGTCAGATCGATCAGCCTAGCCTGCAGGAGGGATGGCGTGAGTTCGTCACCCTGACCTATGCCAGCGGCGCACCTGGCCGAGCCTGGGCCAACGCTGGCCAAGAGCACAGGCCGCCCGCTGCTGTGAGTTCGCAACGCCAAAGCACAATCACCCCGATCCGTTGCTTGATGATCCCGCGAGCACGAACGGACATGCCGTGGCGGTCCCCGTTTTCTGGTTCGATGAATCGCTGGAACAAAACACCGGATCGGACCGGGCTGCGGCATTAAGTCCCCAGACGACAAGCAAAAGATGAGCCGCCCATAGAGCCGGCGCGAGCAACGAGGAGAGAACCGTTGCGGATCGCATAGTTAACCCCTCTCGTATGAACTTATTGGGACGGATCGCCTTTCCAAATTACGCATCAGCCGCCTTTGACGTGAGGCGAAGCCAGCCCCGATGGTCTCGATGGATGGCCTTCCGATGTCAGCAGATCCAGATCATCCCGTCTCGTTGCCGGCCGCAACCCGTCGGTACCGGAAGTGATTGCGGATGTGGTCGTTGAAGTAGCGGCCCTTGGCGAAGGCCGCTTTGAATGCGGCAAAAGTCTCCGGCGGCACGCCCTCAAACTCATATCGTTTTCCGCTGGCGACGAACCACACCGAAAGGATTCGGCTCTCCGGATCGTATTCCGTTTTGGGTATTGAGGTGGATGGCATGACGGCAGCTAGATCAAAAGTAATCAGCGAGCGGAGCGGCGGTCGCGTTCCCTCGTGGTATCGCTCCCGAGCAGCGCACGAGGATTTTCTCCAGGCCACCTAACGCATCGCGGCGTCGCAACACGCGGCAGGCACGGTGCTCCGGAAGCCAGTCTTTCGTCCCTCTTTTGTCCGAAATCGGCGCGTAGGATCGGATCGTTCCGTGGCCCCACGCGTTGGAGAAAAGGCAACGGGAGGAATGAACATGTCAGACGAGAAACACGAACGCATTAGGCGACGCGCTTATGAGATATGGGAAGCGCTGGAGATCGAGACCGAAGACCGCTCGCTCGGTGCTCGGCCACCAGCAATATCTGGTGCCGATGTACCAGTTCCCGCGCAGACCCAAAGCCGAGAGAAGAAAGGCAAGCGTGCTGCTGGTCAATCGGATGTTGAGGCGGCGGAAGCACTGGCGATGAGAACAGGCATCACCGGCGATCAAGCTCAAGAGCTTATCGACCGCCTCGGTGACGATCCGCTGGCGCTCGATGAGGCGGCGCGGAGCCTTAGGGCGTCCGAACGGTAACCGCCGGCTTTCTCAGGCAGCCCATCGTGTAACTCGACAGATCGCCGCAGATTTTCAATCTCCGTCCCCCGCCAGCGGACCGCCGAACAAATGAAAGCCCGCGCCTCTGGCGGAGAGAGCGGGCCGCTCGGGTCGCGGTCTGAGTTTCATGACGTTGGACCGAGATCGCGGTTTCGCCTTCGACGCTCGATGATGCGAGCGTTTCGACGAGCGACTCTGAGTTCGGTGAGCGTCGGCTGCCACCAGCCCCGGGAATGTTCCATCGGCCCGGCTTCACGACGAGCGGGCCATGTCCTGATGAGTTCCGTCAGCGTTGCCGAGCGCCACGTTCCCCACACGTAGTCGATGTCGGTCCGCGTCGCATGTGGGCAGAAAGCAGCTACTGCCGACGGCTCGGCAATTTCCCCTGACACATCGGTAAAGACGACAATGCCGTACTGCTCTGTTGCGACAGCGCGGCCCATCGGAGGCAAGTCTTCAGCAGGCAACGGATAGCGATGGCGGCGGCGTTCCGCATATCGCAACCGCGTGGTTCTTTGAGCTTCCGAGTCCCTCGCCGCCTCGCGTCGTCGCTTCCTTTCCTCGGGTTCGCTACGTCTGGCAGCCTCTTCGATTGTCGGCCATCGGCGCCGCAGTTCCTCATAGGATCGAAACGGCACGCGCCACGCCCGGAGTTCATCGTCCCAACTTGCCCAGGGAATTTCGTGTAGTTCCCGAAGGACGGTCTTCGAATAGGGTGTCCGAATGCGCAGGTCGTCGGCAACCTCGAGATAGGGACTGGAGATCGGATCGAAAGCGAACGCGTCGCGCCCCTTGCTGTCGGCGTGGATCGCCAGCAACTCGGCCTCACGCGCCAGCCAGCGGTCAACCCGGCGGGCCGCCGTCTTGCCTGGTACAAACCAGCTCCTGCGCTCGTCGCTCCACCTCGCTCGCGGAAATGCCGCCCGAAATCGTTCGACTGTCATTCGGTCATAAGGAAAGTTCGCCAAGGCACCAGGCGTGCCTTGTTTCTCCAGCGCATGCTGATGCTTTGGTTCCTCCACGGTCATGCCGTCAATTGTGTTGGATTCGCAGAGAAACGTGCCGCCGGCCCTAATGGTTCACACGCGAACCAGAACGTGAGTGCCCTTCGCAAGGGACGCCACCAATCACGACGGACGGCATCAGCGCCCATCAGCTGCACCGCGTTCTGGAATGCACCTACAAGACCGCGTGGTTCCTGGCCCATCGCATTCGCGAGGCAATGCGCTCGGATGACTTCATGCGGATGGGCGGCGACGGCAAGACCGTCGAGGCGGACGAAACCTACATTGGCCGCCGCGTGACGTTCCGGTCAACAAGGTCTTATTGACAGCGCGCCATGACACTCCAACCTTTTTGGAGTTGACCGTTGATCCAGTCAGCGTGACCGTGGGGTCATAAGGCTCCTTCGACATCACGGCGGCTGCATATCTCATTTTCGCATAACCACTGCGGCCTGATGATCGTGCGCCTGCTCCTTCACAGCGACAACCGGTATGATCCGGCCCCACCGCCGCTCCAAGGAAGGGACGTCATAAAACACCTGAGAGTTCGGGTCAGCGCCGAAGGTAAACACCGACCACTCGACTCCATCAGGATTATTTTCGGCGAAGTTGGAGTTCAGTTCTGCAAGTAGGTCAGAGAAAAGTGGATCATCGCGATACTTCGTTCGCAGAAGATCAATCGTCTGCCGAGTATGAATGGTGATATATGCGTAACCGTCCTGACGGAGAACGCGCCGAACTTCGAGGAGCCACGCCTCAGCCAATTCGGATATATGCGTGAAAACCGATCCGCAGTAAACCAAGTCGAAGGTGCTGTCTTCAAATGGAAGATGCGGTGCTGTGGTGTTGGTTGCGAAGAGCATCGGCGGATTAAGGTGTTCCTGGCACCAAGCGATATGCTCGGCATTAATGTCGAGGCCCCAATGCTCTGATGTCTCGTCTCGCGGAAGAAATCGCAGCATGCGGCCACTGGCGCATCCGAGATCGAGCACGCGTGTCAACGGAATAGGCGGTTGCCCGACTTCATTGAGGATGCAAAGCATTTGTGCCACGTCATCTTGTCCGCATTTCAAATAGTCTAATTCAGTCTGGGCGTATCCTTCCCACAGATGTTGAGGTGGAACCGGCGCGGCATTTGACTGGGAGGGACAAACAAACAAGACGTTATGGTGTCTGGCTAAGGGGATGAATCGGGCCGAGCTGCCGGGACGTTCTTGGCTGATGAGTTGCTCGGTCGCGAGCTTGAAACGCTTGGTTTTACTTAACTGCCCAGCTAGCTTTTCCATCAGCGCCATTGCGCGACGATCCTGACTTAGTTTACGAGCCAGTTGTTCAATGAGGTTCATTTGCGCAGCCTCCAATTCTGATCGATGGTTTACGCACAAATTCGAGTCTAGGCCCGTCCCATCTGGTGGCTAGGGGAACGGATCATGATCATTTACTAAATTAGCAATTCTGCATGAAACGGCTTATTATTTTTCCCAGCCGGCGGGCACGCCCACACCCCCGCCGGTTAGGCCCGGCGGTTGGTTGCCTACTCCGCAGCGGCTGTCGGGCCGACCATCTCAGCGAGGATGCAGTGGAAGCGCCAGAGACGATCCAAAACGCCTGGGCCGCGCTCAAGCTGGTTCGCATGGCGATCGAACAGACCTGCCCGCCGGCGTGCTGCCGAGCGAGGAAGCTATCCTGCTGCTCTATGGTCCCGAACCGGCCCATGAGGGCGAAGCGCTTGCCAAAGCCATTATCGAAACGGTGGAAAGGCTGAACCGATAACGTCCAAACGGTTCGCCTGGGCGTACCGCTTGAGAAACACACCCGCTAGAAATCTTTATCTGGCCTCGATAGGCGCGAGAATCGCGTCAGGGTCGAGGCCAAGAGCCGTGACTAGCAGGATTGCGTCCGGGTCGTCGCAGTAGACCTCGGGTCGATCGGGAGCAAACCAGCGGGCGAAATAGACCGGGTTTTGCGTTGGAACGGTGGACCGATGCGGATTTTGTCCTTTCCTGCATCCTTGAAGGAGCCGCGATTCAATTAGCATGCTCTTAATTAGTTCCGGAAAATTTTAACGAATCGTTGACCGCGCTGTCCCAGAATAGGACGGCGCGGTCAAACCCCCAAACGGGCTGCGCTGGCGGCTCCGGCAATTCGCCTTCCCGCGCTACTGTCGGAGCCGCTACCACACTCCTCCAAAATACCAGTAATCGTTGAAACAACTATTACCGCACGTGCTTTCCAGTGCGTTTTCCCAGTCGTTAGACTTTGATGGAACAGGCCTCGCCTTCACGGTTGACGCTGAGACAGTCCATCTCAGCGAGGAAGCATGGAAGCCCAAGAGAACATCCGCAACGCCTGGGCCGCCCTCAAGCTGGTTCGCATGGCTATTGAACAGACCTGCCCCGCAGGAGGCGGCCCGCTTCCACAGAAAGGTTGGTTCATCCAGGCTGAGAACGTCTATCGCCAAATCCTGAA
Organism: Mesorhizobium sp. WSM4841; assembly: GCF_055811515.1. NCBI lineage: Bacteria > Pseudomonadati > Pseudomonadota > Alphaproteobacteria > Hyphomicrobiales > Phyllobacteriaceae > Mesorhizobium > Mesorhizobium sp. WSM4841. The sequence goes on from NZ_JBVVQC010000003.1 coordinate 10,252, forward strand.
CACCGAGCCCACGCATGATCAGGCGCTGTACGGACTCGGTCACGTTCTGGGTACGAAGGGCGATAACCGTCAGGCTGCGGAATGCTTCGGCGCGCTTGCAGCTATGTCGCCGCAATCTGTAAACGCCTGGCTTTGCCTGGGCATTGCGCAGCAGTCGCTAAACGACCACTCCGCAGCCATCGAATCGTTTGGACGAGCCACGGACCTCGACCCGGGCTTCACCCTAGCGCGTTATGCCCCGGGGCCGCAGCCTTCTCGCCCTTCAGCGGACGGATGAGGCGGCCCAGGCTTTCACGCTGGTGCTTGAGAATGGATCGCCCGCGCCGGCGGAAACCGCCCTGCGCGCCAAGGCCCGGCGACAATTGCAGCAGTTGAGGACAGCCAAGCCGCTCTACATAAAGAAACCTGAGCGCGAGACGCCCGTCATCCAGCCGTCGGTGCCGCTGGGGCTGACAAATCTGCTTAAGGTTGCGCGGCGGCAACCACGAGCCGCTCCATCTCTTCTGTTGCTTGACGAGGGGCTTGCCTTAGGATCAGCACGCGATTGGCCCGTCCAGAGCGGCCAAACGCAACGGCAATCAAGTCGGGAGAGGTCCCCTGCCGCTGCAAGCCGCTCAAACGACTCGTGCCGCCTCGTCATGGAGCCGGTTGCGGCCAGCGCTGCAACGCAGCACGGCCAACGTCCGTAAGCGCATAGACGCCGCGCTCGGCCCTGGCGAACCAGCCATAGACGTTGTGAAGCAGGATCTTGGCAGCGCGTGGTGAAACGGTTTTCAAGTCGCGCGGACGCTTCGGGCCGTCAACCATGGCAGCGGCGCAGGCCAGTGCATCCTGTCGGTAAGCGGTCATTATCGGCGTACGCGAGCCGCCGCCGACCACAGGGTCGCCGCGCCGGCGCCGATGCTCGTCCACCAGGCGCGATCTTCGCCTCGGATCTCGCCGGGGCGGCAAGGCGGCCGGGCTGAGCAGCAATTCGACGTTGCCGGCGGAACCAACTCCCAAAAGGCCGAAGCCGAGCCGCCTGCAGAGTGCGCGGAACCGGCGATCGCGCTCGCGGCCTTTGCCTCGACTTGACATGCGCGCCGCAAGCCAGACCTCATCGCATGACGCAGCACGATCGACACCTTGAAGTATGAGCTCGAGGTTGAACTGCAATTTCAATTCGCAGATGACGACCACGGGCGGCTCGCCGTCGCGCAACCCCACGACGTCGCAACCACCAACTTCGCCTTTGACGGTGAATTCCAGGCCCTCAAGAAACCGCTTCACCGGCATGTAAAGAGACGTTTCCTGCATGCGCGAGGCATAGCCGATTCGTGACTGGCTGGCACAGCATCACCGAAGAGCATGCCGCTCTGGGCCAGATTTGCCGCTCGTCGAACGCATGGAAGTGTGGGATGCCAGCTCGGCCGCTAAGCTCTCAGCCCCCTCGCCTCACCAGAACGCTTGCCCGGAACCATCATATCCCTGGCCAGCAGGCGGCTCACCCGGCAGAACGCCATGAACGCCCGGCAGGCGTCCTCGGTCTCGACCAGGTCGACCGTGGCGCCGAAGCAGGCATTGAATGCGGCCTGATAGACCGGGCCTTGCCGGCGAACCGGCCAGCCTTGCAGGAAATCCAGCGCCTGTTCGACGCTGTAGATTTCCTCGACCGGCAGGCCAGGCGCGGTCGTGATGCGCACCGGCACCTCGAATTGCAATCTGTCCATTCCTGTCTCTCCCGAACGCGTTCCCGCAGCAACACCGTTCGTCGCAAAGTTGCTTTGACCGGCTTTTCGCTCAGGCCCCACTTCTTGCTCAGAAATATGTCGTCAGTGCGGACAAACACCCCGGCACGCGCCGGACAGGCACAAGATGAAGCCGCGAGGTATGAATATCGCCGGCTTAAGCCGATCGCCGGCAGTTCGTCCTTGAACCTGACGCCGTCCGGTGCCAAATCTGGGAGGATTTTCGCGCGGGCTCATTGGAAGCCCTTTCTTCCGGCAAGACGGACACAATGGTCACCTATCTCGACGCCGCCATGGCACCACTCAGAAACACCGGCCAGATCCGCCTCTATGGCGAAGAAGGCTTTGCCGGCATGCGCAAGGCCTGCGATCTCACCGCGCGCTGCCTCGACGAACTGGTGTCGATCGTCGCACCGGGCGTCACCACCGAAACCATCGACCGTTTCGTCTTCGAGTTCGGCATGGATCACGGCGCATTGCCGGCGACGCTCAACTATCGCGGCTACACGAAGTCGTCCTGCACCTCGATCAACCACGTCGTCTGCCATGGCATTCCCGACAACAAGCCGTTGAAGGACGGCGACATCGTCAACATCGACGTCACCTACATCCTCGATGGCTGGCACGGCGATTCCTCGCGCATGTATCCGGTGGGCACGATCAAGCGCGCCGCCGAGCGCCTGCTCGAGGTCACGCATGAATGCCTGATGCGCGGCATCGCGGCGATCAAGCCCGGCGCCCGCACCGGCGCCATCGGCGCCGCCATCCAGACCTATGCCGAAAGCGAGCGCTGCTCGGTGGTGCGCGATTTCTGCGGCCACGGCGTCGGCCAGCTCTTTCACGACGCGCCGAACATCCTGCACTATGGCAGCGCCAGCGAAGGCGTCGAGATGCGGCCGGGCATGATCTTCACCGTCGAGCCGATGATCAATCTCGGCCGGCCGCACGTAAAAGTGCTGTCGGACGGCTGGACGGCGGTGACACGCGACCGCTCGCTGTCGGCGCAGTATGAGCACACGATCGGCGTCACCGAAACCGGATGCGAGATTTTCACGCTGTCGCCAAAAAGCCTCGACCGTCCCGGCCTGCCGGCCTAGTGTTTGTGCGAGGGCCGGATCTTTCCGGTCAAGAAAATGCGGGCGGCCATGGGGACAACCAGCGACGACGACGAGCGGGGTTTCTTTCCCGAGAGACCGACAAAATCGCTCGCGAAAGCCACGTCGGTCGAAAAGCCGCATTATCTCGGTCATCGCGACCGCTTGCGCCAACGGTTCGCGGCCGCGGGTTCCGACGCCCTCCCCGATTACGAATTGCTGGAGCTCTTGCTCTTTCGCCTGATCCCCCGCGCCGACACCAAACCCGTCGCCAAGGCATTGCTGGCGCGCTTCGGCACGCTGGCCGAGGTGCTTGGCGCGCCGGTCGCGCGGCTTGAGGAGGTCAGGGGTATCGGCCCGGCGGTGGCGCTCGATCTGAAGATCGTTGCCGCGGCCGCCCAACGCGCGGCACGTAGCGAGATCAAAGGCCGCGAGGTCTTGTCGTCCTGGACGCAGGTTCTCGGATACTGCCGGTCGGTCATGGCCTTCGAGGAGCGCGAGCAGTTCCGTATCCTGTTTCTCGACAAGAAGAACGCACTGATCGCCGACGAGGTGCAGCAGGTCGGCACCGTCGACCACACGCCGGTCTATCCGCGCGAAGTGGTCAAGCGCGCGCTCGAACTCTCCGCCACGGCGATCATACTGGCGCATAACCATCCGTCAGGCGATCCGACGCCGTCGCGCGCAGACATCGAGATGACCAAGCTGGTCATCGAGACGGCCAAACCGCTCGGCATCGCCGTCCACGATCACATCATCATCGGCAAGAAGGGTCATGCCAGCATGAAGGGCCTGCTGCTGATCTGACGCCCTGCTTGAACATGCGTCGGCTTCTCGCCGAAAGCTTCCCGTCTCGTGTCATGACACGCCAGGCAGCGAAGGACGTGGCGCGGGAGTACGGCTGCCAACCGCGATGGCGAGCGCGACGACGATCAGTATAGCCGCGACCGCGAACGTGATCCGCATACCGGCGGCAACGGCCTCGGGGCGCGCCGTTGCGATGTCCATCGCCTCTGAGGCGAATGCGAACACAGCGCCCATGACGGATGCGCCGGTGATGAGCCCGAGATTGCGCGACAAATTGAGCAAGCCGGAAACGACGCCCCGCTGGTCCGGGTGGATATCCGACATGACAGCGGTGTTGTTGGCGGTTTGGAACAGCGCATAGCCCGATGTGATGACTGCGATCGGGGCGATGTAGCCGGGGACGCCTGATATTGCCGGCATCACGGATAGACTGAAGCAACCGGCGGCTATCGCGATGAGCCCAATGATGGTCATGCGCCCAGCGCCAAAACGGTCGGCTATGCGACCAGCTGGCACACCGGTCAGCGCGGCGACAAGCGGACCGACCGACATGACGATGCCAACAAGAGCCGCGTCGAGCCCGAGCGCACGAGACAGATAGAACGGCCCGACCACCAGCGTCGCCATCATCACCGTCGCAACGAGCGCGCTCATGGCGAGGCTGGCACTCAGCATCGCATTGCGGAACGCGCCCAATCGGATCAAAGGCGACGCCACTCTCGCCTCCACAAGCACAAAGAAGCCGGTTCCGAAGACGGCAGCCACCAACAGAGCCATGTTGAGCGGACCAAAACTGCCACGCCCGATCGTCATCGCGAGCGCATACGCGCCAAGCGTCAAGGCAAGCAGCAGCGTGCCGACAACGTCGAAGCCGGCCCGATCCGTCTTCGGCCCCCGGCGATCAGCCGGCAGATAGCGATAGGCGAGAACAAATGCCAGCAACCCCAGTGGCACGTGGACGAGGAAGATCGCCCGCCAACCGGCTCCGGCAATCAGAAGGCCGCCGAGCGAGGGACCCAGAGCGGTGCCGATCGCCGACATCGTTCCGAGCAGCCCCATGGCGCTGCCGGTCCTTGCCTTCGGAACCGTCTCAGCGACAAAGGCCATGGTCAGCGCCATCATGATAGCCGCCCCCAGGCCCTGCGCCGTCCGGGCTGAGATCAGCAGCCAGAGCGTCGGCGCGAAACCACATAGGACTGAGGCCGTCGTGAACAGGAAGAGCCCGGCCAGCAGCAGCAGCCGGCGGCCGGTGATGTCACCGAGCCGTCCGACGCTGACGATCAGCGTGGTGATGGCGAGGAGATAAGCCAGCACGATCCACTGGACGTCCTGGAACGAGGCGTTGAACGCCTGCGCCAACGTCGGCAAGGCAACATTGGCGATGCTGATCCCGAGTGAGGACAGCAACATCGACAACGAAAGGCTGGCGAGTGCCCACCGAACCGAAGGTGCCCGTTGTGGATTTCCAGCGACTGCCCGTCCTGCATCGATTGGCTTCAACATGAACTCCGTTTTCTGGCGACTCCTGAAACGGAGTTGGCAGACAGGTAGTCCTTGGCTTGGTATGACGAAAGGCGCATCGTTTGCAGTTAATCATTGCGTCTGACGCTATGTCACATAGTGCCGACCGTGCTACGATCAGCATATGTCGCATCCCGATCTCAATCTGCTTGTCACCCTTGATGTGCTGCTGACGGAAGGCAGCGTGGCGCGCGCCGCCAAGAGGCTGCGGCTGAGCCCGTCGGCGATGAGCCGGGCGCTGGCGCGATTGCGTGAGACGACCGGCGATCCGCTGCTAGTCAGGGCTGGACGCGGCCTCGTGCCCACACCCCGAGCCATCGAGCTCCGCGAGCGCGTCGGTCAGCTTGTGGAGGACGCCGAATCCGTTCTGCGTCCTGTTGAGACGTTCGACCTGAAACGGCTCGTGCGAACCTTCACGCTCAGAAACCAGGATGGCTTTGTCGAGAGTTTCGGACCGGATCTCATTGCGCGCGTCGGCCAACAAGCACCGGGCGTGCGGCTGCGTTTTGTGTTGAAGCCAGACAAGGACAGCACGCCCCTGCGCGACGGCAGCGTAGACCTGGAAACCGGCGTCGTCGGAAACGCCACGGGACCGGAGGTGCGCGCGCAAGCGCTGTTTCGTGATCGTTTCGTCGGCGCCGTGCGGATGGGGCATCCATTATGCGAGCTGACGATCACCCCTGCCCGTTACGCAGCCTGCCGGCACATCCTCATCTCCCGTCGCGGGCTCGACAGGGGGCCGATCGACGACGCCTTTGAGCCGTTAGGGTTGAAACGAGAAATCGTCACGGTCGTCGGCGGCTTTTCGGAAGCTCTGGCCCTGGCGCGTGCCTCGGACCTGATCGCCAGCGTTCCCGAACGCTATACGGGGAACCTGCGCGACGGGATGTTCTGTTTCCCTCTGCCGATTCCCTTGCCGGAAATCACGGTTTCACTTTTGTGGCACCCGCGGCTGGATGCCGATCCGGCGCATCGCTGGCTGCGCGGTTGCGTTCGAGACGTTTGCGCCGGAACAACTCCCTGGATTTCTTAGTGATTGAGGCGAGCGTTGCTGATCCGATCACGGCAACTCGGTGTTGCAGGTGCCGGCGATCTGGCCGACCGCCTCGCTGAGCCCGGCAAGGTCGAAATCGGCCTCGCCTCGCCCTGACACCATCCCGAACCAGCCTCCTCCCGCGCTTGCCGACCGACCAGCTTTCGTTGACCTTGCTGGCGTTGTCGACGGTTACCGACACGGTGATGGTCCGGCTGGCGGAGACGGCATCGTTCAACTGCAGCCATTCGCTCCAGCGCGAGGAGGAGCGTCGTGGCGACCGCGCCTCCAATGCCGACGAATAGCTTCAGCGATCCCTCCAACGACCTGCACTTTGCAACTCGGCGCAGATAATGATCAAAACCTCGTATCGCCAGCCGCCAACCGCTGCTTGGGCACGAATCTATCGCCTACCGCATCGGCTCGAAAATCGGAATCGATTCGCGGACAGCACGATGCGCAGATAGTGAGAGTGCAGAGTGTATTTTGTCCGTCTAAGTGGCCGCACGTCGCTCTAAGGTCAAAACCGCACATGGGGCGGCCTTTCACAATTCGGCGGAAACCCGTGTTGTTCGGCGCTTTTGGCAGGCTTTTTCTTCGCCGCAGCCTTCTTCTTCTTAGGTTTTTCCACATCATCGCCATTGCGTTTTCGGCTGACCGGAAGACCGCACTAGAATTTCGATCAGAAATCGAGCTATGATGCATTTGGCATTTCCTGGGACGGCTTCGCGCCCTTGGAATGCCGGGAGGAAACGGGATATGGCCATAGCGCTTGTACTCGTTTTGGTAGTTGTGGGCTCAGTGTTGTTCCACTTCCTGAGCCCATGGTGGTGGACGCCGATTGCCTCTAACTGGGACTATATCGACAACACCATCATCATCACCTTCTGGATCACCGGCGTCGTCTTCGCCGCCGTCGTCCTATTTATGGCCTATTGCGTCTTCCGCTTCCGTCATCGGGAAGGCAATCAGGCGGCATACAAACCCGAGGACAAGCGGCTCGAATGGTGGCTGACGATCGTCACCGCAACCGGGGTCACGGCCATGCTGGTTCCCGGCCTGTTCGTCTGGAACCAGTTCGTCAGCGTCCCAAGCGACGCAACTGTGGTCGAAGTCGTCGGCCAGCAATGGCAATGGAGTTTCCGCTTGCCCGGCAAGGACGGCAAGCTCGGCACATCCGACACCCGTAACGTCAGCCCTGAAAATCCCCTGGGCGTCATTGCCGACGATCCCAGTGGCCAGGACGATGTCGTCGTCGAAGCCGCCGATCTGCATCTGCCGGTCGGCAAGCCGGTCAAGATGCTGCTTCGCTCGATCGACGTGCTGCATGATTTCTATGTCCCTGAATTCCGCGCCAAGATGGACATGATCCCGGGCTCGGTCACCTATTTCTGGTTCACCCCGACCAAGACCGGAACCTTCCAGGTCCTGTGCGCCGAACTTTGCGGCCAGGGGCATCCTTTGATGCATGGTGTGGTCATGGTCGACACGCAGGAAGATTATACGGCCTGGCTCGGCGAACAGCAGACTTTTGCGCAATTGTCGGCCCCCCAGCAGGTGGGCTCGGCAGAGTAGACGCCGTGAAAGACGGCGACGTGGGTTGAAATTGCGGCAGGGCTCGAAACTGTCGAGCCTGGCCGAGAAGGGCACGGAGGTGTTCCTATGGTCGATATCACGCCTGCAGATGCGGTGCCGCCGGCCGAAGTCCCGGAGATGGAACTCTACCATCCGCACAGCTGGTGGACGAAATACGTTTTCTCGCAGGACGCCAAGGTCATCGCCATCCAGTATTCGGCGACGGCGACGGCAATCGGCATGGTGGCGCTGGTGCTGTCCTGGATGATGCGGCTGCAGCTCGGCTTCCCCGGCACGTTCGATTTCATCACGCCGGAAGCCTACTACCAGTTCATCACCATGCACGGCATGATCATGGTGATCTACCTGCTCACGGCACTCTTCCTGGGTGGCTTCGGCAACTACCTGATCCCACTGATGGTCGGCGCGCGCGACATGGTCTTTCCCTATGTCAACATGCTGAGCTACTGGATTTACCTGCTCGCCGTACTGGTTTTGGTGTCGAGCTTCTTTGCGCCCGGCGGGCCGACGGGTGCCGGCTGGACGCTCTACCCGCCGCAGGCGATCATGACCGGCACACCAGGCGGCCAGGACTGGGGCATCATGCTGATGCTCATCTCGCTGATCCTGTTCATCATCGGCTTCACCATGGGCGGCTTGAACTATGTGGTGACGGTGCTGCAGGCCCGCACACGCGGCATGACGCTGATGCGCCTGCCGCTGACTGTCTGGGGTATCTTCACCGCGACGGTCATGGCGCTGCTCGCCTTTCCGGCGCTGTTTGTCGCCTGCGTGATGATGCTGTTCGACCGTGCGCTCGGCACCAGCTTCTTCATGCCGGCGATCGTCGAGATGGGCGAACAGTTGCAGCATGGCGGCGGCAGCCCGATCCTGTTCCAGCATCTGTTCTGGTTCTTCGGCCACCCCGAGGTCTATATCGTGGCGCTGCCGGCCTTCGGCATCGTATCCGACCTGATCAGCACCCATGCACGCAAGAACATCTTCGGCTACCGGATGATGGTCTGGGCCATCGTCGGCATCGGCGCGCTGAGCTTCGTGGTCTGGGCCCACCACATGTATGTCAGCGGCATGCATCCCTATTTCGGCTTCTTCTTCGCCACCACGACATTGATCATTGCCGTACCGACCGCGATCAAGGTCTACAATTGGGTACTGACGCTGTGGCGCGGCGACATCCACCTCACAATACCGATGCTTTTTGCCCTGGCCTTCATCGTCACCTTCGTCAATGGCGGGCTGACCGGATTGTTTCTCGGCAACGTCGTCGTCGACGTTCCGCTGTCGGACACGATGTTCGTCGTCGCCCATTTCCACATGGTCATGGGCGTCGCCCCGATTCTCGTGATCTTCGGGGCGATTTATCACTGGTACCCGAAGGTCACTGGCCGGATGCTGAACGAGGCAATGGGCCAGTTCCATTTCTGGGTCACCTTCCTCGGTGCCTACCTGATTTTCTTTCCCATGCACTACATCGGCCTGATGGGCGTGCCGCGCCGCTACAACGAACTGACCGACATGACGGTGATGACGGAATCGGCCCACCACCTGAACTCGTTCATCAGCGTCATGGCCTTTATCGTCGGCTTCGCCCAGATAGTATTCCTGTTCAATCTGATCTGGAGCATCCGCCATGGCCGGGAAGCCGGCGGCAATCCGTGGCGCGCCACGACGCTCGAATGGCAGACGCCCGAAACACCGCCCGCCCATGGCAATTTCGGCAAAGAACTGCCGATCGTCTATCGCTGGGCCTATGACTACAGCGTGCCGGGCGCCAAAGAGGACTTTATCCCGCAAAACATGCCGGGCTCCTTCGGATCCTCAAGAGAGCCGGCATGAGCGTCATTCTGGTCTTCCTCCTCGTGATCGCCGGCTTTGCCGGATGGTGGCTCTCCCACCAGCGGCTGATGGCCAAGCCATGGCTCGAGCAAGGTGTGATCGGGGATGTTATCGGCTCGGAAGGATCGGCGCTGCCGACCGCCAAGATCGGCCTCGGCGTCTTCCTCGCCGTCGTCGGCTGCCTGTTCGCGCTTTTCACCAGCGCCTATTTCATGCGCATGGCGCTGTCGGACTGGCAGGCGTTGCCGCTACCGCGCGTGCTCTGGTTCAACACAGGCGTGCTGGTCCTGAGCAGCATCGCGCTGCAATGCGCCTCGGTCGCTGCGCGCCGGGGCCAAATCGACACGGTCAGGCTTGGCCTCGTCACAGCTGGGCTCACCGCACTTGGCTTCCTGATCGGACAGCTTGTGGCATGGCGGGACCTGACCGGCGACGGCTACCTGCTGACCGCCAATCCGGCCAACAGTTTTTTCTACCTGATAACCGGGATGCACGGCCTGCACATACTGGGAGGGCTGGTGGGCCTGAGCAGAACGACTGCCGGCGCCTGGAACGGAGCACCGGCGGAGCGGCTTCGCCTCAGCGTCGAATTGTGCGCCATGTACTGGCATTTCCTGCTTTTCGTCTGGCTCGCCATCTTCGCGCTTCTGGCCGGCTGGGCCGCGACTTTTATCGAGATTTGCCGACAGTTGCTGACCTAGGAGGGCCGGGCGGATGGCAGAGACGACAGTGACACATATCGGCCAAACACAGCCGCGGCCGGCGGGCTTGCAAGGCGTCGCGGCCGACTGGTCCTCGGATCAGCGCGCGTTCAAGAACGTGTCCTGGGGCAAGGCCATGATGTGGATATTCCTGCTCAGCGACACCTTCGTCTTCGGCTGCTTCCTGCTCTCCTACATGACCGCGCGCATGTCTACCCGAGTGCCGTGGCCCAATCCGAGCGAGGTCTTTGCCCTTCACATTGGCGGCTCGGACATTCCGCTGATCCTTATCGCCATCATGACCTTCGTGCTGATCTCGAGCAGCGGAACGATGGCCATGGCGGTCAACTTCGGCTATCGCCGCGACCGCCGCAAAACGGCGATCCTCATGCTTTTGACCGCAGCACTCGGCGCGACCTTCGTCGGCATGCAGGCGTTCGAATGGACCAAGCTGATCACCGAAGGGGTACGGCCCTGGGGCAATCCGTGGGGTGCGGCGCAGTTCGGGTCATCCTTCTTCATGATCACCGGCTTTCACGGCACCCATGTGACGTTTGGGGTGATCTTCCTGATCATCGTGGCGCGAAAGGTCTGGCGCGGCGATTACGACACGGGACGGCCTGGTTTCTTCACCAGCCGCAGGGGTCGCTACGAGAACGTCGAGATCATGGGGCTCTACTGGCATTTCGTCGACCTGGTCTGGGTGTTCATTTTCGCATTCTTCTATCTTTGGTGAGAGGCAGATATGGCTGAGATAACCGCAAACGGCCTGGGGCAACATACGCTGCACGGAGCTCAAGCGCATGATGCGACAGCAACCGGCATCGCCCCCGCGGAGGTTCATCAGGAGCACCCGATCAAGCTCTATCTGGTCGTCTGGGCATGGCTGTTCATCCTCAGCGCCTGCTCCTATATGGTCGATTATCTCGGCATCCACGGCTATCTCAGATGGTCGCTGATCCTGATCTTCATGATGCTCAAGGCCGGGCTGATCGTCGCGGTCTTCATGCACATGGCCTGGGAACGGCTGGCGCTGACATATGCGATCATATTGCCGCCGATACTAGTGCTGGTGTTCGTGACAATGATGGTCTTCGAATCGGATTACACGCTTCTCACCCGGATGGTGTTTTTTGGGGCCGGGCCCTGACGCGCAATCCGGGTACAGGGTCGACGGCGTCTCCCGTCAAGAGCTGGAAGCGCTAGTTGCGGTCCGCTCCTGTCTGCCTTGAAACAATCGACAGCTGGCCCATTTTTGTTAGCACGGGAAACGACGGAAGGAGAATGATTGCCTGCGTTTCCACATGCGTCGCGAACTCCAGCAAGGGAGGCTCAGGATGACGATCGCAAACAGACTGAAGGACTTTATCGACGGGAAAGGAATTTCCTATGACACCGTCGAGCACCACCGCACGTCGACAAGCAGGCAGGCCGCCATAGCGGCGCATGTGCCCGGCAGCATAATGGCCAAATCGGTGGTCGTTCACCACGAACTCGGCTATGCGCTGGCCGTGGTTCCCAGCACGCACAGGATCGAGCTCGGCACGTTGCAGGATGTCATGGACAAACGTATCGGACTCGCCTCCGAAGACGAGGTGGTTTCGCTCTTCGAGGATTGCGACACCGGCGCCATCCCGCCGATCGGCGCGGCCTACGATGTGCCGGTGATTCTCGATGAGAGCCTCGGCAATGCCGCCGACATCTATTTCGAGGGCGGCGACCACAGGACGCTCGTGCATGTCAGCGGCAAGGATTTCCGCAACCTGACCAGCGACGCACGCCAGGCCCGCTTTAGCTACCCGGCTTACTGAACACCCTGGCCAACTTGCCGCACCGATGCTCTCTCCGGTGCGGCAGGCAGGATTTTGTCAGTTAGCCGGTCTGGTGGAGGCCGGCGATTCCACAACTTTCCGATAGACGTGCCAGGTGGCGTGACCGAGGATCGGCAGCACCACCGCTAGCCCGGCGAACACCGGCAGCGAACCAATGATCAGCGCGACGGCGACAATCAGTCCCCAGACAGCCATCACGATCGGGTTCGCCAGGACCACACGCACTGAGGTGTGGATGGCTTCGTAGGCACCGACATCACGATCGAGCAACAACGGGAACGCGACGACCGTGGTGCACAACACCACGGCGGCGAAGACAAAGCCGATAGCGTGGCCAAGGATAATCAGCGTCCAGCCGCGTCCGGTGGCGAATATTTCACTGATGAAGCTGGAGAGCGATTCCGGCGGGGCCGGGCCGAACACTTGCTGGTAAAATATCTGCGCGGTCAAAAGCCAGGCGATGAAGATCGCAAGCAGCATGATCCCGACCGCCGCGATGGCCGGCAGCGCCGGAGAATTCCTGACCCCGAAAGCGTGGCTCCAGGAGGCGTCGAGCCCGGCCTCCCGTCGCCGGCTGATCTCATAGAGGCCGATCGCCGCGAATGGACCGATCAGCGCAAAACCCGACACCAGCGGAAACAACAGCGGCAGCGCATTGTTGCCCGACGTCCAGACGGCGAGCACGACGCCGACAAGCGGATAGATCAGGCAGAGGAAAACGATATGCGACGGTTTGACCATGAAATCGTCGACGCCGCGCTTGAGCGCGTCGAAAAGGTCGGAAACGCCGATCTTTCGAATTCTGGTGTGCTCCAGCGTCTCGCTGGCGCCTGCAATCACGTGAAAACTTGCCATGACCATTCCTCCAGACCAGGTCCGGTAAGGTCGCGATTTTACGGTGCTGCCGTTCAGCGTGACTGGCCACGCAAAACCGCGACCTGCACCATGATCAACATACGCTCTTGCAGGGGATTTGTCGCCGCCCTTTGTCTTGAGAGGACGGCTCCGGTGATCCGGCTAGCTCTAACCGCATTTCTTCGATATTCTCCAAGCTGGGTTGAAGGGTGAAGGTCATGGATGGAAAGACCGTTCTCATGCTCGGCCTTGGCGTAGTTATTCTGCTGTTGCTGGGATTCTGCGCAGTGCCAATGTGAGGTTTGAGCAGGTTCGGGGCGCACCTCGATCAGCAATCGCCGATTCTCAACCCGGCAAGCAATCCGAGAACATCAGGATTCAATGCAGCCACGAGGCAGGTCATGCCGTCAATTTCCGGCTGACATGACGACACGCATTGCAGTGGTATCGGCAAGCAGCACGGCAAAGATCGCGAAAAGATAGAGAATCGAATAGGCAAACAGCGCCTTTGCGCGATTCATCTCCTTGTCGATCAGAAGCTTCCAGGCATGCCAGATGAAACCCGCGCCCAATGCGGCCGAAACAATCCCGTACAATCCGCTCGCGAATCCAAAGGCCCAAGGCAGCACGCCGATTGGTGCTAGGATCAGTGAATAGACGAAGATCTGTTTTCTGGTCGAAGCCTGGCCGGCCACGTTCGGCATCATGGGAATGCCGGCAGCAGCATAGTCGCCGATCTTGAACAGCGCGAGCGCCCAGAAATGCGGCGGCGTCCAGAGGAAGATGATCAGAAACAGGATGAGACTTTCAGCCCCCACGGCGCCGGTGGCCGCCGCCCACCCGATGACAGGAGGAAGGGCACCCGCGGCGCCGCCTATGACGATATTCTGCGGCGTCGAGCGTTTCAGCCACATCGTGTAGATGACAACGTAGAAGAAGATGGTGAAGGCCAGCAGCGATGCGGCAAGCCACCCAACCAGCACGCCGAGCGTCATGACCGAAAGTACGGAAAGCACCAGGCCGAAGCCGAGAGCTTCGCCTGGCGTGACCCGGCCTGAAGGGACCGGCCGCTTCGACGTGCGCGACATCAACGCGTCAATATCGGCATCGTACCACATGTTGAGTGCCCCGGCCGCTCCCGCTCCAACTGCAATTGCACCAATTGCAATCACGGCGATGACCGGATTCATCGCCCCAGGCGCCACCATCAGGCCGACGAAAGCGGTAAAAACAGCAAGCGCCATGACGCGTGGTTTCAGAAGCGCGAAGAAATCACTGACCGTCGCTTCAGAGATCTGGATACCGGTATCCTTGAGGCCGCTTTCCCGAGCCGACATTTCAGGCGACCACCGATGGGAACGGGCAATCTGGCCGACCCATCAGCCGGCGGAAGAGCCAGGTTACTTCCTGGCGGAAGAACCGGGTTACTTCCTGGCGGAAGAACCGGGTTACTTCCTGGCGGAAGAACCGGGTCATTTGGAGAATTGCTTCAGATAGGCGATGACGTTGGCGAGATCCTCGTCCTTCTTGAGGCCGGGAAATGCCATCTTCGTGCCCTTGACCATGGCCTTCGGGTCGCGAAGGTAATTCGTCAGTGTGGCGTCGTCCCATTTGACGCCGGATTTACCCGCCTCGGTCATAGCTTTAGAATATTTGAACCCTGGATGCGTGCCGGCCGTCCGGCCGATAACGCCGCTCAACGACGGACCGACCTTGTTCTGGTCCTTGTCCACGACGTGACAGACTTTGCATTTGGTGAAGACCTTCTCACCCGCGGCGGCATCCTGTGCCTGCGATTGGTTTGTGATGAACGTCGCAACAGACACGACGACGAAAAACGCGATTGCACGCATGGCATTCCCTCCCCGATCGCCAAATCTGCCTTGGACGATCTGCGCGTGCCGACAGTTTCGCCGGCATGCGCCCCTTGCACGACAGAGCGGAATATCCGCGTCATGGAATTGCGGCATCTACATACCACAGAAACTGGCCGGCAGATAGAAGAGTCGATCAGCAGGATTGCCGCCGAAACGATAAGGCCGCTCGATCGGCGTCGAGCGCAGTCGGAACGCATACCGGCTAACGGCGTTAGACCAGCTACGGTTCAACGTCTGCAAGATCAAAGATCAGAGAAGCGTCCATGAACGACAGGAGCGTCCTGGACGTGCGCCACGACACCCGCACGATCGATGGCGACACGGTCTTTTACAGAGAAGCAGGTCCTGCCGCCGCGCCGGTGTTGTTGCTTCCGCATGGCTATCCCTGCTCGTCCTTCCAATATCGCCGGCTGATGCCGGCACTCGCCGATCGCTGGCGAACGGTCGCGCCGGACTTCCCCGGCTTTGGCTATAGTGGAACCCCCGATCCGGCACGGTTCGGTTATGATTTTGACGCCTACGCGACTTTCCTGGAGCGGTTCACCGACGCGCTGGGGCTCGGCAGCTATGCGTTATGGCTGCACGACTACGGCTCGCAGATCGGCCTGCGCCACGCTATAGCTCACCCATCGCGGATCAGGGCCCTGATCATCCAGAATGGCGACATCTACGCGGGTGCTCTTGGCCCAAAATACGAAACGATCCGGCGTTTCTGGCGGGATCCCTCACCGGCGAACCGTGCGCCGCTCGAAAACGCGGTGAGCGAGGACGGCTTTCGCGCCGAGTTCGTCGGCGAAGTCGATGGCGACGTCGCTCGATGTGTCCCGCCCGATATGTGGAAATTGCATTGGCCGCTGATGAATACGCCTGTGCGCCGTGCGCTTTCAGTCGGACTGATGGAGAAGCTCAAGGCTAATCTCGACTGGTTCCCTCGTTACCAGGGATACCTGCGCGAGCAACAGCCGCCGGCAGTGATCCTTTGGGGCCTGAAGGACGAATACATGCCCGAGCCGGCAGCGCGCGCCTATCTGCGCGATCTCCCCGAGGCCGAACTGCATTTGCTGGACGACGCAGGGCACTGGCTGCTGGAGACCCATTTCGAGGTCGCCCTGCCATTGGTGCGACGGTTTCTCAGCAAGGTCCTGCATTAATCGGCCCGCACAACACCGCAGCGGATCCCGCCATAGCTGCCCCATCCTCATCACAATCATCGAGAGGAGCGCAAGTCATGACCGACAACGCCACAATTGCCCGGATCTGGCGGGGAAGGACACACAGTGATTTGGCAGACGTCTACGAGCCCTATCTACGCCGCGAAGGCATTCCGCCGCTTCAGGAGAAGGCACTTGGCGTGCAGTTGTTTCGCGAAGATCGCGAAGAAGAAACAGAGTTCGTGACGATCTCGTACTGGCCTGACGTCGAAGCCATGGCGAGCTTCACCGGCGGCGACCCGCACAAGATCCATCACCTGCCGCGTGACGAAGAGTTTCTCGTTGAACTGCCCCAACGAGTGACGGTGATGCGGATCCTCGTCAATCAATTACCTGGCAATTAGGGCGGCAGCGGCCTTGCGACGTCGACAGCATCGAAAAAGGCCGCCTCAAGGGCGGCCTTTCGCAATTCGCAGAATGCCGTGTTATTCGGCGTCCTTGGCGGCTTTCTTCTTCGGCGCGGCCTTCTTCTTGGGCTCTTCCGCATCGTCGGCCTTCTTGGTGTCGGCCTTCTTCGCGGCAGCTTTCTTCGCCGGCTTCGCCTTGGCCGTCTCGCTGTCCTCGTCGTCGGCCATCAGCTCTTCCTTGCTTACCTTGACGTCGGTGACCGAAATCTGGCTGAGCAGATGGTCGACCACCTTCTCCTCGAACAGCGGCGCGCGCAGCGTGTTCAGCGCTTCGGGATTGCTGCGGTAGAATTCGAAGGCTTCCTGCTGCTGGGCGGCCGGATAGCGGCGCACCTGCTCGAACAGGCCACGCTGCAATTCCTCGTCCGACACGGTGACGCCGGCCTTCTCGCCGATTTCGGCGAGAACCAGGCCGAGACGCACGCGGCGCTCGGCAAGCCGCATATATTCGGCGCGCGCCTCTTCTTCCGTCGTCTCCTCGTCGGCGAAGGTGCGGCCGGCGGCTTCCAGATCGCGGTTGACCTGGTTCCAGATGTTGTTGAACTCGGCCTCGACGAGCTTCGACGGCGCCTCGAACGAGTAGGCGGCGTCGAGCTGGTCGAGCAGCTGGCGCTTGATCTTCTGGCGCGTCATCGAACCGAACTGGTTCTCGATCTGGCCGCGCACCACTTCACGCAGGCGCTCCAGCGATTCCAGGCCGAGATTCTTGGCCGTTTCGTCGTTGATTTCCAACGCACCGGGCTTGGACACTTCCTTGACGGTGACGTCGAAGGTCGCTTCCTTGCCGGCCAGATGCGCCGCCTGGTAGTTTTCCGGGAACGTGACCGTGACCTGCGTCTCGTCACCGGCCTTGCTGCCGATGAGCTGATCCTCGAAGCCGGGAATGAATTCCTTGGAGCCGAGCACCAGCGGCTGGTCCGTGCCGGCGCCTCCGCTGAAGGCTTCGCCATCGATCTTGCCGACATAGTCGATCGTCACGCGGTCGCCTTCGGCGGCCTTGCCGGTCTTCGGTTCGTAGGTGCGCGCCGATTCGGCGACACGCTGGACCTGCTCGTCGATTTCCGAATCCGGCACGTCGAACACCTGACGTGTCACCTTGATGTCGGAGAAATCCTTGATCTCGATCGGCGGGATGATCTCGTAGTTCAGCCGGAACTCGAAGTCGGCGCCGCCGGCCAGGATCTTCTCGGCCTCCTTCTCGTCCTCGGTCATGATTACTTCGGGCTGCATGGCAGCCTTTTCGCCGCGCCCCGTAATGATCGAACGGGTCGAATCGTTGAGGATCTCGTTGACCACTTCGGCCATGAACGACTTGCCATAGACCTTGCGCAGGTGCTGCACCGGCACCTTGCCGGGACGGAAGCCGTTGATGCGGACCTTGCTCCTGGCATCGGAAAGCCGCGCCATCAGCTTGGCTTCCATGTCACCGGCCGGCACGGTGATCTTGATCTCGCGCTTGAGACCGGAGTTGAGCGTTTCGGTGACCTGCATCATAGAACCTTTGTTTCCACCAATGAGGCAGCCAAACGGCTCCTGCCGTTTACAGCCTGCCGGTATGATCTTGCCGGGAATGGCTTTTGGTGCGGGACTTGGCAATTTGTCCGCCCAACGCGGCTCAAATCCTCCAGAAATACGCTCCAAAATGTGAATAAGTCTTTGTTTTTCCTACTTCTTATCACATTCTGCAGAAGCGGATCGTCGCATCCCGTCACATTCGACACGCCTTTTGTCACAGGCGCGGCTAATTTTCAACCATCTTCGCGTCTACCGCGCCGCGCGTCCTTCTTGGACGCGCAAGGACGCTTGTAGCACCTTGATTTTGGCGCATGATCCCGAAACACGATTTTTCGATTTTCGGGATCATGCGCCGGCGAACGGCCGCTATTTTGACCGCGACATTGACAGAATAATGGCTCAGCGCAGCGATCCTGATGCAGAGAAGCCCGCCACGTTGCGGGTGGCGGGCCGGCCGCGAAGCCAGGAGAGTATTGTCAAAGCCTCCACGGCCGATGCGACGCTCTCGTTTGCGAGTGCTCAGCGACGCGCGATCAGCATGCAAAGCTGCCGCAGGTCACGGTCATAGGTGCCTTCGCTGCTGAGCACGTCGACACAGCGTTTCTTCATGCGCATCAGTTGGCTGCTGGACATCTGCGCGACCACGCTCGGCATGCCGGGAGTCCCCGGTGTTCCAAGAGTGCCAAGTGTCCCGGCAAGCGTTCCGCCGCCGACGCCGACACCGACACCGCTCGTGCGAGCGACATTGGCACCCAGGCCCGCTGTAGGGCCGCCGGTGCCGCCTAAATTTGCGCCTGCGCCAGCCGTAATGCCGCCGGTGCCGCCCACGTTTGCGCCTGCACCGGCAGTGCCACCGACATTGGCACCCAGGCCAGCCGTGACGCCCCTACTGCCGCCAATCGATGCACCGGCGCCTGCATTTACCCCGCTCCTGCCGCCGATCGAGGCGCCGGCACCAGCGGTAAAGCGCTTGCTGCCGCCAATCGATGCACCGGCGCCGGCGTTCACCCCGCTCCTGCCGCCGACCGAGGTGCCGGCTCCCGCATTGATGCCGCCACTGCCGCCGACCGAGGCGCCGAGACCGGCGTTTACGCCGCCTCGGCCGCCGACCGATGCGCCGGCGCCGACGCTAATGCCGCCTGCGCTGGAGGGAAAAGATAGAGATAAAACAAGTGCACCACCGGCCAAAGCTGTGGCGAAACTCTTAACGAAATTTGCCATGACACTCTCCTTTGGTAGTTACCCCACAGCAGCAGTTTCAGCGCCTGCTACTTTAGCGATAACGAACTCAGGGAGTTGTTGAATTGCTAACACGAAACAATGTTTGCGATCGTAACTTACGGGTAGCAAAATATTCTGAATCAATTTGAAAGAATTTGGGAATACATCCTCGGCCAGGAAGACCTGACCGCGAACGAGTTCGTTCGCGCCACCTCGCCTATTTTGGACGGAAGGTCCGCGCCGTGGCCGCCGACGGCACTATCTGGTGCTCGTCATGGCAGATAGCTTTGCAAGGAAACCGAATGTCCCGTCACGACTTTGTGCTCCAGCGCTAGACCTATATGACCGCCAGTTTGAGCGCGATGCCGATGCATGGCGCGCGTGGGCCCACGGTCTACGGGCTGGGACTTGCCCAAGCGAACGGCATAGACGGCAACGCGAGGCCCAAAAAACCTCGAAAATCTAAGTCTTGAACTTGTGACATGGCTTGTGACATAGACATGTCACGGTGACACGAAGCCAGCGGGTATGGCGGAATTGGTAGACGCACCAGATTTAGGTTCTGGCGTGAGAACGTGGGGGTTCGAGTCCCTCTACCCGCACCACTGCTCCCCCTCGAACAGTGGATTAAGCAGTGTCGGAAGGCGAGTCCCTTCATCCGCACCAATTTGGTGCCTACTCCTCAAAGACCTGGCGCGTGAACCATCCGGTCAAAGTCGCAAGTTCAGGCCCCAGCACACGATCGTCACCGACCGGCGGCACGATGCTTCTGATATCCGCGGCGAACGACTGAAGCGCCAGAGGCGCCACGCGCTCGGTGACATGCAGTGCCTGCGAGGCGATCACCGCCAGCATCGCCATCGCGGCATCGAGGCAGCGGCCGGCGCGTGCTTCCTTCGTCCATGCGAGGAACACCGTCGTGGCGACGTCGTCCTGGCCGGCGCCGGCCGATTCCGTTCCCGGGATGAAGGTTCGCTGGGCCGCGAGTTTCGCCTGCTCCAGATAACCCGTGATCGCCATCGGCACATAGCCGACATTGCCGTGGCCGTCGCTGTCGCTCCAGTCCCGCCCCGTCAAAAGCAGATCGGGCAGGAGCGAGACCTTGCCGTTCAAAAGCTTCGAGGCGTGGCGGTCGCACAACAGGCAGATATCGGCCCATATCGCCGCCAGATCATCCAGGGCGGGTGTTGCCATGGCATTGTGATAGCCGCCCGTGCTGATGCAGCGCCCGAGCGGATGCACGTCGTCAGGCGGGATGTAGACCGGGTTGTCCGAGACCGAGGCGAGCGACACGGTCGCCGCGCCTTCCGCCGATGCCAGCGCGCGATGCGCGTGCCCCAGGATGCGAGGAACGATGCGATAGCTGACCGGCGCCTGATAATTGCGGCGCCCGGTGCCGGCGCCGGCAAGAAACTCCCTCAATCCGCACAGCGCCGCTGCTTCGTGTTCATCGCCCCAAAGCGCGTCGAGCGCCGGGTCGTAATGTTCGAGCGGCGCGCGAAACGCTTCGATCGAAAGCGCAAAGACTTTTTCGGCAAGGCGAATGCGGCGGCGAGCCGCCAAGGCAGCGTCGGCCACAAGTGCGGCAGCGCAGGGCGAGCCATTGATCAATGATCCCCTTTCCTTGACTTCCAGGTCGAAGCGCGTCGAAAGTTCTGCAAAGAGCGGATAGAGGGCGAGGATTTCACCGGCACCGCCCTGGCCGGAGGATGGCACCAGGGGCATAGGTCCGCTATCCAGCATCGAAGCGACGGCGAGCGCCATGCGTGGTGTGGTCGCAGCATTTCCTTCGAGGAAATTCGCCAGGCGGGCGAGCACGATCGCCCTCACCACGCGATCTGGCAAAGGCTCGCCGAACGATGTGGCGGCTGCGAACGCCTTGATGCGCGCGTGGCGATCCCGCTCGCCAAGTTCGAGCCGCCTGCTCGCCAGTTCTCCCATGGCGGTGGTCACGCCATAGATGACCGGTACAGGGTCGGTCTCGATGAGACGCAGGAACGACGCGCGACACTCTGCGATGCGCTGCAAGGCGTTGCCGCTGATTTGCACCGTGTCTTTCTTCCAGGCGACGCGGAAAACCGAGTCGAGATTTATGTCTTCTCGTGTCGTCAGGATAATTGTCATGTTTGATGCTGTCCGAGCCGGCCACGCTTTCCAATTCTAATCCGGCCCGGCTTTCCAATTCTAATAAAGCGGTTCCTCGAACAGCGTCTTGTCGCCGTCCATCAGCGCCTTGATCTGCGCGGCGCCATCGGCTGCGATTGCGACGCGGACGCCGAACGGCCGCACCCGCATGTCGTTCTGGATCGCCATCCCCTCGCCTTCCGGCAGATAGAAACGTTCAATGCCGTAATCCGGCGCGATCGTCGTGGCTGCACTGAGATCCCACCCCTCAGCCACATGCCCGACGATATCGGCTTCGTCGGATGCTGCCGGCGCAGGCGCTTGCCCGAACCAGGCCGCGGTCGCCTCCCAATAGCCGTCGGCGCCCTGCTTCAGCCTGACGACGATCGGCGTGTCGTCGCTCGTGAGCTTACCGGCCGGAATGTTGGCGATCAGCTTCACCGGTATGCGCGAAATCTCATAGCCAAGGCGAATAAAGTCGCCGCGCAGGAGATCGCGCGGATCGATCGGTTCGACCCTCAGCAGCACTTGCCTGCCGTCGCGCAGGATCGCCGCCCGGCCGGCGATGATCCAGCTCAGGAAGCCGATCTGGACGAGCGCCAGCACCACCGCCGAAACGATCAGTCTTTTACCGGTCATCATGCCGCCGCTCCTTCCACGCTCGAGGCCCTCATGCGCTTTTCCACGCGGAGGATGACAAGGGCAAGCAGGCCAAGAAGCACAGCGGCTGCAAGGAAGAAGCCTGCTGTGTCGAGCATCGACTGCAACATCACCACATAGATGATGGCGAGTTCGAGGGCGAAGCCGGCATAGGCAACCCAGCGCAAGCCCCTGCTCTCGCGGCCTCCCAGCACAATCGCCGCGACAATGCCGGCAAGCGCAACGGCCGAGGCAATGCCGAAGCCGCCGTTGTTGCTCTCACCGGCTAGTTCGAACTGGATCATCGCCAGGCCGGTGAGAAATCCGATCAGCGCGTGTAAGGGCAGACGGCCGCCAAGCTGCAATATCCGGTCGACGGGCCCGGCAGCGAAGATCGCAGCCGCGAAAAGCAGCGTCGACACGACAATGAGCGGGACGGCGACCTGCAGCGTTTCGTATTCCGTAAACAACAGCACGAGATAGAAAATGACCGACAGGATGATCAGGTGCCGAGCCGCCTGGCTGCGGGTCCAGAACGAAATGGCGAACAACACGCTCGCCATGACGACGAAGAGATGCGGAAATTCCGCGCGCCCGAAATAGTCAAACCCCCTCAGGAACAGCCATGCGTCGGCAATGCCGACAGAAGCGACGGTCAGTGGGTTCGAGCGCAGCGCAACCGCCGCTAAGGCCGTGCCAGCGCCCCAGGTGATCAAGGCCGATGTTTCGTCGCCGGATAAATGATACATCTGGCCGATCAGCGCGATCGATCCGCCGAATGCCGCCGCGGCGGCGATCCAGAGTGCCTCGCCGATAGCAGCATGGTCGAGTGTCTTCAGCACCGCGCCGCCGACATAGCCGGCGAGGATGATGGCGAAGAGCGCTGCCACCCGCGCCAGCCGCGGGATGGCTTCCCAATTGGCGGCGACGAAGATAAGGACGGCCGCACCAAAAAGCAGCGCAGCCATCATCGCCAGGATCGAGCCGAAGCTCAGTGATTTGCGCTCATTGGCCTCGACGTCGCGCGTCAACGCGTCGGCCGTCGAGGCGTCGATCAGGCCAGCCTGCAGCCATCGTGCGATATCGGTCCTGACGCGTGACGAATAGCTCGCCATGCCTTTCTCCCCCAGCTTGCTCTTTTTTTCAGCCGATCCGGCCAAACCGTTGACGCTACGGCATTTTCCGATTCGGGCCTATCTATGTCGAAGACGTGATTTGGCGGCGATGGTGCATTGCACAATTTGCATTGCTGCCATGCACCAATAGCGCTTTTAAATCGATGTGACCCCACCTATCTTCAGGGCGTACACAAAGACGGAATGATCCGGAAGAAAGACGAAACGAGAAATACCATGAACCTGATCCGCAACTACCGCAACTGGCGCCGCTACCGGGACACCGTTTCCGAGCTGAGCCGCCTGAGCACCCGCGAACTGACCGACCTCGGCATCAGCCGCAGCGACATCCACTACGTCGCCCGCAAGGCGGTCTAATCCTCTTCGGACCGCAAATGGTCCGAACCAGTTTGACTTGAAAAGAGAACGACAATGAACCTGATCCGCAACTATCGTAACTGGCGCGTTTATCGCTCGACGGTTACCGAGCTGGGTCGCCTTTCGAACCGCCAGCTGCATGATCTCGGCATCGTCCGCGAAGAGATCAAGAGCATCGCTCGCAAGGCGATCTAGTCAAGGAATTTCGCCAGGGTCGACCTCCTCCCCGACCCTGACGAATACGGTCAGCCTTCACCTCCTCCCGAGGGTTGACCACAAAAACGGCGCCCGCCGTACCTCCTCCCGCGGCGGGCGCTGTTTCCCCGGAACGAAATTTCGTCCCAGGGGCGAAAGGAATTTCGTCCCAAAAGGGTTTCGCCCCCTTTCATCAGGCGAACGGAATTTCGTCAAAGCCGACCTCCTCCCCGGCGATGACGAATACGGTCGATCTTCACCTCCTCCCGAGGATCGACCAGCAAAACGACACCCGCCGGACCTCCTCCCCCGGCGGGTGTTGTTTTTTTCAGGGTCGAGGCACTCTGGGAGCCGTTTTGGCGGCATGTCCCTGTCAGTCCAGCGCACCGCTTTCCAGAACGCCCCGTTTCTTCCACTGGCTCAACGGAAAAATGTCCGGTGCGCCGCCCATCGGCGCATACCAGGAATCCACCACCCATTCGGTGCCGCCGCGGTCGCTGATCACCGCCGTCCAATGGGGATAGCGTCCGTCGACAAACAGGCCTCGCGAAGCTTTGTCCTCGACCTTGTGAAACCTGAGCAGTTTTCGCTCGGCAAGATAGACCAGCAGCGCATGCGTATTGGTCGATTCGTCGACACAATCCATCTGGCCCCTGATGCGCGATGCACCGAATTCCGATTGCGGCAGATCGCGAATGCCGGTGGCCCGGAAAATGCGCTGCTCGAAATAGCGGACAGCCTTCGAAATAGCGGAACGCTCGGCCTGGGGCGAACCCGCACCCGCACGCAGGATAGCGCGGAAACGCGCGCCGTCACCGGGGCCAAGCGCCAGCATCGTGCGATAGTTGCAACTGTAGCCGTGGCATATGGGGATCCGCCTGGAAGCCGTCGCGGCCAGTTCGCCGGCGGCGGCTGTTTCGCCCACAGCGATCAAGACTGTCAGAAATGCCGCTCTGGCAAAGACCCCGAGACTCCCGTCCATTCTCCGACAGTAGACGATTGCAGCACTTGGCGGCAACAGCGCCGCTAACCGGGGCAATTGCAATCGCAGCTACAAGCGACTATTTCGGCGCTCATGAGCAAGAATCCCATTCACGTCATCGGCGGCGGTCTCGCCGGCTCCGAAGCCGCTTGGCAGGCCGCCGAGGCCGGCGTTCCCGTTGTCCTGCATGAAATGCGTCCCGTCCGCGGCACCGATGCGCACAAGACGAATGGGCTGGCCGAGCTGGTCTGTTCCAATTCCTTCCGCTCCGACGATGCGCAGACCAACGCCGTCGGCCTGCTGCACGCCGAAATGCGGCTGGCCGGTTCGCTGATCATGAGCGCCGGCGACGCGCACCAGGTGCCGGCCGGCGGTGCGCTGGCCGTCGACCGCGACGGATTTTCCGAAGCGGTGACCAAAAAGCTCGAAGCGCATCCGCTCATCACCATCCGGCGCGAGGAAGTACCCGGCCTGCCGCCGGCGGACTGGGACCAGGCGATCATCGCCACGGGCCCGCTGACCTCACCTGGGCTCGCGCAATCGATCGCGGAAGTGACCGGCGCCGACGCGCTCGCCTTCTTCGATGCTATCGCGCCGATCGTCCATTTCGACACAATCGACATGAACATCTGCTGGTTCCAGTCACGCTACGACAAGGTCGGGCCCGGCGGCACCGGCAAGGACTACATCAACTGCCCGATGGATAAGGAGCAATATCTCGCCTTCGTAGGGGCGCTTGTGGCGGGCCAAAAGACCGAATTCAAGCAATGGGAAGGCACGCCCTATTTCGACGGCTGCCTGCCGATCGAGATCATGGCCGAGCGCGGCGTCGAGACGCTGCGCCATGGGCCGATGAAGCCGATGGGGCTTACCAATGCGCACAATCCATCGGTGAAGGCCTATGCCGTCGTGCAACTTCGACAGGACAATGCGCTGGGCACGCTCTACAACATGGTCGGCTTTCAGACCAAGCTGAAGCACGCCGAGCAGGTGCGCGTCTTCCGCACCATCCCGGGCCTCGAAAGCGCCGAATTCGCCCGCCTCGGCGGCCTGCACCGCAACACCTATATCAATTCGCCGACGCTGCTTGACCAATCGCTGCAGCTGAAGTCGCGGCCCGGCCTGCGCTTCGCCGGTCAGATCACCGGCTGCGAAGGCTATGTCGAAAGTGCCGCCATCGGCCTGCTTGCCGGGCGCTTTGCCGCCGCCGAGCGGTTGGGCCACGCGCCGGCGCTGCCGCCGATGACCACAGCTTTTGGGGCGCTGCTCAACCATATTACCGGCGGTCACATCGTTTCCGACGACGAGCCGGGAAAGCGCTCCTTCCAGCCGATGAACATCAATTTCGGCCTGTTTCCCCCTGTGGAAGCGCCGAAAGCCGAGGGAAAGCGCCTGCGCGGCAAGGACAAGACCGTCGCCAAGCGGCGTGCGGTGACGTCACGCGCACTGGCCGACTGCCGCGAATGGCTGGGACTTGCATCATTGGCGACGGAAGCGGCGGAATAGTCCGCCTGTCTGTTCTTGTCGATCGGGCGACAGGAGAGTAGGATATTATCCTACTCTCCATCATAGGGAGCAATTCCATGGAGCCCGCCGAGAAACTGTCCGTCACGGTGACGCCCGCAATGGCGCGCATGATCCGCAAAAAAGTCGAGGACGGCTCCTTCGGATCGGCAAGCGAGGTCATCCGCGCAGCACTTCGCGCCTTCCAGCGCGAGGAGGAAGAGCATGCCGAGCGCATGGCCTCGATCAGGGCGCGCGTGAAGGCATCTATCGAGGACACGAGACCGAACCTTTCTGGGGAGGAGGTTCGCGACCGTCTTAAGGGATTTTTCGCGCAGTATTCGAGCCGCGCCGATGATTCGGCGGCTTGAGGTCGAGTATCGCGAAAGCGCCAGCGGTGATCTGGCAGCAATTTTCAGACATATCGTCGAGGCTAGCGGAAGTGCTGACATCGCACTGAAATTCGTTCTGCGTATCGAAGACCGCTGCCAAAACATCGGCAATGCCCCTCGCGGTGGCCGCCCGCGCGACGACATCGTGCCAGGCTTGCGAACAGTTCCGTTCGAGCATTCTGCCGTCATCGCTTACATGGTCGATGACGATCTCGTACGCATCGTCAACATCTTCTATGGCGGGCGCGACTACGAGACACTGATGCGCGATAGCGGGCCTAGCGAACCATCATAATGAAAGCGATTCTATGATCGCCGCCGCTTCATGGTTCCAGTTCGGCGCCAGATCAGCCGGTTGAAGCAGGCCAGCCTCGAGTCGCCCGGCGCAACAGCAGCCAATGGCGGCGCCAGGGCGAGAGCCGCGCCACGCCGTTCAGAGGCGAATGACTTTCCATCTTGGCGAGATAGGCGCGCGACAAGGCCAGCGGCAAAAATGCCGGTCGCAGCGAAACCGGCAACGCCGATGCGCCGCTTTCGAAAGCTGCAAGATGTTCTTGCGCCAGTGCGATCATCGCGGCGACAGCGCGTTCTGCGCCCGGCCCGCCATCGCCTGCAACGAACTCCTCGGGCGACGACCCTGCCGCGGCCAGAATGTCGGCCGGGACAAAGCACTGCCCGCGCTTGCGGTGCAATGGCAGCAGTAGCAAAAGGCCGGTCATCGCTTGTGCGCAACCTGCCCTGCCCGCAAGTTCGGCAAACCGCGGTGCTGCGACCGGATCGAGTACCATCGCTGCAAGCTGGATGAGCGCCGCTGCGGTCTCGCCGCAATAGCCTTCCAGATCGGTGCGCGACGGCATAGGGTCGTCATAGAGATCGAAAACGCGGGCTTCGAGCATGTGCTCGAAGGCGGGTATCGGCAGGTGGTGGGCGGAAATCGTAGCCTTTAGCGCGTCCGCGACAGGATGGCCAACCCCGTCCCCACTGTCCTCGGTTGCGATGACATCGCGCCACCATTGCAGCCGCACCTCGCCGGGTAGCGCCTCGCGGATACGGTCGCGAATGCCTGATATCTCGGCATTGAAGGCATAGAGCGAAAAAAGTGCGTCACGCTTGTCCTCAGGCGCATAGAGCGCGCAAACATAGCGGTCATGGTCGGCGGCTCGCACCGTTTCCATGACGATTTTGGCGTTTTCGGTCACGTCACTCGACGGCGATCAGTGCGGCGGCCACCGCACGGTTTTCCGCCAGAAGAACATTGTAGGTCCGCACGGCAGCACCAGTCGACATCGGATCGGCCGCAATGCCCGCCGCCTTCAGCGCAGCACGCAGCGCCGCCGGCAACGGCCTGAGATCCTTGCCGGCGCCGACCAGCAGGATCTCGACCTTGTCAGCCTCGTTGAGCAGCTTGGCGAAATCCGCCGCCGTCAGTGCCAGGGGATCAGCCGGCTCCCAGCCATAGATGCCCGACGGCAGGCACAGGAGCGAGCCGCGATGAGACATGTCGGCGAAACGAAACCCGCCATTGCCGTAGGCCTCGATCGGCGCACGGCCAGGGAAATGCGCTTCGCGGATGACGATGCCTTTTGCCACTAGTGGTCCGATTCTAACATTCGCATCCCATTCCAACAGCGTCGTTTGCGAATGTTAGAACGATAGGGACCACCAGCAAATAGATGTTTCTGCCGCGGCAATCGTCAGGTTGCCAAGGCTTTGCCGCCGCCCACCGGCTTCTCCTCATCGGCCGTCGCGGCCTGCGGCCGCAGCTTGAACAGGATGAGCAGCGGGGCGGCGATAAAGATCGACGAATACGTTCCGAAGACGACGCCGAACAGCATCGCCAGCGTGAACGAGCGGATCACCTCGCCGCCGAACAGCACCAGCGCCAGCAGCGCTAGCATCGTCGTCACCGAGGTCAGCGTCGTTCGCGACAGCGTCTCGTTGATGGCGTTGTTCAACAATTGCGGCAGCGGCATTCTCTTGTATTTTCGTAAGTCTTCGCGAACACGGTCATAGACGACGATCGTGTCATTGAGCGAATAGCCGATGATGGTGAGTATCGCCGCGAGCGACGACTGGTTGAATTCGAGACCGGTGATGACGAAGAAGCCGATCGTCATGACCACATCGTGGACCGTGGCGATGATGGCGCCGACCGCGAACTGCCATTCGAAGCGGAACCAGACATAGATCAGGATTCCGAGTAGTGCGATGAGCATGGCGATGGTGCCTTGCTTGGCGAGTTCGCCGGAAACCGTTGGCCCCACCACCTCGACGCGGCGGAAGTCGTAGTTGTCCTGCAACTCGCCGCGCACTTTGTCGATGACGGTCTGTTCGGCGTTCTCGCCGCCCTC
The DNA here is from genome assembly GCF_055811515.1 of Mesorhizobium sp. WSM4841. NCBI lineage: Bacteria > Pseudomonadati > Pseudomonadota > Alphaproteobacteria > Hyphomicrobiales > Phyllobacteriaceae > Mesorhizobium > Mesorhizobium sp. WSM4841. The sequence goes on from NZ_JBVVQC010000003.1 coordinate 39,164, forward strand.
CTGCGTGCCGACGCGAATCAAGACGTCGTTCGGGTCGCCGAACTGCTGCACCTGCACTTCGCCGATGTTGAGTTCCGAAAGCCTGCCGCGGATGTCGGCAATATCGGCGGTGCCATCTTTGGCCTGGACCTCGATCAGCGAACCGCCCTTGAAGTCGATGCCGTAATTGATGTCGACTGTCATGAACAGCACGACCGACAGGATCGACAGCATGCTGGACAGCGCGAATGTCCAGCGGCGGATGCCCATGAACGGAATTCTCGTGCCCGCCGGGACGAAGGTCACCGGCGCGCGCGGCAATTCCTTCGGGCGGGCGCGGCGGAGCCAGATCGACACCAGCAGCCGGGTGAAGGTGAAGGCGGTGAAGACGGTGGTCAGAATGCCTATGGCGAAGGTTACGGCAAAGCCCTTTATTGGTCCGGTCCCGAGCCAGAACAGCACCACGGTCGCGATCAGCGAGGTGACGTTCGAATCGACGATGGTGGCCAGCGCTTTCGAAAAGCCCGTGTCGATCGCCTGGATTACCGAGCGACCGTTTCGCCGCTCCTCGCGGATGCGCTCGTAGATGAGAACGTTTGAATCGACCGCCATGCCGATGGTCAACACGATACCGGCGATGCCGGGCAATGTCAGTGTCGCGCCAAGCAACGACAACAACGCGATGATCATCGCCACATGCACCGCCAACGCGATATTGGCAATGAAGCCGAGAAAGCCATAGGCCACGAACATGAACACGACGACGAGGATGGAGCCGATCACGCCGGCGACTTTGCCGGCGTGAATGGAATCCTCGCCGAGCCCAGGGCCTACTGTGCGCTCTTCGATCACCGTCAGCGTCGCCGGCAGCGCGCCGGCACGCAACAACACGGCGAGGTCGTTGGCGCTCTCGGCGGTGAAATTGCCCGAGATCTGGCCGCTGCCGCCAAGGATCGGTTCGCGGATCTGCGGTGCCGAAATCACCTGATTGTCGAGGATAATGGCAAACAGCTTGCCGACATTCTGCGAGGTGGCCTGGCCGAAACGCGCCGCTCCCTTGGAATCGAAGGTGAACGAAACCACCGGCTCATTGGTCTGGGAATTGTACGTCGCCTGCGCATCGACGAGATTTTCGCCCGAAACGATGACGCGGTTCTCGATCAGATATGGAACCGGCGGATCGTCCTGCGAATACAGAACCGAGGATCCCGCCGGCGGGCGACCGTTGAGCGCGTCCTGCACCGGCATCGACTGGTCGACCATCTGGAAGGTCAGCTTGGCGGTCTGGCCAAGAATTTCCTTCAGCCTTTGCGGATCCTGCAGGCCCGGCACCTGGACCAGAATGCGGTCGTCGCCTTGGCGTTGCACGATCGGCTCGGTGGTGCCGAGTTCGTTGACGCGGCGCTCGACGACCTCGAGCGACTGCGCCAGCGCCGTCGACGTGCGGTATTTGATGCCGGCATCGGTAACGGTGAATTTGAGCAGGCCGGGCTCGGAATCATCCAGCGACATCTCCTGGACGGAGCCGCCGCTGAACAGGCCGGCGGCCACCGGGTCGGTCAGTGTCTTCAGCGCCGTCTTGGCGGCATCGACCTGACCGGGATCGGTGATGCGGACCTGCACGGTCCGGCCTGATCCGGCAAGGCCGGTGTAACCGATCTTGGCGTCGCGCAGCAGTGTCCTGATTTGGTCGCGCGTCGTCTCCAGCCGATCCTTGGTCAGATCGTTCGGATCCATCCTGAGCAGGATATGCGAGCCGCCCTGCAGATCGAGGCCGAGCGTCATCTGGCGCTTCGGCACCCAGTCGGGAAGCTTGGCCAGCGTGCTGGCTGAGAAAAGATTGGGCGCAGCGAAGATCACTGTGGCGGCCACGGCCAGCCAGATCAGGATCATCTTGAAGCGCGAGAAATAGAGCATATGGCGTCGTCCGTCAGGGCATTCTGGCGGATCGTTCCGCCTGGAATTGGGTTATTTCTTGGCGTTCTGGTTCGCCACCGGCTCGCCTCGGTCAGCATATGGGTGATTGTCGAGCACGAGGCAGTTCACTTTGGTGCTGCCATCGGGCTTTCTTCCACTATTGTCAATCTTGCCGGCAAGAGACCAGCGCGCAATGGCATCACGAGATGTTGGCGCCCTGGACCGGGTGGCCAGCCAGATCAGTGTCGTCTTAAAGTGCGAAAATACAGCAAATGGCGTCGTCCGTCAGGGGCGTATCCGCGGACCGCTCCCCCAGAAATTTCGGCTATTTCTTGGCGTTCTGGTTCGCCACTGGCTCGCCCTTGACGCGCACATCGGCAATCGTCGAGCGCAGCGCCGTTACCTTGGTGCCACCGCCGAGATCGATCTCGAGCTCGTTGTCGTCGATCACCTTGGTCACCTTGCCGACGAAACCGCCGCCGGTGATGACCGTGTCGCCGCGGCGAACCGCCGCCAGCATCTCGCCGCGCTTCTTCAACTGCGTACGCTGCGGCCGGAGGATCAGAAAATACATGATCACGAAAATCAGGACAAACGGCAAAATGCTGATGAACATATCCGGGGAGGTGCCGACGCCTTGGGCATATGCCGGTGTCACGAACATCGAGGTACTCCTGAATTTTGAAAAACAGCCGCCAAACCGTCCTGGGGAAATTTGGCGGCCCCGTGAAATTTGGCCGGAATATAGTCGGTAAAGTTGCCAATGCAACTGCGGCCAGGCATTTCGGCTGCTTTTCGGGCTGGTTGAGCCGTGTTAGAGCATGATCCCGAAAAATGGAGCGCGGTTTCGGAAAAGATCATGCTCTAACAAAAGGTTGGAGCCGGTTCCGAAACCGCCGGAATCAAATAGGTTCCGTTGTCACGCCTTCCTGAATGCAGAAACAAAAAGACAAGAAATGACCGACAGCACCATCGAAGCCCTGAACAAGAAGCTCGACCGCCTGATCGAGGCGGTCGCCCGCCTCGCTCCGCCGCCGGTGCCGGAAACCGATCTCGGCGGGGCCGATTGCTTCGTCTGGCAGGCTGATCCCGGCTATCTGGAGCCGCTGCTCAAGGTCAACCGGGTCGACATCGGCCTGATCCGCGGCGTCGATCGCGTCCGCGACATACTGGTCGACAACACCGAGCGCTTCGCCGCCGGTTACGCAGCCAACAACGTGCTGTTGTGGGGCGCGCGCGGCATGGGCAAGTCCTCGCTGGTCAAGGCCGTGCATGCCGCCATCAACGCGTCGGCAAAGCTGGACCTGCCGCTCAAGCTCATCGAGATCCACCGCGAGGACATCGACACGCTGCCGAAGCTGATGAATTTGCTGAAGGCGGCACCTTACCGTTTCATCCTGTTTTGCGACGATCTCTCCTTCGACCACGACGACACCTCCTACAAGTCGCTGAAGGCGGCGCTCGAAGGCGGCGTCGAGGGCCGCCCGGAAAATGTCATCTTCTATGCCACGTCGAACCGGCGGCATCTGTTGCCGCGCGACATGATCGACAATGAGCGCTCGACCGCCATCAACCCGTCAGAGGCGGTCGAGGAAAAAGTCTCGCTGTCCGACCGCTTCGGCCTCTGGCTCGGCTTCCACAAATGCTCGCAGGACGAGTATCTCGACATGATCGACGGTTATATCAGCCATCACGGCCTTGCCATCGATCCCGAGACGCTGCGCGCCGAGGCGCTGGAATGGGCGACGACGCGCGGCAGCCGTTCGGGCCGCGTCGCCTGGCAGTTCACCCAGGATCTGGCAGGCCGGCTCGGCAAATCTCTCAAAGATTAGGACAAAGACCGAAAAAGCCCGCCCCTTGCGGAGCGGGCTGAGCCGGCGGGCCGGACTGGAGGTCAGGCGGCGCGCAATTGCTTTTCTTGTTCTATTCGAGATAGGAAGGATCGACTTTCTTTTATTCAAGATAGGTCGAAGGATCGACCGGCGCCGAATTCTTGCGCACTTCGAAATGCAGTTTCGGTGAGTCGGTGGTGCCGCTCATGCCGGACTGCGCGATTTCCTGGCCGCGCTTGACCTTCTGGCCGCGCTGCACTTCTATCGAACGGGCGTGGCCATAGACCGTGACCAACCCGTTCTCGTGGCGCACCAGCACCGTATTGCCGAATTCCTTGAGGCCATCGCCGGCATAGATGACGACACCGTTCTCGGCCGCCTTGACTGGCGTTCCTTCCGGCACGGCGATGTCGACGCCGTCCTTGCCGCCGCCGAAGCTGGAGATCACGCGGCCGCGCACCGGCCAGCGCATCTTGCCGATACCGGTGGCGTTTGGCGCCACCGCGTCGTCGTCCTCGGCCTGCTGGATGACCTTCGCATCCTTCCTCGGCGGCGTGTAGGCGGCGAGCGTCTCCGACGGCGTGGTCTTTGCCGCAGGCGGGGTGGTGGCGGTCGTAACCGGATCGACCTTTGCCGGCTTGGCACTGGCAACCGTCGCGGTTCCGCCGGCCGGTACCTTCAGGGTCTGGCCGATCTTGAGCAGACCATCCTGCATGCCGTTCGCCTGCTTCAACGCAACCACGCCGACACCGGTCTTCCTGGCGATGGCCGACAGAGTATCGCCTTGCTGGACCGTGTAGGTGCCACCGGCACCAGTCGTCTCGGGTGCGGCATCCTTCGGCTGGCTTGCCGCGGCCGATGCATCCACCTGCGCGGCGGACTTGCCCTCCTTGAGCTTCGGCTGCTGCGGCAGCACGGCCACCATCTCCGGCATCTTGGCCGGCAAATCGCGCTTAGTGTCGTTCGCAGGCTTGGCGTCGGCAAGCTTCGGCGCCGGTTTCTTGCCTGAATAGGCATAGGCGGGGATGACGAGCTTCTGGCCGGTCTTCAGCCCGTTGGTCGCGCTCAGCCCATTGACCTTCATGAGGGCGTCTGTGGGCACGCCGTAGCGCCGCGACAGGCCGGAGATGGTCTCGCCATCCCTAACGATGATCTCGGTGGCACGCGGTTCGCCGCCTGCCGTCGCCATGCGCGGATCATCAGGTTGTGCGTTCTTGAACGGCTTTGCCGCTGTCCCGGTCGCAGTACGGTCAACCTGTGAGGCGGCGGGCACAGAAGCGGTGCGAGCCGGACTGGCGGCGGGCGCCGGCTGCGACTGGCTGACCGGCGGCAATTGCTGCGTCGTAACCGGCTCGAGGCTTGAGCGGCTGACCGACTGGGTATGGCTGCCGTCGGGCGGCGCGGCCGACACCGGCGCATCACCCGGATAAGGCTGGGCGGCGTCCTGCTTGTCGATGATACTGCGCTGGTTGTTGGTCGAGGAGGTGAAGACGTCATCGACGCTGTTGAACCGCGAGACCTGGGAACTGCATCCCGCCGCGGTGCCCGCAACCATAAGGACAGCGAAACCACGCGCCAGATTGCGTCCGTTTGCCTTCAAAATACTGAATTGCATCGCTTTTACCCGCAGATACCCGGTACAGACTGACCGTGATTAAAGCGCGTTAATGTTACCGGTCGGTTAAACCTTTAGAATCAGACGCAAATTTTCTTAAAATATTTAAGGCTGCCTGTTTGGGGTATGTCGAGATTCAGGTCAGGCCGCGCCGGAGTCGAAGAATTGGCCGAAGGCCTCAGCTTCGTCATCCTAGGGCGGAGCAGGAGCGAAGCTCCGTCGCGGAGACCCTAGGATCCATTCCGTTACCTTAGCCGAAGAATGCAGGGGAACAGCATTCTGCACCGTTGCAACGCCTTGATGGCGCGTCATGGATCCTAGGGTCTGCGCTGCGTCGCTTCGCTCCTTGCTGGGCCCTAGGATGACGACCGAGAGGCTTCGGCTGATCGATCCCCAAGCGCGCGATGCGTCGGATAATCAGATGACCGCGGCTACGCTGCGCAGGATCGGCTGCAGGCGGACGAGACCGATGTCCTCGCGTTCGAAGCGGCTGCCGACCTTGGTCAGTTTGGCCAGCACCTGCTCGCCCTCCTCGGGTCCGATCGGAGCGATGACGATGCCGCCGCTCGACAATTGGTCGAGCAGGAAGCGCGGCAGGCTGTCGAAGGCCGCCCATGCGACGATGCGATCGAACGGCGCTTCATTGGCCAGTCCGTTGGAGCCGTCCGCCTGGCGCACGATGACATTGCCGATGCCGAGCGCGTCGAAGCGCTGCTTGGCCTGCTCGGCCAGCGTCTTGTAGCGGTCGACGGTGACGACCCGCGCAGCAAGCCGCGACATCACCGCCGCCGTGTAGCCCGACCCGGTGCCGATCTCGAGCACGCGGTTGCCCGGCTCGATGGCAAGTGCTGCGATCACCGCAGCTTGCAGATCGGCGCCCTCGATCGCTTCGCCGCATTCGATCGGCAGCATGCGGTCCGACCAGGCGATCGGATGGAACTGCGCGGAAAGGAAGCCGCGCCTCGGCGTCGCCTCGAAGGCGGCGATCAGCGCCTTCGGCACGACGCCCTTGCCACGCAGGCGGAGCAGGAAAGCGGCGAAGCCTTCGCGGTCGTCGACCGTCGGACCATGGTTCAGGTTCATGCGAGCGCCTTGGTCAGTTGATCGCGGATTTCATGAGCGGTGAGATCGAGCTGCAGCGGCGTCACCGATACCTGCTGGTTGCGCATGGCGTGGAGGTCGGTGCCTTGCTTGCCCTCGACCGGCTCGCGGCCGAAGCGCAGCCAATAATAGGGAAGCCCGCGCCCATCGCGGCGCTCATCGACCCACAGGCTGTGGACGAGCTTGCCTTGCGTTGTGACCACCGTGCCGGCGATCTCTTCTGGCGCGCAATTCGGAAAATTGACGTTGAGCAGCACGCCGTCCGGCAGCGGCATGGCGACAAGCTTCTTGAGCAGCGCCGGCGCCAGCGCCTCGGTGGTCTCATAGGGAACGACGCGATCCTCGCCGAGATAGGAATAGGCCTGGCTGAGCGCGATCGAACGCACGCCAAGCAGCGCGCCTTCCATGGCGCCGGCAACGGTGCCCGAATAGGTGACGTCGTCGGCGATGTTGGCGCCGGAATTGACGCCGGACAGGATCAGGTCGGGTGCTGCAGGCAGGATCTTCTTCACGCCCATGATGACGCAGTCGGTCGGCGTGCCGCGCACGGCGAAGTGTTTTTCGCCGATCTTGCGCAGGCGCAGCGGCTCCGAGATCGACAGCGAGTGCGCGTAGCCGGACTGGTCCTGCTCCGGCGCCACCACCCAGACGTCGTCCGACAGCGTGCGGGCGATGCGTTCGAGCGATGCAAGGCCCTCGGCATGGATGCCGTCATCGTTGGTCAGGAGGATGCGCATTATTTTGATTCGATCTTTTCCAGACCGCCCATGTAAGGCCGAACCGCTTCAGGAATGGTTACGCTGCCATCCTCATTCTGATAGTTTTCGATGACAGCAATCAGAGCGCGGCCGACGGCGGTGCCGGAGCCGTTCAGCGTGTGGACAAAGCGGTTGCCCTTGCCGTCCTTGTCCTTGTAGCGGGCGTCCATGCGCCGCGCCTGGAAATCGCCGCAGACCGAGCATGACGAAATCTCGCGATAGGCGTTCTGGCCCGGCAGCCAGACCTCGATGTCATAGGTCTTGCGCGCGCCGAAGCCCATGTCGCCGGTGCACAGCGTCATGGTGCGGAACGGCAGGCCAAGACGCTTCAGCACTTCCTCGGCGCATTCAGTCATCCGCTCGTGCTCGGCGAGCGAGGAGTCCTGGTCGGTGATCGACACCAGTTCGACCTTGTAGAACTGGTGCTGACGCAGCATGCCGCGCGTATCGCGTCCGGCCGAGCCCGCTTCCGAACGGAAGCACGGCGTCAGCGCGGTATAGCGCAGCGGCAGTTTTTCATGCGGCGTGATTTCTTCGCGCACTAGATTGGTCAGAGGGACTTCGGCGGTGGGGATGAGCCATCGGTCCGAGAGCAAACCGTTGCTGTCTTCCGAGCCATCGACAACTGAGTTCAAAAAATCCGCAAAATACTCGACACTTTCCAAGGTCGTATCGCCGAAGCCGTCAGCAAGAGCTTGATACAGCGCCTCACTTTCTGGATCCGCGCGTCTGGTGCTCAGATATTTTACAAGTTTTGGAAAGAGATCGATTTGGTTCAATATTCCGGGAATGACTGCGGTATGTTCTTCCATACCGTAATGGGCATGGCTGCTTTCGTCGTGAATTCTATACAAATCTAGTGCGAATTTTGGCAGTTGTCCTGTTCCATACATAGTCGCCGAATTCACCATCAGCGGCGGCTGGATCTCCTCATAGCCATGCTCGGTCGTATGCAGGTCCAGCATGAACTGGCCGAGTGCACGTTCCATCCGTGCCAGCCCGTCTTTCAACACGGTGAACCGCGAGCCGGACAGTTTCGCCGCCCGCTCAAAATCCATCATGCCGAGCGCTTCGCCGATCTCGAAATGCTCTCTGACCCAGTTCGGGCGGGTCGGCACCTTGCCGACGATGCGCTTGACGACATTGTCGTGCTCGTCCTTGCCGACCGGCACGTCGTCGAGCGGCACGTTGGGCAGCACCGCCAGCGCATCGGTCAGCGCCTTGTCGAGCTCGCGTTCGCGCGCCTCGCCGTTCTGGATGAAAGCCTTGATCTCGCCGACCTCGGTCTTCAGCCTTTCGGCAAGAGCGGCGTCACCCGAACGCACGGCGTTGCCGATCTCCTTCGAAGCAGCGTTGCGGCGCTCCTGCCTGGTCTGCAGATCGGTCAGATGTTCGCGCCGCGCCTCGTCCCTGGCGATCAGATCATCGACCGTGGACTGCGCGTCCTCGCTGGACCACGAGCGCTTCCTGAGCGCCTCGACAAGGGCCTTCGGGTTGTCGCGAATCCATTTGATGTCAAGCATGGTCCTGAACGCTCCTGAGCTAGGTCAGAGGGCGTAAACCGCATCCTTGACCGATGCAAGATGTCAAGATCGAGTTCCTTCGCGCCCCCACTGTCCTGCCGGACATCTCCCCCACGGGTGGGGAGATTGGCTGTCATCACGGGCTTTCGCCAATTTTCCGGCGTTGAAGAAGCGGGCCGTCGACGAAGCTGCCAATCTTCCTCCTTGTGGGGGAGATGCCAAGTTTTGGCAAAGAGGGCAGGACAGAGGGGGTCGCTGTCCCGCAGATTTCGAAGATAGTGCTACCCGCCTGATGCAGCCTACGTCGACGACGCGTCCGCTGCCTTTTCGGCCGCCGCTTCCGCAGCTTCCCGCTTCTCGCGCGCCAGACGTTCCCGTTCTTTGCTGCGCTCGATCAGCCGGGCCGACCAGATCGAGACCTCGTAGAGAAGGATCGTGGGAACGGCCAGGCCGATCTGGCTTATCGGGTCGGGCGGTGTCAGCACAGCCGCCACGACGAAGGCGATGACGATAGCCCATTTGCGCTTTTCGACCAGCGCTTCGGACGACAGCATGCCCACCCGCGTCATCAGGCTGGTCACCACCGGCAACTGGAACACCAGGCCGAAGGAGAAGATCAGCGTCATGATCAGACTGAGATATTCCGACACTTTCGGCAGCAGCGAAATCTGCACCTGGTCGTCAGTGCCGGCCTGCTGCATGGCGAGGAAGAACCACATCACCATCGGCGTGAAGAAGAAATAGACCAGCGACGCGCCCATCAGGAACAGGATCGGCGAAGCGATCAGGAACGGCAGGAAAGCGTTGCGTTCGTTCTTGTATAGGCCGGGCGCGATGAATTTATAGATCTGCGTGGCGATCAGCGGAAAGGCAATCACCATGCCGCCGAACATCGCCAGCTTGACCTGGGTGAAGAAGAATTCCTGCGGCGCCGTGTAGATAAGCTCGACCTTGTGCGGGTCGAGCCCTGCCCATTGAGTCGCCCATTTGAACGGGATCACCAATAGGTTGAACAGTTGCTTGGCGAAGAAGAAGCAGAACAGGAAGGCAACGAAGAACCCGCCGATCGACCACATCAGCCGTCGGCGCAATTCGATCAGATGCTCCATCAGCGGAGCCGCCGATTTATCGATCTCATCCTTTTCCGAAATGCTCACTTGGCGGCTCCCGCCGTCTTTTTGGCGGCTGCAGTCGGCTTCTTCACCGCTGCCGGTGCAGGCTTCGGCTCGGCCTTTTTAGCCGAGGTCTTCGTCGCAGCAGGTTTTGCCGCTGGCTTCGCTGCGGCCTTGGAGGCCGGGATCGCTTTCGCTGGCGCACCCTTCGTCTTCGCCGCCGAGGCCTTTTGCGGTGCAGCCGGCGTCGCCGCCGCGACAGGCGGTGTCACCACCGACTCATCGGTCATCGCCGGAAAGGTCGGCGCCGCCAGCGCCGCTTCCGGGCCATTGACGCCCGGCAACACCGTCGCGCCATTCTTCAGCTCGGTATCCTGCGGGCTCGAAGCAGCCGACGCGACAGGGTCTGCAGCCGGCTTCGGCTTCATCACCGCGTCGACGCCTGAACGGACGTCGGCTGCCGCCTGCTCGAACGGGTTGAGCTGTTTCCTGATCTCGGCGGCCGGGTTGAGGCTTCTGAGTGAATCGACCGACTTCTTGACGTCGTCAAGCTCGGCCTCCTTCAGCGCGTCGTTGAACTGTTTCTGGAAGTCGGCTGCCATGCCGCGCATCTTCGCCGTCGTGCGGCCGAAAGTGCGCAGCATCTTGGGCAAATCCTTAGGTCCGACGACCACGATCATGACAATCGCGATGACCAGCATCTCGGTCCAGCCGATGTCGAACATGGCGATACGTTCCGACTAAGTTTTGGGCTCAGCTCTTGCTGGCCTTTTCCTTCACTGCCGAAACGGTTTCGTCGGCACGGTGTTCAACGGTGCGCTTGTCCTCGGCGACCTCGTCGTCGGCTATGCCCTTCTTGAAGCTCTTGATACCCTTGGCCATGTCACCCATCAGCTCGGGAATCTTGCCGCGGCCGAACACCAGCAACACAATCACCAGAACGATCAGCCAGTGCCAAATCGAAAATGAACCCATAACAATCTCTCTCGAAAGTTTTCTCTGACGATGATCTATGCGCTTTCACGTCGGGATTCAAACACAACCGCGACAGAGTTTATAAATGAGTGGCCGAAGTCACGCACTTTCGGCGCCATAGCCCGCTACCAATCGGCGCAGCCGCGAAATACCAACGGCTTTCGGCATGTCGTTTGGGTCAATCTTCCTCGACGCGCGGCGTCAACAGGCCGAGCTCCTCGAGGTCGATGTCGGTCAGCGGATCCTCGTCGTCGGTCAGCGCATCCGGATCCGCCGGCGGCAGCGGAATGGAAAAATTCGACGGCATGCGGCCTGAAAGCAGCCCGGCGCCCTTCAATTCGTCCATGCCGGGAAGATCGCGGATCTCCTCCAGCGCGAAATGGTCGAGGAAGATGTCGGTGGTGCCGTAGGTGACGGGACGGCCGGGCGTGCGGCGCCGGCCGCGCATCTTCACCCATTCGGTCTCCATCAGCGTGTCCAGCGTGCCCTTCGAGGTCTCGACGCCGCGAATATCCTCGATCTCGGCGCGCGTCACCGGCTGGTGGTAAGCGATGATCGCCAGCACTTCGAGCGCCGCGCGGGAAAGCTTCCTCTGCTGCACCGTGTCGCGGCTCATCAGGAAAGCGAGATCGCCGGCGGTGCGGAACGCCCAGGCGTCGCCGACGCGCACCAGATTGACGCCGCGCCGCGCATAAATCTGCTGCAGTTCGGCCATCGCCGCGGCAATGCTGATGCCGTCAGGCAGGCGTGCGGCAAGCTGCTTTTCGCTGACCGGTTCGGCGCTGGCGAAAACAATCGCCTCGGCCATTCGCACGGCTTCCGCCATATGCAGCCGCTCGCCAGGATTCTGGGACAAGTTCTGGGCTTGATTTTCTGCCGGTACCCCGGCGAGCACGCCCTCTTCGGTCTCGTCGTCGACGTTGAACGGAATGACCGAAGCGTTGGCGCGTTCACTCATGATGCCACCTCGACTGCCCTGATGCCTTGCGCACGGCCGCGCAGATAGAGCGGCGCGAACACCTCGTCCTGCCGCATTTCCATTTTGCCTTCGCGCACCAGTTCCAGCGTGGCCGCGAACGAACTGGCAATCGCGGTACGCCGCTCGTCCGGGCCGGTCAGATATTCGACCAGGAAACTGTCCAGCGCCGTCCAGTCGGCAAGCGTGCCGATCAGCCTGTTGAGGATGTCGCGTGCATCCTTGAGCGACCACACACCGCGCCTGGCGATCGTCACATTGGTGATCGCCTGCTTCTGGCGTTGCGCCGCATAGGCGGTCAGCAGATCGTAGAGCGAGGCCGAATAGGCGTTGCGTTTCTCGACCATGACCATTTCCGGCATGCCGCGGGCGAACACGTCTCGTCCGAGCCGGTTACGGTTGACCAGGCGTGCCGCCGCGTCGCGCATCGCTTCCAGCCGCTTCAACCGGAATTGCAGCACCGCGGCCAACTCCTCGCCGCTTTCGCCGTCGTCACCGGGTTGCTTGGGGATCAAAAGCTTCGACTTGAGAAACGCCAGCCACGCTGCCATCACCAGATAGTCGGCGGCAACCTCCAGCCTGAGCGCCCTCACCTTCTCGACGAAGGCCAGATATTGCTCGGCCAGCGCCAGGATCGAGATGCGCGACAGATCGACCTTCTGGTTGCGGGCAAGATGCAGCAGAAGATCGAGCGGGCCCTCGAAACCGTCGACATCGACGACCAGCGCGGGATCGCCAGTCAGCCGCGAATCGTCGTTCTCGGCCCACAGACGGTCCATCGGTGCGGCCTTGCCGGCCTTGCTGTCCAATGTTTCCGCCACTTCCTGTCGCTTTCCTTTGCTTCTAGCTTCTTGTTTGACCATGATCTGTTCCGAAAAACCGGCTCCCATTTTTCGGGATCATGGTCTAGGCCACCGCATCGAAATAGGTGGCGAATTCGGCGCGTATCTCGGCTTCATCAGCCCGATCGCGCTTCTTGATATAGGTCAGCGCCCGTTGCGCGCGTTGCAGCGACGTGCCTTCAAGCCCTGTTGTGCGCGACGCAATGCCGGCCATCTCCTCGAAAACGCCGTTGCAGTGAAGGACCAGATCGCAGCCCGCCGCAAGGATCGCGGCCGCCTTTGTCGGGAAATCCCCAGAAAGTGCCTTCATCGAGGTGTCGTCGCTCATCAACAGCCCGTCGAAGCCGATTTCGCCGCGGATGATCTCGTCGATGACCTTGCCGGAGGTGGTGGCCGGGTTCTTCGGGTCGATCGCGCTGTAGACGACATGCGCCGTCATCGCCATCGGCAAATGATTGAGCTCCCTGAACGGGGCGAAATCATGCCGCTGCAAGTCGCTCATTGAGGCATCGACCGTCGGCAGTTCGAAATGCGTGTCGGCAAAGGCCCGTCCATGCCCGGGGATATGCTTCATCACCGGCAGCACGCCGCCCGACATCAGGCCCTCCGCCGCGGCGCGACCCAGTTCGATGACGGCACGAGGCTCCTTGCCATAGGCGCGCGCGCCGATGACGTCGCTGGCGCCCTCGATCGGAACGTCGAGCACCGGCAGGCAATCCGCCGTGATGCCGTAGCGCAGCAGGTCGAAGGCGTGCAACCGCGCCATCAGCCAGGCGGCGCGGTTGCCGGCATCGTGATCGTTGCGCCACAAGGCCCCGAGCGCACCACCGGCCGGATAATTCGGCGCCAACGGCGGCCGCAGGCGCTGCACCCGGCCGCCTTCCTGGTCGATGAACACCGGGGCGTCCGGGCGCTCGATACAGTCGCGCATCGCCGCGACCAGATCGCGGATCTGCTCGGTCTCGCCGATGTTGCGCGCAAACAGGATGAAGCCCCACGGGCATTCATTGCGATAGAAATTGATTTCGTCGCGTGTGAGCGATTTCCCGGCGCAGCCGAGGATCATGGATTTTGATTCGGTCATGAGCAGGAGTTTAGAGCTTCACGCGGACAAAGGGAATCGCATCGAACCACATGCGGTTGAGCCACAACCCCTTCCACACAAAGAACTCCCTTCCACCAAAAAACGGCGCGGTTCGTGACCGCGCCGGTTCTTTCCGCCCAAGGGCGGGTATTCGAAATGGCTAGCGCGACACGAAGCAGTTGCCGCCGGCAGCCTTGTAGTTGGTGCACAGGTTGATCGCATCGTTGCGTGACTTCGCCGGGACGCGGACGCGATAGAACGTTCCCTTGCCGGCGATCTCGGCCTTGACGATGTTGGCGGTGTGGCCGGAAAGCACGCTGCCGTAGCGGCGCTGCAGATCCTGATAGGTCGACTGGGCGCTTTCGACAGTCGGTTGCGAAGCGATCTGCATCGACCACGAGCCACCGCCGGTCGAGGCGGCCGCCGGACTGATGGACGCAACCTGGTCGGGCTTGACCTCGCCGACGACGTCGACCGGCTGGTCGGACGGACGCTGCGGCGCCACCGGAACCGTGGCCGGCGTATTGGCAGGCTGGGCGGTTTGGGCCTCAGCCTCAGGCGCGGCTGCCGGCGCGGTTATCGGATCGACTGTTTCCGGCTTGGCTGTTTCCGGCTTGGCGATTTCGGTCTGATCGCCGCCCACCGGGTCGCCACCCAACAGATCGCCACTTGCCTGGTCGGCAACAGGCGGTACCGTACCGGTCTGTTCTGCTGCGTCGTCGGCCTGTCCCGCTGGGGCCACATGCTGCGGCGCCGGATCGACAGGTTCGACGGCAGCCATCTGCGGTGCAGGCGCCGGATCGACAGGTTCAACGGCAGCCGTCTGCGGTGCCGCAGGCGCCGGATCCTCCCGCGCAACCAGCGAGCCATCTGATTTGACGACCATGGTTCTCACCTTGCGCGGTGCAACGGCGACGACGTCGGGCTCGATGCCCTGGTCGGCCTCTTGCAGAACCTGGGCGATACGATCCTCGGACTTGGGTGCCGGCGCGGCGGCGACGTCGGCATTTCCGGCCGCTTGCGTGCCGCGGATCGCATTGGCGCCTTCAGCGGCGGCGGATTCGGCATTGCGGATTGCATCGGGGGCTTCAGCCGTGTCGATATCGTCGGGCGAAAGATCGACCACACGGCTCTGCGGCGGCTCCTTGGCCGCCACGTCCACCGGCTCTTCGGTGTTGGTGACCAGTTTTTCCTGGACCGGTTCGGCAGGCTTTGCGCCACCCTTGGCCACTGCGTCATAGACCTTATTGTCCTGGTTCGGCACGACGGTGCCGCCCGGATTTTCAGGCCTGACCTTGATCGGTGCGTTGTCCGCCTTGACGATGACCGGCGCATCGGTGCCGCCGGCGCCGCCGAAAGACAGCGCGAAGGCGCCGAGACCGCCGGCGAGCGCCACGGCGCCGACGACTGCGGCGACCAGCAGGCCGCGGCTCCGCGGCCTCGCGGCATCGTGCCCAGCCAAGCCGGGAACCGACATGGCCTCATCCAGTTCGGGGTCGTAGTCGAGTTCGTCCAATCCAAAGTCGTCGGCCTGCGAGGCCGGCCGGCCGTTGGGCAAGTCGCCCCAATCGAAGCCGCTGGCGGCATCGGCATAAGACGCACTGACAGACGCTTGTGCGGGTCTCGCCGCATAGGTCCGCGTTTCAACGCGTTCGGGCTCATAGCCTGACTGGAACCCGGCCGCTGACTGGATTCCGGCCCCTGACGGGAAACCTGCATTGTAGGATTCGTCGTCATACGACGCGCTGCGCGCCGGGGTGGCAGCGACGTCTACGGTGTTCATTTCGGTGAGAAGGCTAGCGAACTCGGTGTCGAGATCGTCATAGGCAGGCGCCGCCGGTTCGTCGTCATTGAAGTCGAGTTCCGGAATATCGAGGTCGTCCGCCAGCGCCACGACGCGCTCGGGCACATCGACCGTCTCGACATCAGGCACCTCGTCATACGCCGAAGACTGTTCGCTTTGCGCCGGTGCAGATGCAGCATTGGCGGCATCGTCTTGCGCCGGCTCATCCTGATAGGATGGTACCGCAGCCATCGGCGGCGGCGCTTCCGTGGTCCTCGCCGAAGCCGTCGGCTGGGCTGCAAAGGCAGGTTGCGACTGCGCGACCGGCGTTACGCGGCTCCACGAATGGGCCGGCGCCGGCGGGGCGGAGCGTGCGGCCATCCAGTTGAGCGCGTCGTCCTGGGAAGCGGCGGCCGCAACGTTCTCGCCGTCGCCATGGTCCAGACCGATGTCCTTGGCGAAGGCGGTATGCAATGCATCATCGTCGAAATCGACATCGGCCGGCCCGGCGGCATCTTCAGCGCCGAAATCCTGACCCTCGAGGTCATCGAGGAGAACGGAGTCGAGATCGGCCTCGGCCGCCTGAACCGCGCCATCCGATGGCTCCGAAAGGTCTTGCTCGTCGAGGCTCCAGTCCAGTTCGTCGATGGTATCCACTGGTTTGTCGGCGGCTTTTCCAGCCGCGGCCACAGGCTGCTGAACCAAGGCGGGTTCATTGGCCGCGGACGCAACCACCGGAGCGGCCCGTGTGCGCATGATGCCCAACAGCGCGTTCAACTCGTCTTCGAGGCTCCGCTCGTCAGCGACGGGGGCAAGCGCCGCCGGCTGGACTACAGCGGCCGGCGCCGTCGGTTGGGCTGCAACGCCGGGGGCCGGCGCAACCGGCTCTTCGGCTTCCTCGGCAAGCGCGTCGTCGAAGCTCAAGTCAAAATCGTCGTCGAACGCATCTTCCGGGGTCGCGGCGGAAGGGCCATCCTTGGCCGCGATAGCCTCCGGTTCGTCAATTTCTGGCTCGTCAATTTCGACCGGTTCAGCCGTGCGAACCTCGAAATCCATGTCGACATCGGCCATGGCGTCGTAATGGCCGGCAAAATCCTCACCGGACTCTTCCGAAACGGCCCGATCAGGCGCAGCAGGAGCTTCAACAGCGGGCTGCTCCATCGGCACGTGTTCGTCGAGTATCAACTCGTCTTCGAGCGAGCTTGCGACGGCATTGTCGAATTCGTCGTCGAAGACGGGTTCGGCGGCCGGCGCGGCGATTTCAGCGGGTTCGGCAGCGACGGCGTGCGCCATCGGCACGTGTTCGTCGAGCATCAGCTCGTCTTCGAGCGAGCCTGCGACCGCGTTGTCGAATTCATCGTCGAAGGCGGGTTCGGCGGCCGGTGCGGAGATTTCGGCTTCGGCAGCCTGCGCCATCGGCACGTGTTCGTCGAGCATCAAATCGTCTTCGAGCGAGCTTGCGACTGCGTTGTCGAATTCATCGTCGAAGGCGGGTTCGGCGGCCAGAGCGGACACGGCGGCGGCAGTATTCTGTTCGGCCTCGTCCGTCGCATCGTCGTCGAGCAGTAAATCCTGTTCGAGCGACGCGGCAAGCTCGTCGTTCCCAAGCTTGTCGTTCACCGGTAAATCGTCTTCGAATGGCGACACGTCTTCGAGCGAACTGGCGAGCCCATCGTTGAAATCGTCATCGAAGGCAGCTTCAGCAGCCGATGCGGATGCTTCGGCAACGTCAGAACGAACGTCATCGGCAGCAACGGCATAGGCGGTCTCGTCCGTCGCATCGTCGTCCAGCAGGAAATCCTGTTCGAGCGACGCGGCAAGCTCGTCGTTCCCAAGCTTATCAGTCACTGGCAAATCGTCTTCGAAAGGCGACACGTCTTCGAGCGAACTGGCAAGCGCATCGTCGAAATCGTCATCGAACGCAGCTTCAACAGCCGGCGCGGATTTTTCGGCAACACCAGCGCGCGCGTCGTCGGCAGCAACGGCATGGCCAGCTTCGTCCGCCGCATCGGCGTCGAGCAGGAAATCCCGTTCGAGCGACGCGGCAAGCTCGCCGTCCCCAAGCCCGTCGTCAATTGGGTCAATGGCAGCCGCTTCGAAAGCCGGCTCGCGAACCTCGGTTGCGCGGTCATTGTCGTCGGCGCCGAATTCGCCCATCAACTCCTTCTCGAGGTCGATGTCGAAGTCGCCGTCGTCCACCGGCTGGCTGGCGGGAGCCGCCTTCGGCTGGGCCTGCGGCTTGACCGGCTGGCGCGGGTCGAACCCCATGATCCTGGTCAGTTCCGCGAACGGATCATCGTCGGCGATATCGTTTTGGGCGGCTGCTCTCAGCTGGGTTCTGTCTGCCATTATTGTTCCCGAACTCGCACTCATTCGGACGCCATGGACGTCGCGTAGGGTTGGCCCTTACCAGCGCAATGTGGGCAAAAGGTGACAGGTTTTTTAGTCAAACCTAACGCATTTCGGTGGGCGCATCGGCTCCGATCAGCGTCAGGCCGGACGTCAAAACGTCCGAAACAGCCTGCACCAGCCCTAGTCTGGCATGCGTCAATTGTCGGTCGTTAACCTTAACAAAACGTAAGTCCGGATTCTCGGTGCCGCGGTTCCAATGTCCGTGGAAGCTGGAGGCGAGATCGTAGAGGTAGAATGCCAGCCGATGCGGCTCGAGCGCAAGGGCCGCGGATTCAATCAGCCGCGGATATTCGGCAAGCTTCCTGATCAGGCCGATCTCGCCTTCGTCGGTCAGCGAAGCGGTGGCGGCGGCCAGCCGACTGCGGTCAAAATTGGCCTCGCCCAACTGTTCGCTCGCCTGCCGGAACACCGAATGGCAGCGCGCCGAGGCGTACTGCACGTAGAACACCGGATTGTCCTTCGACTGCTCCGTCACCTTGGCGAAGTCGAAATCGAGCGGCGCATCGTTCTTGCGGTACAGCATCATGAAGCGGATCGGATCGCGGCCGACCTCCTCCACCACTTCGCGCAGCGTCACGAAATCGCCCGACCGCTTCGACATGCGCACCGGTTCGCCCTCGCGAAAAAGCCTCACCAACTGGCAAAGCAGCACGGTAAGCTTCACCTCGTCGCCGGAAATCGCCCGGGCAAGCGCTTCCAGGCGCTTCACATAGCCGCCATGATCGGCGCCAAGCACATAGATCAGCTCGACGAAACCGCGATCGACCTTGTCCTTCAAATAGGCGACGTCCGCGGCGAAATAGGTGAAGGTGCCGTCCGACTTGACCAGCGCCCGGTCCATGTCGTCGCCGACCGCCGTCGAGCGGAACAGCGTCTGCTCGCGATCCTCCCAGTCGTCCGGCTTCTCGCCCTTGGGCGGCGGCAGCTTGCCCTTGTAAATGTGGCCCTTGAGCGTCAGGTCGTTGATCGCCGAGCGGATTTTCCGGGCGTTGTCGGCGTGCAGGGTACGCTCCGAGAAAAAGACGTCGTGATGCACATTGAGCAGCGCCAGATCCTCGCGGATCATCGCCATCATCGCATCGATCGTCCTGTCCTTGACGATGGCAAGCGCTTCCTCGTCGGCCATCTGCAGCAAGGAGCGGCCGAATTCGCTGGCCAACCCCTGGCCGACCGGGATCAGATAATCGCCAGGATAAAGCCCGGCAGGAATCTCGCCGATATCATCGCCGAGCGCCTCGCGGTAACGCAGCATGGCAGAGCGGCCGAGCACGTCGATCTGCGAACCAGCGTCGTTGATGACATATTCCTTGGTCACGTCATAACCGGCGAAGGCCATCAGATTGGCGAGCGCATCACCCACCACGGCGCCACGGCAATGGCCGACATGCATCGGCCCGGTCGGGTTGGCCGAGACATATTCGACGTTTGCCTTCTTGCCGCCGCCGACGGCCGAGCGGCCGTAATTGCGGCCTTCGCCGAGCAGCGCAGTCAGGTGCACCTGCCAGAATGCGTCCCTGAGCCTGAGATTGACGAAGCCCGGACCGGCGACGTCTGCGGCGGCGATGTCGATGTCGGCACGGAGCGCCTGCGCCAGCTTTTCAGCCAGTGCGCGTGGGGACTGGCCGGTCGGCTTGGCCAGCACCATCGCGGCATTGGTCGCCAGGTCGCCATGGCTGGGGTCGCGCGGCGGCTCGACGGCGATGCGCGACAGGTCCAGCGAACCGCCGTCCTTGTCTTTCAAATCAAGCGCTTCGACAGCTCTGGTGATTCGCGCGTTGAAATCGGCGAAGATGTTCATTGGTGTGGCTCTGGGGTGTGGCTCTGGCGGCTTTGCAGGGATCCGGCTCATTGGCCGGCAAAATCGAGCTCGGCCTAGCTTAATTCCGGCGTATGGTCAAACAAACGGCGGTGCTCTTTCAATGCGTAGGTATCCGTCATGCCCGCCAGGAAATCGGCGACGCTGCGCGCCTTGATGCGATCGTCGGCCCGGTCGAGCCCTTCGCGCCAGCCATCGGGCATGGCGCGCGGATCGGCGAAATAGACCTCGAACAGGTCGTTGACGATCTGCTCGGCCTCGTTGCGCACGCGCATGACCTCGCTGTGCCGGTAGAGATGCTTGTAGAGAAAGGCCTTCAATTCCTTTTCGAACGCGGCCATTTCGGCTGAAAAGGTCACCATCGTCTCGCCTGCCGCCCTTACCGCGTCGGCGCTGTCCGGCTTGATGCGGGCCAGATTGGCGGTGGTGGAAACGATGACATCCTCGACCATCATCGTGATCTGCCGGCGCATCAGTTCGTGCCCTGTCCTCACATCGTCGAGCGCCGGATAGCGCCGGCGCACGCCTTCAAGGATCGAGCCGGGCAGCGAGATCTTTTCCAGCATGTCCAGCTTCAGGATGCCTGACCTCAGGCCGTCGTCGATGTCATGGGTGTTGTAGGCGATGTCATCGGCGATTGCCGCGCACTGCGCCTCGATGCCGGCGAAGCGGTCGAGCTCGAGATCGTACAGCTCCGAATAGTCTCGGATCGCTTGCGGCACCGGCCCCTTCAGGCCGTTTCCCCTGGCGTCGGTCAGCGGGCCGTTGTGCTTGACCAGCCCCTCCAGCGTTTCCCAGGTGAGGTTCAGCCCGTCGAATTCGGCATAGCGGCTCTCCAGCCGCGTCACCACGCGCAGCGATTGCGCGTTGTGGTCGAAACCGCCCCAGACAGCCATCTTGTTGTTCAGCGCATCCTCGCCGGTATGGCCGAAGGGCGTGTGACCGAAATCGTGCACCAGCGCCACCGCCTCGGCCAGATCCTCGTCGCCGCGCAGCGCCCGCGCCAGGGCGCGCGCTATCTGCGCCACCTCGATCGAATGCGTCAGCCGGGTGCGGTAATGGTCGCCCTCGTGCGCGACGAACACCTGCGTCTTGTGCTTCAGCCGGCGGAATGCCGTCGAATGGATGATGCGGTCGCGGTCGCGCTGGAACGGCGTGCGGGTCGGGCTCTCCACCTCGTCGAACAGGCGCCCGCGCGACTTTGCCGGATCGCAAGCATAGGCTGCGCGCGGCCGATAGCCGAATCCGATGTCGCCCAACTCATTTGTCATCGCCGCTGCCGCAGTTGACTTGCCCTCTCGCGCTTCATACCTATCATGTGAAACCGAAAGCAAGGTGACGCCCATGGGCGCTGATGCCAAGACTGCCATGAAAGTCGAGATGACCGACGCCGCCGCTAGGCGGATCGCCAAGATTATATCTGGCGAAGCCGGCAAGAAGGCGCTGCGCGTTTCGGTCGAGGGCGGCGGCTGCTCCGGTTTTTCCTACAAGTTCGACCTTGTCGACACCCGCAACGATGACGACGTCGCCATCGAGAAGGACGGCGCCACCGTGCTGATCGACGACCTCTCGCTGGTCTATATGGGTGGCTCGGTGATCGATTTTGTCGACGACTTGATGGGCCAGTCGTTCCAGATCAGGAACCCGAATGCGGTCGCCTCGTGCGGCTGCGGCACCAGCTTCAGTATTTAGAAAATGCCTGCCATTAGCGCGGTCCGTCAGGTCGCGCTTTCAGCCGGGCGCGATCTCGATGCAACGCTGGTGTTTTGGCATGACGTGCTCGGCATGACGGTGCACGCACGCTTTGATCCGCCCGGCATCGCCTTCATCATGGCCGGCGACGTGCGGCTGCTGTTCACCGATGGCCTGCCGGCCGGCACCGTCTATCTCGACATATCGGGCCTCGACGATTTCCACGCCTCGGCAAAAGCCGCCGGTGTCCCCTTCACTGCGCCGCCGATGCTCGTCCATCGCGATACCGAAGGCCTGTTCGGGCCGGCGGGGGAAAGCGAATGGATGGCCTTCCTAAAGGACCCGGCAGGCAATACGATCGGCCTCGTCGAACGTCTTCCGCCGGAACAGCAATGAGGCCATCATGAAAATCGTCACTTGGAACATCAACGGCGTTCGGGCCCGCATTGGCAATTTGACCCATTGGCTGACGGAAAGCGCGCCTGATATCGCCTGCCTGCAGGAGATCAAGACAGTCGACGAGCAGTTTCCGCGCGCCGAGATCGAGGCGCTTGGCTACAACGTCGAAATCTATGGCCAAAAGGGTTTTAATGGCGTCGCCATCCTGTCGAAACTGCGCTTCGACGAGGTTATCAGAGGCCTGCCGGGCGACGATGCCGACGATCAGGCGCGTTTCATCGAGGGCGTGTTCTCGACCGACAAGGGCGCGTTGCGCGTTGCCTCGCTCTACTTGCCGAACGGCAACCCGATCGATGACGAGAAGAAGTTCTCCTACAAGCTGTCCTGGATGGCGCGGCTGGAGCGCTGGGCCGAGGAAAGGCTCTCGCTCGAAGAGGCCCTGGTGTTGGCCGGCGACTACAATGTCATCCCCGAATACATCGATGCGAAATTCCCGGAGAACTGGCTCAGCGATGCGCTGTTCCAGCCGCAGACCAGGCAGGCGTTTCGCCGGCTGAAGAACCTCGGCTTCACCGAAGCCGTGCGCGCGGTCACCGACTCGCCGGACATTTTTACTTTCTGGGACTACCAGGCCGGCGCCTGGCAGAAGAACAACGGCATCCGCATCGATCACTTGCTGCTCTCGCCCGAGGCCGCCAACCGCTTTTCCTCGGTCTCGATCGAAAAGCACGTGCGCGCCTGGGAAAAACCCTCCGACCATGTGCCGGTGGCCGTCGAACTGGCTTTTGCGCCGATCTGATCATTTCGAGGTCCGGACCGCCGGATTCCCGGTTGATGGACCGTCATATCGCCACAATCGGGGGCTCCGCTGCAGTCCGGGTTCGGCCGGGGTTCAGAATGACGATCAGGTTTGCGATTTGCCTATGTGCCGCCGCGCTCGCCCTCGCGGCGACGCCGGCTTTTGCCGATCCTGAATGCCTGGCCAACGGAAAGTCATTCCAGATCGGCCAGGTCGCCTGCCTGACGCTTTCCGGCCGGAGCCACCTCGCCCGCTGCGACATGGTGCTCAACAACACGTCATGGACAAAGATTCGGGACGATTGTCCGGGAACCACGCTGGCGCCGTCGGCCACGCCGATTTCAACGCCGGAGTCCGGCCTCGTTCCGACGAAACCGACCGAGAATTGATCTCGGCTGTCCGACTTCGAGATACCCATTCTTCCTGACTATTGGCTTTGTGACTGGCTTCGCGACTACCGGTCGCCGCCGCCCTTTGTGAGGATGTCGTCGGCCAGCGAAATCGCGGTGCGGCGGTCGGCCTCGCCCGCGGCGGCAAACGCCTCTTCCTGCATGCCACGTATCCATGGCTGGTCGGAAGGTGACGCCCGTTCGAGTGCCGCGGTCATCATCGCCAGCCCCCGAACGATCTTGCCGCTCTGGAAAAGCAGGTGGCCGAGCGTCGCCTGCGCGCCGGCATGCCCTTTTTCCGCAGCGAGTTGGAACCAGCGCCCGGCCTGCTTGAGGCTAGCCTTGACGCCGCCCTTGCCATTCAGAAAGATCTGGCCCATCTCGAACTGGGCATTCGGGTTGCGGTAATTGGCGGCGGCGCGCATGTAATATTCCTGGGCCGCCACCTCGTTCTCTGTGATGGGGCTGCCGGGGATGCCCTTCCTCAGATAATCGCCGAGCGCCACGAGCGCGTCCGACACATAGCTCTCTTCCGGCGAACCGGGCTCGACGTCCTGGTCGACGATCTCGCTGAAGAACTTGAACGCCGCATAATCGTCGCGCTCCACGCCGTCACCCTCGGCATACATACGCGCAAGCTTCCAGGTGGCGCCGATCTGGCCGTTTTCGGCCGCGTACTTATAAGCCTCCGCGGCCTGCTCCTTGCGGCCGTTCTTATAGGCGGAGAAGCCGAACTGAAACACCGCCCACGGGCTGGACTGCGGCTTCACGCCGGTCTTGTCGTCGAACACCTTGTCGTCGAAGGCCATGGCCTGGCCCGCGGCGCCCAAGGTCGCGCCAAAAGTGGCGATCGCGACCAGTGCCGAAAAGACAGACAACCTCAGCAACTCAGATATCCGCATAACAATGTGTTTCTTTCGCACCACCGGGATGGGTGACCGCGCCGTCGCGGGCAGGCCCTACCGTTTGCGCATACTTCCAGATCGCGCCCGACTGATAGTCGGTCGCGCGCGCCTTCCATGCCTTCGCCCTGGCCGCCAGTTCGGCGTCGGACAGCGCCACCTCGATCGTGCCGCCCACCGCGTCGATCGAGATCAAATCGCCATCCCTGAGCAGCCCGATCGGACCACCCACGGCGGCTTCCGGCCCGACATGGCCGATGCAGAAGCCGCGTGTCGCGCCCGAAAAACGTCCGTCGGTGATGAGAGCCACCTTGCCGCCCATACCCTGGCCGTAGAGAGCAGCCGTCGTCGAAAGCATTTCGCGCATGCCCGGACCGCCGCGCGGTCCCTCGTAGCGGATGACGAGGACCTCGCCTTCGCTGTAGCTGCGATCCGTAACCGCCTGGAAACATTCCTCTTCCGAATCGAAACAGCGCGCCGGACCAGAGAATTTCAGCTCCGACATGCCCGCGACCTTCACGATCGCGCCTTCGGGGGCAAGGTTTCCCTTCAAGCCCACGACGCCACCCGTTTGGGTGATTGGTCGGTTGGCGGGACGGACCACATCCTGGCTATCATTCCACGCAACGTGCTCCATATTTTCGGCTAAAGTGCGGCCGGTCACCGTCAGGCAGTCGCCATGCAGATAGCCGTGGTCGAGCAACGTCTTCATCAAAAGCGGAATGCCGCCGGCCTCGAACATGTCCTTGGCGACATATTTGCCGCCCGGCTTCAGGTCGGCGATGTAGGGCGTCTTCTCGAAGATCCTGGCGACGTCGAAGAGGTCGAACTTTATCCCCGCCTCATGCGCGATCGCCGGCAAATGCAGCGCTGCGTTGGTCGAGCCGCCGGTGGCCGAAACCACGGTCGCCGCATTCTCCAACGCCTTCAGCGTGACGATGTCGCGCGGGCGGATATTGTTTGCGATCAGCTCCATGATCTTTTCGCCGGAGGCGAAATTGAAGCGGTCGCGCATTTCATAGGGCGCCGGCGCCCCGCAGGAATAGGGCAGCGCCAGACCGATGGCCTCGGCGACGGTGGCCATGGTGTTGGCGGTGAACTGGGCGCCGCAAGAGCCGGCCGACGGACAAGCGGCTTGTTCGATTTCGAGGAGTTCGGCGTCGCCGATCGTGCCGACCGAGTGCTGGCCGACGGCCTCGAACACATCCTGCACGGTGATCTGGCGGCCCTTGTAGGAACCGGGCAGGATCGAGCCGCCATAGATGAAGATCGACGGCACGTTGAGCCGCACCATGGCCATCATCATGCCGGGCAGCGACTTGTCGCAACCGGCAAGGCCGACCAGCGCATCGTAGCAATGGCCGCGCATGGTGAGTTCGACCGAATCGGCAATGACCTCGCGCGACACCAGTGACGATTTCATGCCTTGGTGGCCCATGGCGATGCCGTCCGTGACGGTGATGGTGCAGAATTCGCGGGGCGTGCCGTTAGCCGCGGCGACGCCCTTTTTGACCACCTGCGCCTGACGCATCAGCGAGATGTTGCACGGTGCCGCCTCGTTCCAGCAGCTCGCGACACCGACCAGCGGCTGCGCGATCTCGGCCGCCGACAATCCCATCGCATAGAGATAGGAGCGGTGCGGCGCGCGTGCCGGACCGACGGTCACATAGCGGCTGGGCAGCTTGGCCTTGGAGATGACTCTGGCGTTCATACTCTTCCCTTGCCGCGAGCGGTGCGACCTGCCCCGTTGCCGAGCCTTTTGGCACATGCCCTGGGACAAATTCGAGGTGCGCCGGGTTTATGGCGGGAAGTAGGCAATGTCGGCAGGCGCCCTTGTGGCGCGAGGGTTGTTCAGAAACTGTTGCCAAAACATCACGATCGCGGGAGGCAGAGGGAAGCGGCGTCGTTGCAACACCGCTTGGTTGCCGGGAAGCCCCCTCAAGTAAAAAAGCCGGGCATGACCCGGCTTTTTACTATTGAAAACTTGTATTTAGAACTTGACCTTAACCGAAGCTGAGCCGGCAAGGAGCAGATCGTCGTCGTACGTGTAGGTGATGGCATTTGCCGTGTCGCCAACACCGGTGAAGGTCGACGACCCACTGGTCAGAACACCGATCGAACCACCAAGTCTGACCTCGATCTTATCGTTCGGCGAATAAGAAATGCCGCTGGCCACGGACCAGGTGTCCGACTGATAGCCGGAGGTCGTCGAGGTTCCACGGTCCCAGGTCAGCGAAACCGCGCCAGACAATTGGTCGGTGAACTTGTGAGCTATGCCGCCCGAAACCGTCCAGCCATCGCGATAAAGCAGATCGAAAGAAACGGGCGAGGGTGTACCGAAAACCGGGTTAATCACGCCGTTAATTGGAATAATGCCAAGCTTGCTCCACTCCTGCCAGCGAACCGAGCCAAAGGCCAACCAGCCAGGCGCTATACCGCTCTGCAGCTTGAATTCCACGGCCTGGGGTATCTCGGCCGAGGCGGAGACAGGGAACACTCCGGTAACATTTCCTAGCGGCCCACCTGCAAATCCGGTCGTGTCGACGGTTCCCGACAGTCCGTCATATTTGTAGCTCGAAGAGTACATCAAGCTTGCGCGCAAGGCGATTTCGGGAATTTCATAAGCGGCGCCCACGCGCCAACCCCATGCCTCGTCGGAAAGCTTGAATTTTCCGAGGCCGGTATTGCCGAAGGCCAGCAAGGTCTGGCGCGACAGAAACGCATCGACCTCCTGGTAGGAGACGCCGCCGATGAACCGCAGGGAGCCCTTGCCGACGTTTATCTTGTAGGAGCAGGTAAGGCCGAAATCATTTGTTTTGACGTAGTATTCGACCGCGGTTGGCGAATAGGCGTTGTTCATTCCGAAGTCTGCCTCCGCACCATACGGTTCCGTATAGCTCGCAAGGCAATCCACTGGTTCAAAAATGTTGGCCTTGATACCGATGCGCGGCACCGCATAGTCGCCGTCGACATCCACTGACGAAGACGACATTCCCGAGCCATCCAGGCGCTGCACATTCTTCAGTGTGCGCTGTGGCGAAACATAGGTGACGCCGGCATCGAACGAATATGGCGCGGCATCAAACAACTGATCGATGTTGACACCGCCCCGGTCGAAACCGCCTGCGTTCGCAACGCCCGAAATCAACAGCGAAAAGCACCCCGCCCCCAGCAGCGCTTTCAGACGCAAATTGTTCATGACTCTCCTCCCCGAATACGAATGGACGAAGCTAGAACCAATTCAGGTTAACGTCGCAACAACGAATTCTCGACGCGTACATATACGCCTTCGCCGACCGCATTTTAGACAAAGTGGCAGCTTCACCGCAGAGCGGGAAAACGGCTCATTTGGCTGCAAATTGAGAAAAAAACTCGGAAAACTCGCATGGAACGGCGCAAAAACGGCCCGTTTTGCGGGAACGAACCCCATTGTTACATTATGGCAACAATAGGGCTAAAACATTCCGTTTACGTCAAGATTTACGCTGCGGAATGCCTATTTTCGTGGCAGGGACCCCGTCCGAAAAGCAGGTTCGGAGACTCGCGAACCTAGAGCATCGGACCCAAAGCGGCGCCCGGTTTTGGGACAATCCGATGCTCAGAAAATCTGATTCTCAAACACCAGAGATAGGTCAACCGGCTTCACGCACCCGCGTCAGCGCCACCGAAAGCTTTTCTTGCGCCTCGCGATATTCGGCGAGTTTTTCGCGCTCGGCTTCCACGACATCTTCCGGCGCGTTGGCGACGAATTTCTCGTTGGACAGCTTCTTGTGCAGGCGGGCGATCTCTTCGGTCACCTTGACCAGCTCCTTCTGCAGCCGCGCCGCCTCGGCGGTAAGGTCGATCAGACTGCCGAGCGGCAAGCAGATGGTCGCCTCGTTGAGCACGATCTGGGCGGAGCCTTTGGGCGCCGCGTCGACCAGCGAGATGTCGCCGACCCGCGCCAGCCGCTTGATGGCCGACGCCTGGCGCTCAAGCCTTTCGTGGGTTGCGGTATTGGCGCCGATCACCATCAGCGGCGCGATCGCAGCCGGCGGCACGTTCATTTCCGAGCGTACGGAGCGGATGCCGGAGACGAGATCGACCAGCCAGTTGATGTCGGCGGCCGCTGCCTCATCCTCGAAGTCTGGCGACGGCCACGCGGCATGGCAAAGCAGCGACGGCCGTTCCTTGCCCTCGCCTGATGTCTCGGCCCACAGCTCTTCGGTCATGAATGGCATCATCGGATGCAGCAGCTTATAGATCTCGTCGAGCACGAAGGCGACACAAGCCCGGCTTTCGGCCTTGGCAGCCTCGTCCGTGCCTGTGAACACCGGCTTCAGCAGTTCCAGGTACCAGTCGCAGAACAGGTTCCAGACGAAGCGGTAGGCCGCACCTGCCGCCTCGTTGAACCGGTATGAGGTGATGCCATCGGTGATTTCGCGCGCGGCGCGCGTCAGTTCGGTCAGGATCCAGCGGTTGACCGCCAGCTTGGCGTCGTTCAGCCAGAACTCATCGTTCCTCGCGACGTCGTTCATCTCGGCAAAACGCGTCGCGTTCCACAGCTTGGTGCCGAAGTTGCGGTAACCGGCGATGCGGGCCGGATCGAGCTTCACGTCGCGCCCTTGCGCGGCCATCACCGTCAGCGTGAAGCGCAGCGCATCGGCGCCGTATTCGTCGATGAGTTCGAGCGGGTCGATGACGTTGCCTTTCGACTTCGACATCTTTTGCCCGTTCTTGTCGCGCACCAGCGCATGGACATAGACGGTGTGGAACGGCTCCTCGTCCATGAAATGCAGGCCCATCATCATCATGCGAGCGACCCAGAAGAAGATGATGTCGAAACCGGTCACCAGCACGTCGGTCTGGTAGTAGGTCTTCAGCTCCGGCGTCTGGTCCGGCCAGCCAAGCGTCGAGAACGGCCACAGCGCCGACGAGAACCATGTGTCGAGCACATCCTCGTCGCGGGTCAGGATCTCGCCCGGCTTGAAGTTTTCGAGCTTGTCCTCGACCCAGGCCTTCCATGGCCCTTCCAGCGCCAGATAATATTCGACGGCGGCTGCGAGCGCCTCCTCCTCGGTCTTCTCGACGAAGACGCGTCCGTCCGGCCCGTACCAGGCCGGGATCTGGTGACCCCACCAGAGCTGGCGCGAAATGCACCAGGGCTGGATGTTCTCCATCCAGTCGAAATAGGTCTTTTCCCAGTTTTTCGGCACGAAATTGGTACGGCCCTCGCGCACCGCACGAATAGCCGGTTTGGCGAGCTCCGCCGCGTTCGCATACCATTGTTCGGTCAGGAACGGTTCGATCGGCACGCCGCCGCGATCGCCATGCGGCACGGCATGGCGATGCGGCTCGACCTTTTCGAGGAAACCGCCCGCTTCCATCAGCTCGACGATCTTTTTGCGCGCGACGAAACGATCGAGGCCGTCGAGCTCATCCCAGACGGCCTGGCGTTCGGGCGTCACCTCCAGTCCGGCGAGAAAGTCGTCATTGTCCGTGAGGGCGACCGCCGCCTCGACGGTGAGGATATTGATCGCCGGCAGCTTGTGGCGCCTGCCGACCTCGAAGTCGTTGAAGTCATGGGCCGGCGTGATCTTGACCGCGCCGCTGCCCTTTTCCGGATCGGAATATTGGTCCGCCACCACCGGGATCTTGCGGCCGACGATCGGCAGGACGAGGTTCTTGCCGACCAGATGCCGGAAACGCTCGTCGTCGGGATGCACCGCCACCGCCGTATCGCCCAGCATCGTTTCGGGACGCGTCGTCGCTACGGTGATGAAGGTTTTTGGATTTTCCGGATCGAAGACCTCGCTCTCGACGGGATAGCGGAAATGCCAGAGATTGCCGTTGACCTCCTGCTGTTCGACCTCGAGGTCGGAAATCGCTGTCAAGAGCTTCGGGTCCCAGTTCACAAGGCGCTTGTCCTTGTAGATCAGGCCTTCCTTGTAGAGCGTGACGAACACTTCGAGCACCGCCTTGGACAGGCCCTCGTCCATGGTGAAACGCTCCCGGCTCCAGTCGGCGGAGGCTCCCAGCCGCTTCAACTGGTTGAGGATCGCGCCGCCGGATTCGGTTTTCCACTCCCAGACTTTCTCGATGAACTCATCGCGCGTCAGGTCGCGGCGGTGGATCTGCTTCTCCATGAGCTGACGCTCGACCACCATTTGCGTGGCTATGCCGGCATGGTCCATGCCGGGCTGCCACAGCACGTTCTTGCCGCGCATGCGCTCGAAGCGCACCAGAATGTCCTGCAGCGTGTTGTTGAGCGCATGGCCCATATGCAGCGAACCGGTGACGTTCGGCGGCGGGATAACGATGGTGAAGGCTTCCGCCCCCTCCTCGGCGCCTGCGCCGGCACGAAACGCGTCGGCTTCCTCCCAGATTTTGGCGATCTTCGGCTCGACGATTTTGGCGTCGTAGGTTTTTTCGAGCATAGGGAAATGGTCCGAGCTGTCGGGTTTTTGCTGGTCCGGTGTAAATCGGAAGGTTTTGGCCAAGTCAACCGCGAGGCGGCAGGCGAGCGGGCTCGCCTGCCATACAGATAGATCGGGCAAGATCACAGGCAATGCCACTGCCGAGGCCGTAGGCATTGCATCGCGCATCAACGAAGACACCGCCCGCAGCGGCGGGGTTCATCCGTCGACCGTCGGAATTATTACTGCGCGCCGCGCGCCACGCGTTCGATTTCCTCGCGCACCAGCCGCTCGACCAGCGTCGGCAGATTGTTGTCCAGCCAGTCCTGCAGCATCGGCCTCAGCATCTCCTCGGCAATCTCGTCGAAGGTTTTCTTGCTGCGGCTGGCGAACGCATCGGAAAGCTCGCCGAAGGCGGCGGCGACCTGCCGGCCTGTATGTTCGGAAAGGATCGCCGGACGATTAGACGGTGCCTCGCTTGTCGCCGGGCGCGTCAACCCGCTTCGCGGCGGGGCCGGCTCGAAAGCAGGTTCGGCCGCGTCCTCGAAAACCTCGGGCTTCGATTCCGCGTCCGGCGTCCGTCGTACCTCAGCCCTGTCTGGGGCCCTGTCCGGCTTGGCCGCGGTCTTCGCTTCGCCGACGGCGGCGATCTCACGCCGCCAATCGGCAACGATGCTGTCGGTCGTCTCCGCAACCCTTGCCGTCGCAGGCGCATCCGGCTCAGGCTTGGCGGCCGGGGCCGGCTCGGCAGCGACCCTGGCACCAGCAAGCGTCACGAGCGCTTTGACCGGAGCCGGATCGGAACGCACCGGCGGCTCCATGCGTGCGATGACGGGCTCGACGGCCGACGGTTGCGCCTGCACCTCGGTCAGCGTGACCGGCCCCCTGGCATCCAATCCTGAACGCAATTCGGCGCGAAACGCGCTCACCTCCGGCGGCGCTCCGCCTGCCTCCGGCGGCGCTCCGCCTGCCGCCGCCGGCGCCCCGCCTGCCGCCGGTGGCGCCCCCCCTGCCGCCGGTGCCGGCACTGCAACCGACGTCAAATCCTGCAGCAGGTCGTCCGCTTCGTCCGGCTGCTTGCGGCCGGTATCGTTGTCCTCGATGATCCTCCTGATGGAAGCCAGTATCTCTTCCATGGAAGGTTCGCGCTGTACGCTGCTTGCCGTCGCCATCGTCACATCCGCCGCCCTTGTGACTCGTTGTAGATTCCCTGTCCGGCCAAAGCCGGATTCGAATCATGGCAATAGCGTAACCGACGGATCGCCTTACGAGAATCCCCAATCTGAGGGTGTATTGGATTTCAACAGATTAGAGCCCGCGCATTCCTTCGAACGCGCGGGCTCTAATGCCTTGAAACTGGACGGGATTTGAAACTGCTGGCGCGATCAGCGGCCGTCCGGGGTGCGCAGGCCGATCCACTTGTCCTTAACCGCATTGTAATGCTCTTCGGGTCTGTATTTCGTCACCTGAAGGGCGAGACGCTCGACCGATAGACGACCGATCGCCGAGAGGATGGCATAGCTCGCCACCACCAAATCGCGTTCGGAACTGGCCTGGTTGATCTTGGCGGTGATGAGGGTGGCCTGGGCGTTGAGAACGTCGAGCGTGGTGCGCTGGCCGACATTGCGCTCCTCGATGACCCCGCTCAAGGCAAGCTGCGCGGCGGCGATCACCTGCCTGTTGGCCACCACGGTTTGCTGGGCGGCGATATATTGCGTCCACGCCGAGGTCACGGCTTGCCGCACGGTGTCGCGGCTTACATCGACCTCGATCCGGGCCTGGCT
Source organism: Mesorhizobium sp. WSM4841 (assembly GCF_055811515.1). Classification (NCBI taxonomy): domain Bacteria; kingdom Pseudomonadati; phylum Pseudomonadota; class Alphaproteobacteria; order Hyphomicrobiales; family Phyllobacteriaceae; genus Mesorhizobium; species Mesorhizobium sp. WSM4841. The sequence continues at coordinate 71,249 of NZ_JBVVQC010000003.1, forward strand.
GAGCGATTCCTTGTTCTGACGCACTATCGCCGACGTCCGCCCGCCCGAATAGATCGGTATAGTCAAGGTGGCACCAATGCTGGCCGAATTGGTTGTGCCATCCTGCCCCGTCCCGAGATCGACGCCCGGACTCTCCCTGCGATAGGCGCTGGAAACGCCGGCGGAAGCCGAAAGCTGCGGCAGCAGCGCGCCTTCGGCCGATTTCACCGAAAACGCCGCCGCGTCGACCAGATGCTGGGTGGAGAGGATGGCCGGGTGCTCGCTGGCTGCAATCGCGATCGCCGCATCGAGGTTCGACGGCAACAGCTTCGACAGCGGCGAAGCGGCCCTGAGCCTGCCTGGCTCATCGCCGACGATCTGGCGATAGGTCGCAGCGCTTGCCAGCGCCTGCGCGCGGGCGGCGGCCAGTTCCGCCACAGCGGAGGAGCGCTCGGCATCGGCCTGTGCTACGTCGGTGCGGGTGCCCTCGCCGACTTCGAAGCGCGAGCGCGCGGCGCGCGCCTGCTCGGTCAGGAACTGCAGGTTCTGCTCCGTCAGCACCGCCACTTGGCGGTCGCGAATCACGTCCATGTAGGCGCTTGCCGCGTTGAACAGAGTGTTCTCTTCGGTGTTGCGCAGGCTCTCGAACGAGGCGCGGACCTGGGATTCGGCTGCAGCGACGTTGTTCCTGGTCTGAAAGCCGTCGAACAGGGTCTGGTCGATCTGGACGCCGAAGTTGCCGGTGGTCAAACGCGTGCTTCGGTTCGCGCCGGGTACATTGCCGCGGGCATTGAAATTTTCGCTGGAGTAGTCGATGTCGGCAGAACCGGTGATGGTCGGGCGCCAGCCGGACTTGGCGATGGCAACGCTCTCATCGGTGACGCGGACGCCGGCACGAGCCGAATTGAGCTCGGAATTGTTCTGGTAGGCTTTTGAAAGTGCACCGAGAATGGTTTCCGCCGAGGCGGCCAGCGGAGAAAGCGCGGTCGCCGAGAAGAGGACGGCGGCAAAAAGGCTCTTGCGTAAAGACGGCACGTTATTCCCTCATTCGTTTTGCATGGGAACCACACCGCGCCGGCTTCTCCCATTCGAGCAGCCGGCGCGGTGTGTTTCAGGTCCCCTGCTGTCAGCCCCCAAAAGAACACCCCGGTTATGCGGATCAGCAACGATTGTTCAAGCGCAAGCGAACATGACAACGCCTTTGCCGCAAGCCAAAATTGCTCAGAATTCAAACGCATGAGCACGTTCAAATCCCGGTAGTGGCTTAATTGCCGCATTAAATGCGCCTCTTCCGGTTACAACCCCCCTTGTTTTCAAAAACAATCGGGCCACACCCGAATTCCCCTGCCCTTCGACGGCGACGAGCCGGCCGCCTTCCGCAAGCTGGTCGAGCAGCGATTCCGGCACCTTCTCCACACTGCCGCCGATGAAAATGACGTCGTAGGGTGCTCCCGCGGCATGGCCTTCCGGCAGCGACCCCTTGACCACGCTGACATTGTCGCAGCCCAGCGCCGAAAGCGTCGACATGGCGGTCTCGACCAATGCCGGATCGCTTTCCAGGGCGACGACCGACTTTGCCAGCCGCGACAGGATCGCCGCCGCATAGCCGGTGCCGCAGCCGACATCGAGCGCCGAATCGCCAGGGCCGATCTCGGCCAGTTGCATCAGCTTGGCCAGCGGCGAAGGCTCCATGAGATAGCGTGGGCCGTCCGCTGCATTGGCGATGCGGATGTCCTCGTCGATATAGGCCAGATCGCGCTGGCCGGGGGCGACAAAGGCCTCGCGCGGCACGACAAGCATCGCCTCGAGCAGCGGCGCGCTGGTCACGTCGGTGGTGCGGATCTGGCCATCGACCATTTTCACCCGACGTTCGGCAAAATCAGCGCTCATGTTCCAACCAATCCGCCCAAAACCAATCTGCTTGCCGCGCCAAGACCGCGGCTCATTCGACCGGAATTCAAGCCCCCTGGCGCTGGTGCGCGGGAGCTTGGGCATTTGGAGGCCTCGCCCGGAATCGAACCGGGGTGCAAGGATTTGCAGTCCTCTGCGTAACCACTCCGCCACGAGGCCTCATTGCTCCCGGCGTTCCACCCGGTTCCAATAGGTTGCGGCGAAAATGCCGTCAAGCGGCCATGGTGCATTCCGGACGGTTTCCCCTTGGCCATGATGCCACGCATCGAATCGTCGATACGCATCCTGCAATTAAGATATTAGTTAATTGTTAAGTACGGAGTATCGCAAAGGGAAGCCCGGGACCTGGACTTTACGTAGCGTAAGCAGAAGGTCCGCCATTCTGAAGGAGAGCTGCGAGGGCCGGAAAAGCGCTCCGGGCATTGGCCAGATTTAGTCGAGCCGGAAAGACGCCCCCTCACAGAAGCTTGCCCCTGCGGTACAAACCCGTCAGTTCGGCCGCCGCCGCCGCTCCCACCACACGACAAGCCGGCGCCGGTGGCGGCGCACCAAGGCAAACTCGTAGGAGAGCACCAGCAATCCGATCGGAATCATCCAGAACCCCAGGATCGGCAGGAAGCCGAGAATGCCGCCGAAGATCAGCACGACGCCGATCGCAATCCTGAGGCCGCGCGAACGCGGCATGGTGAACTGACGGCCGAAGACCAATATTTTCCGTGCCGGTGGATGGTTGTGGCTCGCTGCGCTCATGTCTGGTCGGTGATCCGTTCGTGCAAAGTAAAAGCACCAGCTGACGAAAGCCGCAACCGCGTTTTCGGTTCCGCGCACCCCGCCAGACGGCTCATATGAGGACGCGCGCACATGATTGCGAGAAATCGTGGCGGGAAAAAGCGTCGAAAAATACGAAATGCTGCTTTGCAAAGCCGAAACGGGTTTGCTATAGGCTGCGCCACTCACATGAGAGCCTCTGTTCCCCGGTAGCTCAGTGGTAGAGCAACCGGCTGTTAACCGGTTGGTCGCTGGTTCGAATCCGGCCCGGGGAGCCAACATTTTCAATGACTTACCCCATCCTGAAAATCTCCGGATAACGGCTGATCTACAGCATATCTACAGAATCGGGTTTCGCTATTGGCCTGATCTGATGATTGCCGCGATTGGCGTGACAGGATGGCTTTGGACGAATTTCAGTATCGCCCAGCACCCTCTCACGGCGGGAACAGGGGTTCGATTCCCCTTGGGCGTACCAAGGGTTTCAACGACTTAGCTGGCCGGCAGGTAAAAACCTTGGGCCATGGGGCACGCCTACGGCGAGGAAGAGCAACGTCACCGTATGCCCGACGAGCGCAGCCGTGGTGTTGCCGTAGCGTTCAACCGGCTGAAGCCCGGCGATGCTTTCTCAGCCGAGTGATTGCCGACCTGTCGACCGTAATCACGCCGCCGCAGTCAATCCGCACGGTGAGTTTCTCCGCTCCGCGATCGATGCGGGTGACGTCCCCAACAAGAACTACTCGGTCGCCGGCCCGGGCTTTGGGTGGCGGCTCTAGCGTGTAAGGATGGTCATAGGATGGAATGCTCACTCTGGCTCGGCCGCTAGGGAGAATGGTGATGACGGTACCTGCTAGCGCAACCTCATCGCCGACCTCAAATTCGCCGGGCATGTTAAGGTGCAGCATGGTCTTCCTCCCGATGCTTTCCTATTTGATGCTTTGCTAAATTAATGCCCGGCCACCGCGTTGGTTGCGTGCAATCCGCTTCGTACGGTTCCGCACATTTCCAAGCTGGATCGCGATGGCGACGGGACCCGGTGCGAAACGCTGTGCTAGCGGAGCCAGCAACCGGCGGGTCTTCCGATCAAACTTCGAGGAGTAATGATGGACCTGAGACGTTGTCGATAGAGAACACTCTACCTACCATAGGGAGAATCGATATGCGCCTTTTCATCCTGTTTTCGGTATTACTTTTGACTGCCTGCATGACAGCCCCACGCGGCGAGGCTCCACCCGCACGGCCAACCGCGTCTTCATCGAGCGGGAGCAGTGGCAGTGCCGGCGGTTCTGGCGGTGGCGGCTACTAAAGACGCGATCGACTCAGTTTTGGAAAATCGCAGAGAACCTTAATCGCGCCGGACTGTCCGCCCCAGCAAAAAGCCCGCCACCGTGAGGCAGCGGGCTCGAACGTTTGACCATTCCGCAGTCTCAGCATTGAAGCTATATTACGTCGCGGAGGCGAAGGGCGATGGATACGGTAACGTCTGCCATTATGGTGCTGTTGTCGTGCAGTCCCGATTTGATGCTATGCCGAGCGCCTGCCTCAAAGCCCACGATCTTTTCGACCACGTCCAAATGCGAAGAAGCGCTGGCTGATCAGATATCGAGAGTTCCTCCGCACGCTGGTCAAAAAACGGTTGGACGTTGCCAGGCGATCAGAGATGAGGATGATATCGCAGGATGGGGCGTCTCGCCGAATGGCGAGCTATTCTACGCCAGGGCGACGGACGTGATCGAGACAGTAGCCTCGACCGCGACCGCCGCCCCTGCAAAGAGCGGACCTGCTACAGTGCGCGTCACGCGTGGTAATGGTTCCGGCGCGGTGACAACCTCGTCATACACTGTACTTCGCACCGGCTCTAAGTGAACCAGAGAAAAAGCCCGCCACCGTGAGGCAGCGGGCATTCCGATCAAACTTCGCGGAATAATGATGGACCTGAGACGTTGTCGATAGGGAACACCCTACCAAAGGAGGTTATCGATATGCGCCTCTTCATCCTGTTTTCGGTATTACTTTTGACTGCCTGCATGACAGCACCACGCGGCGAGGCTCCACCCGCACCGGCAACCGCGTCTACATCGAGCGGGGGCAGTAGTGGCAGTGCCGGCGGTACTGGCGGTGGCGGCTACTAAAGACGCGATCGACACTCAGTTTTTGGAAATCGCAGAGAACGTTAATCGCGCCGAAGAACGTCGAGCGTGGGGTAACTGACCCGCGGGTGAGCACATTGGCGGCGATCGAGCGCGCCCTCGAATCCGCCGGCGTAGAGTTCATCGCCGAGAATGGCGGCGGCGCCGGGGTGAGGCTGAGAAGATCATGACGTTGTGGATTAATCTGATCGGACTTTTCTCGACCGGCCTCGCTGCAGCTTTTTGGCTTGTTGCGGCATCGATCCGCGTCCCCAATAATCTTAACACTTTCATCGGAGAACTGCAGCGCGCCGGCCGGTGGAACGCCGCTGGCGGCATATCGGCCTGTGTGGGCTTCGCGTGTCAGGCGATACTTTTCTGGACAAATCTAGCCTGAAGTACTCCGTCCTCAGTGCAGCGCAGTACAGAGCCTCTCCAGCGAGCGTTTCGGCTGGCGGCCGTCCTACAGCAGGGAAGCGGCTCGCGAGTCCTGGCGGGCGCTTGTGCTGGTGCCGCGATGGTGATTTGCTGGCAGACTCATTTATTCAGGAGGGGGCGTTGACCGAGGGGCTCGAAAGGTATGCTGAATCGCTACAAGAGCGAATTAAGGGTACTGAAAAGCTCATTAAGCAAACTCAATGGTGGCTCGATGCGCAACAAGACTATGGCATCACCGATATCGAGGGTGAGGAAGCGCTACGTTCCGACCTCGCAGAATTGCAAGATCGGAAGGATCGAGACAAAGGCTACCTTGCTATAGTTCTGAGCCGTCTTGGGAAATAAGCTTCTCACCTGCCCGACGGCGAAGCCGGGATCATCGAAAACAACGAGATGTAGGGAGCGTCGCAGCAGTGGCCTACACCCTCAAGCACGCCGACCGCATGCGACGCGAAACGAATGTGGAGGAATGCCACATGCAGCAATCGAACAACCCGCCGCACATCGTGCCGATGCGGAGGGGTGCATGAGCGTGGCCCTACTGATGCCGCGCGAGCTGGTCCATGGGGGCGTTTGCTTCGGCCAACCTAGCCAGCGCTTGCTCGACTTTTTGAGCCGAGGCGTCAGTGCGCTTGATGTGCCGGATCACTTGCTGCCTTAGCCGCGTGAGCCTTACGGCGCGATAAACGTCACCGTATCTCGCAGTTTCAAGGTCTAGGGTCGCGAGTCTCATGGGCGACGATTCCAATTATTTAGCACTTCGAAGAGTGAGTTTGACGCGGTGCAAGCCGGCAGGTTCTTCGAATTGTCGTACGTACCGAGAGTCGCGGTTTCGACCTTACGGTCCGCGGCTTCGGCATAGCTGACGCTGATCGCGAGGATAGCGATAGCGAGGTGGCTCGGGCGCAAGTAAGGTCGTGACATGCATCAAATTAGCACCGGCCCTTGATGGTTTTCGTCCATCGATTGGATGAAGCGGCCACGCATATTAGCAATCTCTTGACTAAAATATCGCCCGCTCCAGACTCATGGAATGGCGCGGGAAACGGCAGCGCGTAGGGTCTTCCGCGATCACGGAATTTACGTGAATCGCCAAGTTCGGTAGGGTTCCATCTGCGGATCCCAATCCGCCCGGCCGGCGCCGTCAGGCGATCTTACCCCCGCCCCCCAAACAGGCGCCGGCCACGTTCAGCCCCTTCGTTCGAAAGTTGGCTTCCAGTCGCGATTGCGCGCCCGCTGCTGGCCTTCGTAGTCAGGAATGCATGTGAAGAACACCTGCCGGCGGTCACGCCGGCAGCCTTGCAATTTAGCAGATAAAGAGCCCGACCAGGTCGTCATGCATCGAGCCGTGGTCACTGCCGAGCCTGTCAGTCAGCGCCTGGATGTCGAGCTTCGTCGATTTGCAGCACATCGGGTGCGCACAATTGACATAGATGGTTTCGCGGGCGGCCAGGGTGTCGGCGAGGGTTTTTTGAGGCATGGCGATCTCCGTAAAAGGGGTTCGCCGCAATGGAGATTATATTCCTAAAATTTGATGTCGCTGGCAAGCGGGTTGGAGAGCGAGGAAGCTTGCCGACCCTCGCTTCTCGGCCTCGCTGATAGCGTCTCGAGTCTTCAGCGATGCCGCCCGGCTATCTGGCCCGGCGTCATAGCGGACATGAGGCGTTCGCTGACCCACCCTCGAACTACGCCGCGGCCCCATCCAGGGCACCTGAACATTAGCAGCTTCTAACATTTTGTGGTATAGCCGGCATCAAAATTTGCTCTATCACATCAAGCGGGGGCACCATGATCGACCTGCCACCGGGCATCGAGCCAGCCGACTACGCCCGCCTCCTCATGGACAAGCAGACCCCAAGAGCGACGACAAGTGGGGTCCAGCTGGCCTCCTCGACCTCGGTGGCGGCGAGCACTACTTCTTTGGATGAGGCGTCGACATGAAGACGCTAGTCGTCGCGGCCATTCTCATCGTCTGCATCCTCGTGCTGGATAACATTCGAGGATCGCGGACCGAGTGCTACACCCAGGGGGACCTCCAGATCGGAGGCGTTCAGCAGCCGTGGGTATGCGTGGGGCCGGATGGAGTGGCGTATGGGCCATGAATAGAGGGAGACAAACATCGTCGTCTTCAATCCTCATCCCAGAAATCCTGTAGTGAGGCGTGCCGAAGATCTTCCTCGCCCCTTAAATGCTTCACGCGGGCTTTAATCCCCGGTTTGACCCACTGCGTCGCCGGCCGCTTCATGCCTTTTGGCGCCGTCCCTGCGTGCTCCTGGACGCGCTGCCAGAGCCGTTCGCGCATTTCCCGGTTTAAGGTGATGAAGGCCGAGCCGACATAGCGCCCGGTGCCTCGCTCGGCCATCAGGGCAAAGGCAGGCTTGCCGGCCTCGCGCTCGACGCCGAGCAGTTCAAATTCCCCGACGGTGTAGCATTTTGTCTTCAGCCAGTTGGTCGAAGGGCCGCTGCGATACTTGCTGTCTCGACGCTTGGACACCATTCCTTCAAGGCCGGCCTGGTCGACCAGGTGATAGATCGCCTTGGCGTCGCCCGGCATCGTCTCGCTGAACTGGATGCGGCTGACAGACCCTATAAGGCCGGCCAGGATTTCCCGCCGATCCTCAAGCGCCATGTCACGCAAATCGTGGCCGTTGAGATGCAGCAGATCGAACGCGACGAAATAGAGGTCGTGCTGGCGCCTCGTGATTTGGACTTTTAGAATTCAGCAACTCGGCCGACTACAATCCGCAAGCAAGCGGAACAATTCTGGGCGCTCGAGCGACGCGTGCGCGATATCGCACGAAGCAGGGAGAAGGGCACGAAGATCGCGCACGTCGCGTGTAGCCGGCATCCGCCCGCAACTCGGCTACGTGTTCCCTGGCCGCTGATAGTCCATTTTGACCAGGATTTGCCAGGCTGACTTTTGGTTCGACAAGGTAGTGACCGCCTCAGAGCTCCGCGCGGTCCATCGTACCATTCTGTCGAGCTTGCCGACTTCGCTCATGATGGTCACCAGAACGCTACCTGTCCAACCGAATGTAAACAAGCCCAACATCGCTATGATTGGTCCGATCAGACGCCATGCGGCGTGGTCTCGTTCATATGGATCCAGGACTTGCTGAAGCGCTGGTTGACTGCGCGAAGGCCGAGGATGATTACAATCATGATCAACGTGCCGAGAACAATTTCAAAAATCGGGTTGGGAGCTGAAAGGTCGTTCATCGTGTCATCCAAATCCTTCTTAGCGCATTCATGGGCGCAATAGGTGACTGGGCCAAGCCGGTGATTCCTGTCGTCGACTCGCCGTTGTCTGGACCTGCTTCGGTTCGGCAATGGTAGATTCATGTGCGCTGTCGGGATAACCTGCGCACGTGCCTCTAACAATACCGCCTCTGACGACATCGGGGAGTCCGGAAAATCGTCTCGTGGGGGCCCATAGTTGGAAATAAGCGCCGCAGCGCCAAGTCAGGCTGAATAAAAAACGCGAAGAATAGGTGCTGTCTCGACAAACAGGCTAAAGATGTTCTTCAACCTGCTCCTGCCTGCTTTGGTATATATTGCCTTGAAATCTCCCGGGTTAATGGCGGCTGGGATTGTCGAACCCGTTGCTGACGCAAGTCGTGGTGATGTCTCGGATGACGATCAAATACAGCAGCTAATTGTGTCAACGCTCGCGGATTTAGGAGGTTTCTGGACTAAAATATTCCAAGAGAACGGTTTGACTTACAAGCGACCAATCTTGAGTATGTTCCGGAACAAAGTATATACTGGGTGCGGTATAATCTCGACTGCACATGGTTTGTTCTACTGTGCAAGTGAGCGTAAGCTCTATATCGACACAGGTTTCTTTAAAGAGTTCTCCGAATTTCTGGGTGCGTCGCGAAGTTTTGCCCCAGCATTTATGATTGCTCACGAAGTTAGCCATCACGTCCAAAATGAGATGGGTATCCTGCCAGACTTCAAGCAGCTGCGGGAGCAAGTGGGTCGTGAAGGCGCCCGAAAGTTCGCAGTTCGGGTTGAATTGCAGGCAGACTGCTTCGCGGGCATGTGGGGATACTACATGGCTTACAATATGCCCCTTCCAAAAACGTTTCTTGAACAGGCGCAAAATGCGGCGCGGCGACTCGGCGATGATGCCTTGCAGTCGAAGTTGAAGGAATTAGGCGAGATGGGACCGGAGACCTTTGCACATGGCACATCGGACCAGCGGGTCAGATGGCTCCGGCGAGGGTTATACGGTGGAAAATTCGGGGATTGCGACACTTTCTCCGATCCCTACTGAGCTTCGACTGTCTTGAACTCGAGGTGTGATGTGTAGACCCTGCCGCCTCTCCCCCCAACCCTGTGGGAATAGTGGCCGCGGGGCAACAGTTCGGACAAAGAAGCCCTGGAACTGGCGTGCTACAATGGCGAAATTGCGGGGATGGGCGTACACTTGGCAGCAAGATTTCGAGGGGACATGATATGGGAATCGTCCGAGCGGCATGGGCAGGACTGGCGGCGGTGCTGGTTGCGACACCCACGATCGCTGCGGATGTCCAGACGCCGGCTCCTGAAATCCCGCCTGAGTGGACCTTCACGGTAGAGCCGTTTTTCTGGGCGGCAAGCCTCGACGGCCGTGTCGGCGTCCGCGGCCTTGGACCGGCGAATGTCGACGTCGATTTCGATCAGATTTGGGACCACCTCGATTGGTGGCCGCCTCCTGTCATGATTGACGGCGAGGCACGCTATGACCGTTACGCTGTTTTCACCGAGTTCATCTACCTCGGACTAAAGGCCGAAGGAACAGGCCCGTTCGGACTGTTTTCGGCAGAGGCAGATCTGGACGTGATACTGTGGACCTTCGGCGGCTCCTATCGGGTCGTCGACAATGGTACCGCGACCTTGGATGTTCTGGCAGGCGGACGGCTCTGGTACTTGGATACGGATTTGACCGTTACTGGCCCGTTCCAAACGCGAGAGGCCAGTGGCAGCAAGACCTGGGTCGATCCGCTGATTGGATTGGCTGGCAGCTTTGATCTCGGCAGTGGCTTCGGGCTTCACGCCGAGGCCGATGTCGGTGGCTTCGGCGTCGGTGCTGACATCGATTGGCAGGTTGAGGCCACGCTTGAATACAAGGTCAACGACTCGTTCGCGCTGGAGGCTGGCTACCGCTACCTTGCCGTAGACTATGACGACGATGGATTTGTGTGGGACGTCTCAATGCAGGGGCCAGTCATAGGCGCCAAGTTTCAGTTCTGATCGAATTAGCCGCCCCGTCAGCTGGAATACGACGGATCGCCCCAGCAATACCTGAACAAAATAGCTAGCGACTAGAAACCGTGCCGCGGCTGCGTTGCACTGCGCATGTGTTCGCCGTCGTACGAGGTTCGACGCAGTTCATATCAGGCCAACGGGGGCCGGGTCTTCCGAGCGCGCGCACATGGTGGTGAAGATGGGCTCTTGTGTCCTGGTCAACAGCGGCAACGGGAGTTGCAACGACAATTCCGGCTGCGCCACCCACAGTAGCCGCAGCGCCAGCCGTTCCGGTGATGATGTGCTCTCCAAGCCCCACCCTGTTGTCGGTCAGCATCTGTCCCTCCGATATCCGACCGCCGATAAGTTGCACGATCTCAGGGGAAGTTGCGAACTTGTCATGGTGCAGGCGGTCTCCAGCCTTGACTTTGGTCAAATCGATCACCGTGATCTCGTCTTCCGTAAGCTCGAAATTGTAGGGAGGTTGTTCCGGATCGATCGATCCTAGGCGCGGGATATCGCCCCAAACGCGCCGCGACACCGCCAGCGCACGATCGTCGCGCGACACGAACATCGTAAATAGCGGGTGTGGCTGACCCATGTCCGCGATTTGCGACTGGAAAACATCGACATCTACATCGGGAGCAGCAAGCATGATGTTCTTGAATTTGGCTGGCAGCCCGTCATTGCGGATCGCCATCTGACGCAGCGATTCCAACGCCAGCCAGTTGCCCATCGAATGGGCAAGGATCGACACTTCTTTGACGTCCTTGTCGCGCGCCAGGAATTGAAAGAGGTTCTCAAGCGCGTTGCGTGTGTAGTTAGTACTCTCGCGATCATATCCATAGGCCAGAAGGTGTCCTCGTGACGGCCATGTCACCAGGATCGGCACGCTGTGCGTGTCGGAGTCATGGACGAGTTGAGCAAAGCGATAGACCGAATCCTCGAATCGATTGTTAAAGCCATGGATGAATACCAGTACGCTGCGATCCGGGCTTTTTATTGCGGCCTGGTTCAGCCGACGGATGACCGTTTCCCTGTCAATCACCTCCGCGTTCAGAGTCGCGAAATCCGTAGCGGGATCGGGAGGCAACCTCTTCGGCCAATTGACCTCGCCCTCCTTGCGGTTTTCAGGAATGGAGACGGTGAAGTCGGCAAACGCCAGTTGGCCCCGCTCACCGGAGAACATCTCGCCGGGGTTCTGCGAGCGCTGGCGCGTCGTGACAACCAGCATTTCGACCCGGCTTGTCGAAGGTGCTGTGTCGGCCACTGGCACCAGTACGCCCTCTGGATGGCGGGCACATGCCGAAACGGCAAGTGCCAAGACCGCCAAAGACCTGATGCTCAGCATGATCTCCCCAATCTGCCATTGACCAAGGCAGGAGCTCCTGATCGCTCTGCTTCTGGACTTTCAAATTCAGGCGGCGGAAACGCGCTTTCGGCTCATTGAGTCCTGTCAGATCGCTCAGGGGCGGTGCCAAGTCAGCATACAATTTTGAACCAACATCACCCTCCTTCGATTGCGTGCCTCGATTATGCCATCGCATGGCTCGTGCGTCGGATGCCGTTGAATGCAAGAAAAACCCCAACCGCGTAAGCCACCATGCAGGCGAGTTGCATCAACAGCCACACGTTCTTTCCGTCTGTGACGGGTGCATAGTAGAAGGCCGGCCAAACGCGATCGATCACGAAGTATCCAGCATACCCGGTGAGAAAGATGGCTATTAGTGAGAGAGTACACAGCGTCAGCGCGGTCGTCTCCAAGCCCTCGACGCGGGCACCGGAAATCATCTTTCCGAGCATGGCGTACACCGTGCCGATAGCGATCATGCCAAGCGCACCGCCGATTACCACGGCTGTCGACAGCGTCCACGGGCACGCGTACCAGAGCGTGACATTTTTCAGGAACTCCGGGCCGGTTTCGTAACGAGCGCCTACGACATAATGAAGCACCATGCCAAAACTCATCAGGAAGCCGAATAGCAACAGCCAAAATCCTTGACGAATGAACCGCCCGCCGACTTCAAGTTGCGTCATGGCACATTCCTGTCATGAGAGAGAACGACGGAACCCACGCCATGTCGGGCCAGCGGGATCAAACCAAACCCCAGCGCGGCAAGCGCCAACCCAAATCCTTCTGTGGCGAGCAGCGGCAGCGCCCAGGGCCAGACCTCGGTGATTGCCATGGTCGCAAATGACCCAGAACACACGTCGAATGGCGTCACGTAGAAATAGTGCAGGACCAGACCGAGTCCGGTCGTCAAACCGACGACGAATAATCCGACCCCGCTGCGTACGAGGCCGCCGGCGAAGCGAGTGATGGTGACATCATTTGCCATGCCACATCCCTTCTGAGTTTTAGTTCAGCTTCACTACGTCGTCTGGCTTCCACGTTTGGTCGTAGAACTCTGTGCCGGTCCCGTAGAGACGGATGGTGACGAGGAAGGCGCGACCGTTCAGCGTCTGGATCCAGTTCTTCTCGTCCACGCCTTCCATCTTGGTCGGGCTGAAATAGAGGTCAATCGAGCCGTCCGCGTTCGGCGGCACCTTGTCCATCTGGTTGCGCGACGGGAACGGCTGGCTGGTCTGCGGCATCGTGCCGTCGGCCGGATTATAGATCGTTACCGCCCAGAAAGCCTTCGCCGGAATGCCAGGCGGAAGATGCAGCTTGTAGGACTTGCTTCCATCGAGCAGGTCGCCGTCCTTGTCCCACATCGTGCTGGGATATTTCGAGCCCGCGTTGATCGTGTCCATCACCATGGCCGGCGCAGAGGAATAGGCGACCTGGAAGAAGGACGCGCGCTGGTTCACGTCGAGATAGCTGCTTTGGAACCAAGCGGCGTCGGTACCGGCCCATGCGTTGACGTAACGCCGGTCAGTGTAGTAGCGGTCCCTGCCATCAGCCCGGCCAGCGAGACGCCACGCGTAAATCATCTTCGGCGCGGTTTCCACGGCCTTGGTCAGAGCTTCCTTCGTAGCGGCATCCGGGTTGAAGGGCACGCCCTTGATGATGCCGATCGACGCAAGGATGCCGCGTACTTCCGGCGCAATCGACTCCACCGGCTCATAGTCCACAAACGCCTTCAGCTTCTCCCAGTAGGAGAAGTCCGTGGGATACATCATGTTCACGGGGACGTTCGAGCCGTTAGGAAACTGCATCGGCTTGCGCTCTTTCTCGACGAGGTCGAGTGGATAGACGCGTGTCGTCTCGGCAAGCGCCACTGCATCCGTGGGGTCGGGCCCGTTTGCGCCCGGTTTCATGACGGTGCGAAAGAAGAGGAAGACGTTGTAGGTCGAGGATTTGACGACGAAGTAGCCCGCCGGCACATGCCCCTGGTAGTCCGGTGGCAGCAGCAGATAGAGTCCACCGCGGGCGCGATCCGGCCCGATGGCCCCGACGTCGGTGATGGTCCGTTGGAAGAAGTCAGTGAACATGCCAATGACATCCGGCGGGGCATGAACGACGAGCGGCCCGGTCTCCTTGAGATCGAGGTAGCTCATCGAATAGATCACGTCGCAGTTTGGCGTGGGCACCCAGGTCTTGCCATTCATCCGGTCCTTCCAGATCGGAAGCACGTTGTAGCCCTCGCCAAACTTCGCCTCGGAGCCGTCGCGCATGCCGATGGTATTCAGGGCGGGCAGGGTTAGCCTGTAAGCTTCGATGGCGTCATAGTAGAGGCGTTCCTTGTTCAGTTGTTCGACGGCCGCCTTGTCCGGCCAGCCGCCATCGAACATTTGCCTCACGAGCGGCGACATCTTTTCTTGCGCCTGCGCACCGGCGGCGAACGCCAAAGCGCCAACAAACGCGGCGGCGATGAGGGTTCGCTTGTGTATGGTTTTCATGTGTGTCCTCCCTCTGCCTTAATCACTTCACCTTCTCGATGGTCGGCGGCGTCCACGTGCCGTCGAGGATGGCGTTCTCCGGCCAGTAGGCGCGGATATACAACGAGAACGTCCCTTCGGGCGCCGGCAGCCAGTTGGTTTCCTTATCCTTGCCGGGCGACTGGGCGCCGGCGTAAAGCGTCAGTGAACCATCCGCGTTGTAGACGAGGTTCTTGTTCTTGGTTCCCAGTGAAAACCGCTTCAGCGGGTTGTTGTAGAAGAAATGCTCCGCGTCGTACAAAGTAAGTGACCAGAACCCTTTGACAGGCGGCGTCTGGCCCTTAGCGAAAGTGACGGCATAGATGCCGTTGCCACTAAGTTGTTGCCCACTGCTGTCGTTGTCCGTGTAGATATACTTCGTTTCTTCCGGGCGATTCTCATAGATGTTCGACCTGGCCGTGGCCGTGCGGTTGAGGTAGTCAGTGCCCCACCGCGCATTGTTCACTGGCGAATTCCAGCCGTTGCCGGCGGCGCGGCCGATGTAGCGCCACTGAAGGTAGGACGTAATCATCTTGTCCGAGGCGACGGCGGTTTCCTTGAGTGTCTGCTTGACCGCCGGGTCCTTGCCGGCGGCCTCCAGAACGCTGCCGATCCAATTGTAAAGACCCTCCTCGCCAGGCATCGGCGGCACTGCCTTCATGAGCGCCGGCAATTCGTCGAAGAAAGTTTCGGGATTCACATATTTGGTTTCGCCTGTGCCTTCGGACTTCGGAGCCGGGAAGTGTGGGAGCTTGGACCAATCCTTGATTTTCACCTTCCCGTCGAACTGAGACAGCGGGTAGACGTTGACTTGGCTCAGCAGCGGTTGGATGGCCTTGCGGTCCTCCGCCGTGTCGTCCATGAAGATGCGAGGAATGGCAAACACCAGATCCGTGGAAGAACGCACCACTGCCGTGACGCCAGCCGGCGTTTCGCCCTTCCAGTTCGGGCCGACGACGAGGTAGAAGCCGGGCTTGGTGCCGTATTGCTGGCCGAGCTCAGAGAATTCGTCGGTGCGTGCGTCATAGAGCGCAAAGACCCAGAAGCGTTCGCCGAACTCCGGTACCTGAATGACAAAGGGCTCCTTGTCCAGCGGCAGGAAGCCCGGACCGTAGACAACGTCCTGGTTCGAACAGGCGATGACGCGCTGGTTGGGGGTGACATAGTCGGTCAGCAGGGCAATTCCGCCATAAGCGATCGGCACCTCGCCGCCGACCAGTCCAGGCTCGGGCACCTTGGAGAAAGCCTTGGCGCGGTTGGCGTTCGCGGCAATTGCCCAACCCCAGAAGTAGGCCATCTGGCCGACCGTCTGGACATACTCCTTGGTCATCGTATTGCCCGTTGCGGGACCTGGCACATCAGCGGCGGTCTGTGGGATCGGGAATTGCTGCGCCTGCGCGCTTCCCGTCAGCATCGAGAGAACGACGGCGGTTGCGCAGGCGGTGGACTTGAGATGCTTTGAAACGGGCTTCATTGACTGCCCTTTCATGAATCGTTGCCCAGGCCAAGCTTGGCTTTCAATCTCGGCTACTTCTCCGGAAAAAGCAGAGTAAAACTCGCGCGCAACCCCCAATCGGGCCCGCCTTCGGGTTTTTCCGCGTAGTACCGTCCGCCGAACTGGAGTTGCACGGGCTGATGACCGAGTTTCAACACCTGTTGAAAGCCGAAATTGATCGGCACCGTCCACTCCTCCGCCTCCCAGTCGTAGGTTGTTTCGGTATCGAGGTAGAGCGACGCGCCATGGCCGAGCCCATAATTAAGGAATGGCTGCATATATGTCGCGCTGAAGACGTCAGCGTCATCGTCATCGCCGCCAAGCGACCAGATTTGGTTGGCCAATATACCGACTGTCCAGTGCCCCTTCTGGACCAGCGCGACGCCGGTCGGTCCGAGGCCCCAGTGGTTGGAGCCGAGGAGCTCTTCGGTACGGGTCGGCAGCTGGATGACCGGCCCAACACCCCAGATCAGCCCGCCGGGGCCCGGTTTCGACGGAGACAGGAAGAAACTCTGTTCGGTGTTGCCCAGTCCCCACTCGCTGCTGCCATCGGGAAGGTAGTCCGCATAGGCGATCGGCAGGATGGTGCGCGATATGAGGTTCCAGTCTTCGTTGATCTTGATCGGGATCACAGGTTGCACTTTCATAAGATAGGAGAAACCGTCGCCGTCCGGCCCAGCGCCCCAGTCGAAATTGCTCTGAAACGGTACGCTGATCAGGCTTGCGATCGGATTCGCCAACTTCTTGGACAGTTCGTCTGCATCGTGTTCCTGTGCAAACGCAGTTCCCGCTAGTCCTAGTCCAACCAATGTCAACGATGCAAAAATGAGCGCAGATTTCATGACTGCTATCCCCTCGACCACGGCGTTCACGTTTAAGCGCCTCTCGCTTGAGTTATGACGGCACGAGGTTGGTACACTAGCAAGCGACTTCTAGTTGTAGCAACTATATAACGGTCGGCGTTGTATATCTGTCACTCCGACTGGAGACAGAATGGGTTCTGAGTCGAGGCATAGAAACCAAGTGCTTGAAAAAGGCGGCCCTCTCGGTATCAGCCCGGGGCCGCCGTTTGACGATCAGTTGCCAGTCGGCAGCGCAATATTCACGCCTTCCTTCTCAAGCTGATCACGAACCCACTGGAACCGTTGATAGTTTGAAAGCGTGATCGGACCGGTGTAGCCATAGCTCTGCAACTTACGGGGCGGATATTTCACAAATGTGAGCATGACCTTCTTCAGTTCTTCCTGCATGGGAACGGCCATCCAGGTGCGCTCGGTGAAGTTGTTCATAAAGAGGTCATATCGCTCCTGCGGATCGGCCCACAGGTCGAACACCTGCGGTACGGTGGCGACGTACTTTTCCGCACCCTTCCATCCCAGATTGGAGTCTACTGCGAGACCGCCGGTCGACGCTCCGTCATCGCCACGCAGGTTGAACAGAAACTTGTAGTTGTTATAGCGGACTGCGCCGGGAGAAAGTTCATTCTCGGTGAAATAGAACCACGTGGTGCGCGGCGACTTGCCTTCTCCCTTCAGCACCGGCGTCATGTCATAGCTGTCGAAGATGATCGGCTTACCCTCCCGGTCGTTCTCCGGAAGCTTAACGCCTGCCGCAGCGGCGAACGTCGCCATCATGTCGAGGCCGCCGATAACTTCATGGTTCTTGGAACGCGGCTTGGTTTTACCCGGCCATACAGCGATCGCCGGAACACGATTGCCGCCCTCGCGTACAGTGCCCTTGGTACCCCGGAATGGTGTGTAACCGGCGTCAGGATAGACGTCCTGCCAGGCACCGTTGTCGGTCGTGTAGAAAACCAGCGTGTTCTTATCCATGCCGGTCTCGCGCAGCTTGTCCATGATGCGGCCGATGCGGGTGTCGAGTTCGACGACCGAGTCCGCATATTTCGACTTGGACAGCGACTTATGCTCGAACTCTGGCGCCGGCATATTGGGCTGGTGAACTTTCATGAAGTTCACGTTGATATAGAAAGGCTCGTTCGGTGTCTTGGCAGCTTCGTCGAGGAATTCAAGTGCAGCCTTCTCGATGTAACTATCCAGAAATGGGATGCCGACGACGCCTTCCTTACCGTCGATCACCGGAGTATCGACATACTCGCCGTTGATCTTGAAATCTTCCTTCGGGGGTTGCCCGGCATTGCCGGACAGGGCGCCCTTGGTTGCTTTCTGGAAGAATTCGCGCAATGAATCTGGCATGTCCGGGAACCATTTGGGGTCCGCATAGGTGTAGGCATTCAGATGATAGAGCCCCACAGCCCTCATCTGGTCATAGCCCTGAGCGTTGGGCAGCGCATAGTCGGCTTCACCAAGATGCCATTTGCCGGTGAAATAGGTGTGATAGCCGCCTTGCTTCAGCACCGAGCCCAGCGTCCACTCAGCCGCCGGGAGCCCGCCGCCCTGGCCCTGCAAGGCCACCGTAGTCATTCCGCTGCGGTTAGGGAACCGGCCGGTCTGCATTGCGGCGCGGCCTGGCGTGCAACTCGGCTGGGCGTAGAACGAGAAGAACGTCATGCCGTCCTCGGCGAGCTTGTCAATGTTCGGGGTGGGCATGCCGCGCCCCTCGCCACCGCCGTATGGGCCAAGGTCGCCATAGCCCGTGTCGTCGGAGACGATGAACAGAATGTTGGGCTTTTGCGCGTCCTGGGCACGGGCAATCGAAAGGCTGCTTAGCAGGGAAACGCCAACCGTCATTGTTGTAATGCAGGTTAGTATTGTTGCTACTTTCATGTCACATATCCCTCTTTGATGTGTCATCTTCTACGCCGGTTGTCTCTTCCTACGTTCCTCGCCGGCCCGTTCAAACGTCGCCAAGGCCTGGACGGCGTCCTCTCGGAACGCCGAGGATCCCGAGTATCTCCAGCTCGAATTCGTCAAGCATTCTGCGATAGTCCTCAGCCTGCGTTGCTCCGGAAGGTCCGGCCCCTTGCCAACGTCGAAGTGCTTCCAGCACCGCGCAATAGTCGTCGCAAACCTCCAGGAACTTGGGGTCGCGAGCGTACCGTCGACGAATTTCCAGTTCGCGCTCTGGGAACCTAGTCACGACGGCTGCGACATTGTCCATTTGCTCCGCCCCGTCAGCGAGGTCGTTGCAACGGAAGGATCATCACTCTGAAGTCCGCGGGGGGGAAGGTACGAACAGGTACGAACAGGTGTGCACCACCCCCAATGGCAAGCTAACCGGCCCACCACGGATGTCACACAGGCGTCCTCGATGTGCTAATCTGCTTCGCTCACGCACTTTGCTTCATGCGACAACCAGCCTTGTGCGGCATGCCACGTTACCTTAAAGCTGGGCGTGGAAGGGTATTCGATGACCCCAACACTCAACTCGTCCGGTTACGGCGATGCAATAGGCAGTCCGCCGGCGGTTGAGATTCTGGCGCAGCTGGAACGTATCCTGAACAGTGCGAGTCTCCAGGCAAGCCCGCGGCGGCGGGCGCTCCTTCGATATTTGGTGGAAGAGACGCTCGCTGGGCGCGCTGGCGGCCTCAAGGGGTATTCACTAGCACTTGCGATCTTTGGTCGCGACGAAAAGTTCGAGTCCCAATCCGACCCGGTCGTACGTCTCGAAGCCCGGCGCCTGCGGCGCGACCTTGACAGCTACTACGTCGATGCTGGCGCCCGCGACCCCGTGCGTATCACTATTCCGAAAGGCCACTACGTCCCGCATTTCAATTGGCACCAGGCGCTCACGGAGGCGTCGCGCTCCGACGTCAGTGCAACGGGCGCAGCACCCGCCGCCAACGAGGCAGATGGTGCTGACGGGCGCCGACGCGGGCTCCTCATCCTGGCCGGCCTGCTTGTCGCGCTCTTCGCGGCGGCAGGCGGGCTGTGGCTCTGGATCGACGGCGCGCCAACGTCGAGCTCGGAGGAGGTGCGCGGTCCAGCCATTGTAGTTGTGCCCTTTGAGACGTTCGGCACCGGTGAGGAGGACAGCTACCTCGCCGACGGCCTCACGCAGGATTTGATCACCGAACTGATGCGGTTCGAGGCGTTCAGGCTCTATTCGATACGCGCGAGCTTCAGCTTGGACGCGCGTGCCGACCCGGCAACGCTGGGACGCGACCTCGGGGTCGGCTACGTTGTAAAGGGCAGCGTCAGCTCCGACACAACGATCGTGCGGGTCCGGGCGCAGCTCTTCAACGCGCAGACCGAACGGGTCGTCTGGAGCGAAACCTATGACCGCACACCGACGCCAGGCGCGCTGGTCCGCGCCTACGCCGAGCTGGCAGCGAGCATCGCGACGGCATTGGGCCAGCCCTACGGCGCCCTCAACCACGACATGGAGGCCCGCCTATCAGGCGGCGTCGAGCCGAGCATGGCTAGTTATGCCTGCGTGCTGCGTGCATACACTTACCGCCGCACCTTCCGGGACGAGCTTCGTCAGCCGGTCCTGGCGTGCCTCGAGGCCGCGATCGCGCGCGATTCTGACTACGCCGAACCCTGGGCTCTGCTCGGCTGGCTGCACCTCGACGCGGCACGCTACGCATTCGTGCCGGACGCCGAGGCTCCGCGCGAGATGGGACATGCGCTCGATTTTGCCTCCAAGGCAGTCGCGATAGACCCGAAGAATATGCTTGCGTTGAAGGCGCTTGCGGCAGTCCAGTACCACCTCGGCAACTTCGGCGAGTCCGAACGCATTCAGCGCCGGGCGCTGGCACTTAACCCGAACGACCCCGAGACGATGGCGCAGCTTGGCTGGCGGCTCTCCTATCGGGGCCGCTGGGAGGAGGGCATCGCATATGCAAAACGTGCAATCGCGAGGACCATAAATCCACCGGGTTGGTACTACGATCCAGTTACAGTCAACCTCTACCTGGAGGGACGCTATCGAGAGATGCTCGCCTCGGCAGAACACTCAGCGGCCGGGGACCCCACAGGGGTAGCGTTGCTCGCCATCGCATACGGCGCCCTGGGAGACCGCGCCGCTGCGCAGGAAGCCCTGGACACGATGGCGAAGCAGGCACCAGCTTTCAACCGCGATCCCGCCGCCGTCTGGCGCCGCTTCCACCCGCTCGACAGCATCCTCGACCCCCTCATTGTCGGCCTGCGCACGGCTGGGTGGACTGAACCTGATGCGCCGGCAGCCGCAGCTGAAAATCGCCCCTGACTGGCACAGTGCGGCGACCACTTTCGTCCGCATGTCGAGGGTGCATATCCGCAGGCGATCACGAGGTCTTAGCTCCTGCAAGTTCAGCCCAGTCATTTCCCGCCTTGTCGACGAGCCTGCGTGACGTGTCGGGTTCGAATGCCGCAGCCTAAACCGGCCTTGCCCCTCCCATGAGTCCTCGTCGGGCACCGGCCTGTCTTCACTGGATGCGAAGTCGGTCCAAGCTCATGTCACCGCGGCCGCCGCTCGCCGCGCCTCCGCAATCAGCGCGGAAATCTCTCTGCGTTGTTCGATCGCCTCACAAGTGAATCGCCCATGACGATAGAGACCATGAGCGGCGCCTCTCGGTGCTCCACCGCCAGCCCCATGAAAGCGACAAACGCGATGCCCACGTACGGCCGGGGCTTTGCAGCCGATTCCTGCACTTGCGGCCCTAACCATCCCAAGCTCATTAAAAGCGGTCGCTCTGCTTCCTTCGCCGCAAACGCTTAGCAGGTAGTCGGCTTCAGCCAAAAAAGCCTTGAAGTTAGAGCCCGACAGCACAGCCGTCTGAGCCGGCGCTATTGAAGGCAACAGGGTTCTGATCTCTTGCACTATGTCTCGAAACGCTAGTAGCGGGCCGCCAAGGACAGAGACCTTTCTATCGGGGTATGTTTTCAACGTGTCGCGCAACTCGAGGGCAGCAAGTCTCACGCTGTCGACCAGGCCTCCTAGGGTCTTTAAGTTACCCTGACCAATCCCGCGAACCTTGGCGGTGTCCCCATTCGCCGCCCTAACCACGATCTGGGTTTGAAAGCTTTGCATGAGGAGTTCTTTCAGACTATCCAACACCGCGACGAGATGCCGGTCGGCCTCGGCCCTGATCGTAATTTCGGTCTGCGTGCCAATGAACCTTGCCTGGTTGCGCGCCTCCTCAGCCTGCTCCTTGGCTACCGCTCTATTCTGAACGAATTCCTGCCTCGTGAGCTGCAGTTCTTCCCGCTGAAGGGCGAGTTCACCGGACTGCACCATCGTCGCGACAAACAGCCATAGGAACGCCAGCGGTGCAAACAATCCTGCGGCGGCATCGGCAAATTCGTTCAAACTCAGGTTGGCCTTGACTAAAACGAAGCTGTTAGACCCTGTTGCCAGCCAAGCCACAAACAAGATGTAGCCAACCGCCACCCACCTATCTTTACCCACACAGACCGTGAAGGATGCGTCGTGCGGTCAGGCTGCTTGCCGTCCCATTTGCGGTCGCCGCCTGAGGCGGAAGACGCCTTCTGACGCACCACCAACCTCCAACGGGGTTGATCCGGACCTGGTGCCGCGACATGTTTGGTGTGAGATCGGAGCGGCGTTTGCTTCAAATGGCCGCCGCTTTTGTTCTCGACGTCGTGGGCCAGGAGAGGTTCATGAGTACTCTAGCCCAGTGCCGAGCGTTGCTGGCCGCGTTCCTCGCGAGTGTTGCCGCCTTCGTTTCGACATCGGCGCCCGCCCAGGACCGCGCAGCCGAGCGTGCGGCCATGATCGAGACGATAAAGGGACGCGCTGGTTCGTCGTGGCTCGCCGGGCCAAGTGAGCGCGGACGCAGTCAGTCGCGCCGCACCCGCACGACGCATGCGAGGCTAATTAAGGCCATCAATCGGTGCCTGCGCCCTCCCCTCAAATCTCAGAGGTTTTACTTGCGCAATCGGTTGACGCAGCGGGAGGTTATGGCGCGTTATCGGGTCGCGATATTGTCCTTTGGGGAATCTCTCAAATATTTTTGGGAACAGCGCGTTTACTTTTCGACTGGCGTAACTCTTCCGCAGGAGCCGAACGTTGATCTCTTGAAGAACGAACAGCGCCCGCAGAGGTCAAGGTCGACGGCGCGGTCACACTCTGTTGTCGATGAATTGCTGATTAACGAGGGCAGCGGACCAAAGCACGCCGCCTCATGCATGATCAGCACTCGGCGCCAGGACTGGCTGAAACTTTGTGAGCCGATCTTGCTAGAGATTTCCGCCTGGCGAAGCGCACGATCACACACTCGCATCACACATCCTGTGCTATTTGTGATAATGTGACTGAGGCGGTGACATGCTGCAGCATCTACGAGTCCAAGCTCAAGGTTCCGATGCCGCCGACCAGACGCGGCAGTGGACGAGTTCAATTTGGCTCGCTGTTGTCGTCGGTATCGCCTATTTCCTGGCGGCACAGTTAAGCCTTTCCCTACTCACTCCTGATGGCGTTGCCGTGTTCTGGCCCGCCGCTGGTATCGCCGCGGGCACGTTGATCGCCCTTGGGCCAAGAGCGCGATTGGGGGTTGTGGTTGGGACCATGATCGCCACCATCGTGGCCAATCTCTTGGGTGACCGAAACCTCGGGAGCGCCACCGTCTTCGCCGTATGCAATGGGGTGGAAGCCCTGCTTACAGCTAGTCTGATCGAGCGCTACTTCGGTTCCGGAGTGAGTCTCAACCGCCTGCGCAACGTGCTGGGACTGTTAGGGGCGGCGATCGTCGGTGCCGCTGCATCCGGGATCGGCGGGAGCTTGGGGTTCACTTTGTTCTATGGCGCGACGACATCGATTTTTGCCATTTGGCAAAACTGGTTCTTATCCGACGCGCTTGGCATCGTCACGACTGCGCCGCTGGTGATCGGCCTCGCCTCAGCAGCACGCGAGCCGCCGCCGCAAAGCGAGGCAATCGAAGGTCTCTTGGCTCTAGCGGCGGTAGCCGCGATGAGCCTCGTCGTCATTTCCCTGCCAGCGGAGCCTTGGAAAACAGTAGTGCCGATCGCGCTACTATTCCCGTTACTCTTGTGGATAGCGGCCCGTTGCCGGCCGATCTTCGCTTCGGCAGCGGCGTTCATTGTTGCCGTTGCAATAGTGTGGACGACGACGTTTGGAATTGGCCATTTCGGCGACCCGGATCTTCCGGTTGCGGACCGCATCCTTGCCGCTCAAGCCGGCATACTGATGGTTGCGCTCTGCGCAACCGTCCTTGCTGCGCTGTTCGCCGAGCGGCGTCAGCACGAGGACGCGCTCATTGAGAGCGAAGCCCGCTTGCAAGAGGCGCTGTCGGCAGGGGCGGCCACGGCGTTCGTTTGGGATGTCCGGACGGGCTCGTCGCTGCGCAGCGCAAACGCCGCGCAGATCCTGGGTTATGAGCCGCGGCAAACGCTGACCGCCGGTAACTTTCTCTCGAGAGTCCATCCGGACGACCGCGGGCGCTTCAAAGCGCTCGTCCGCGGTGTCCGCCCCGAAAACCCCACATATACCGTAACATTCCGCTTCAAGCGCTGCGACGGTTGGGAAGTCTGGCTAGAGGAAGTGGCCAAGGCCGAGTTCGATGCAATGGGGCGCTTTGTATGCCTCAAGGGCCTCACTGTTGACGTCACCGAACGCAAGCGGTCTGAGGAGCACCAACGCCTGTTGGTCGCCGAACTGGATCATCGCGTCAAGAACTTGCTGGCACGCGTTTCCGTCGTCATCACGGATACGAGCCCGGGCAGTGGTTCGCTGGACGAATACATTCAAGCACTCGATAGGCGCATTCAATCCATGGCCGCCGCCCACTCGCTACTCAGCCAGAATCGTTGGCACGGCGTTGACCTCATGGACCTTGTCCGCCATCAGCTTGCGCCCTACGCGACGGACGCAAACACAACGATCCGTGGCTCCAACTTCACACTCACGGTCGCGGAGACACAGGGGTTGGCGATGGTGCTCAACGAGCTGGCAACGAACGCTGCGAAGTACGGCGCACTGTCGACCAGAAATGGGCGGGTGGAGGTGGTCTGTAACCGCGGGCCTAGCGAGAATGCGACAAACCTGTCGATCGTATGGCGTGAGATTGGCGGCCCCGCAATTGCGGCTTCGCCGCAATGCGGATACGGCGTCAGCCTCATTCGTGATCTTATCCCTCACGAGCTCGGCGGTTCGGTCGACCTCGTATTTGCATCCGACGGCGTTTGCTGCAGAATTGAGTTTCCTGTCAAGGCCGTGACCGTGACAGACATAAAGGGAACCACTTCCGGCCATCCAGCAGCTAGCGCGACGTCACTTGACGCACCGTTGCAATAAGATGTGCCGCGCTGACGGGTTTATGCAAGATAGCTTCAACTTTGCCCGGTGCTAGCGGAACGACCTCGTAGCCGGTAATGACGATGACACTGATCCCTTGATCTTGCAGACGGTCGATCAGGTCATGGGCGGGCTCGCCGTCTCGGAGGCTAAAGTCGACGAGCGCTACATCAGGGCGGCGTTCGGAGATGAGGCGCTCGGCGTCGGCTGCGGTTGCAACGGGCCCGGCCAAGTCAGCCCCCAACGCGCTAAGCAGCCTCGTCATAGCTCTTGCGAGGTGCCAGGAATCCTCAACCAAGAGGATACGCACGCCCGTCAACGACCCGGCTGTGGGCGGGTCGCGGTGGCTGGGTGAAGTCACCGGCTCCTCAACACATTACATTGGGCCCACCTCTATCCTGAACGTTACTGACCTGCCACAGGTAATTTCCTCCAAACTGGAGTTTCGGCTCTCAAGGAATACGTCGGCTCGACCGGCTTGACTTCAGCTTTGCGAGAACCGCGCTCACGTATCCGTGCTAGAACCGGCTGAAACGTCGTGACCCGCGCTTGCTAGAGATTTCCGCCTCGCGAAGCGCAGGATAACACCTAGCGAAGCCGCGATTGGTATCGCTAGCAAGACACCGATGAAGCCAAACAGCCACCCAAAGGCGAACAGCGCAAACATCATCCAGACTGGATTGAGGTTGACGCGACGACCGATGAGGCGCGGCGACAGCACATAGTCGGCAAGCATTTCACCAACGATGAAGATGCCCCCCACAACAGCGACAGGTGCCCAATCGGGCCAGAACTGGTCCACCGCAACGCAGACGGACACCAAGATCCCGGTGGCTGCCCCGAGATAGGGAACGAAACTGATGAGGCCTGCAGTGATGCCGATCAAAATGGCATGATTGAGTCCGGTCAGCTTCAAAGCAGCGGCATAAATGACGGCAAGAACGAGGCAGATGACGACCTGACCGCGCACGAAGCCGGCAACAGTATCGTGGATTTCGCGCCCCAGCGCCCGAACATCGTCGCGGTACTCCGGAGCAAACCAGCCATCGACCGTTGCAATCATTCGATGCCAGTCAATCGCCAGATAGATGGCGATGATTGGCGTGACGACGAGCAGGGAAAGAAGAGAAATCAAGGCTCTTCCGCTCGACCATAGCGAGGTAACGACGCCGTCGAGCCATTTGCTGCCCACCGTCCTCACGACATCGACAGACGATTGCTCGATGTGAAGATTCTCACCCATGACACTACGCATCCAGGGGCCACTTGCATTGGTCGCAAGGGACTGCAGACGCGTGATGTAGCGGGGAAACTCCTCAACAAAAAATCTGAGTTCGCCAATAATTACCGGGAGCATGACCAACATTACCCCGATAATGGCCACGATCAGCGGCAAGAAGACGGCTAGTGCTGCAAGGGTTCGATTGATCCCGAACCGCTCCAACCTGTCGACCGCCGGAACGAGGAGATAGGCGAGCAATGTGCCTACGACAAATGGCAGCAGAATTTCGCGCAACAGCACCAGCGCAACCAAGGCGACTGCGGAAACCCCAATCCAGAACGTAGCTGGTTGCGCAATTCTCATCGACCTTCTCCCCACATCCCGTTTCGAGCTCAACTGTCGGCCACTTGTTGATCTCGGCGCACGTGTCCTCGGATCCAATGGAGGGGCGACGGTTAGCTTTTCCTTTGTCAATTCTCTATCAAGCTGGCGAAGGCGATCTCACCATCGGTAATGTAATGGTTGACCATTCCGGTCTGCAGACGTGAACCGGACTGGTGCAATACAACATCCCCGATCACCCGCTTCGCCTTCAGCTGGGTGACTATGTAGTCTCGTTCAGCATTCGTGTCTGAATCGGTAGCGTGTGTCACTTGGAGCGTCAGCCTGGTTAGCGATAATCCGGTATCTCTGGTGCCCGCCCCGACCCACAGGACACGCTGATCGTTCGGCGGTCTATCCGTATTTAGCCAGAAGCTTGCTGCCGTGATATCGTCGCTCGAGTGGGAGAGGCTCAGCGCCCAGAAGCGGATATGATGGCGCTTGCGCGGACTGTCGTTGATGGGCTGTTGAAAACCCATGTCCTGCCTTCGTCCAAAGAGATAGAGCGTGCTGAATGGGGCAGTGGGATACGAAGAGTTGAGCAGGAACGCTCGTACCATCCGCCACGAGCTTGCAACCCCCAAACGATCAGCCGTTGACCAGCCCGCTGCTGCAAATGCATCGCAGAGTTGTTGACGGGTCCCGATCAGGACTAGATTTACTGGATCGCCGGGCAAGCCGTCTCCGGTGATTGAGTATCTAGGAATGAGTCTCCGGTGCAGAACCTTAAGGCCCATTCGGACTACGTTTGGCAAAATGACATAGGCAGCAAGCCCGTAGGTAAGACCTACGGCTAGGACCCATGGAAGTCTGCGGTCCGCAGTATCGAAAACGATAAAGACTATGAGCCAAACGCTGACTACTCCCAGACAGATGATGAGAAATCTCTGGAATAACCGCGTAAGTGTCCTCAAAATTCATTGTCCCGTATGGCGCCAATAGCCTCGGCGTCGACTTCCCGGTTCGTGCCCGGATTCTGCCGATTCAGCATAGCCGCCGTCAGACCATTTCTACCTCACGTTTCGTCGTCACGATATTGCTCTTTGGGGAAGTGCTATCGGCAAAGGTCTTGTTGGTCCCGAACCGCGCGGCCGGTCCATTCGTATGCAAACGTCGGTGGAAGGCATTTTTTGGGCGCGAAACAGACGTTGGCGAATGACCGCTTTGACCGAGACCGTGTGAAAACGCGGCTGCGCGCACATCGTTCGGGACGACGGGTTCGCAGGCAGGTTTTGGATGCGGGCCGGTGGCTGGTTCTGATTAGGCGGCAATGGTCTGCATGAGTCGTTTGACGCCGAAGATGTTGATCATCAGCTTCATGTTGTAGGCGAGAACCTGCCTGGCCGACCTCAATCGCGAGCAAGTCATCAAGTTTGGCAGGAACATAATCGAAGAACAGCGTTTGGCCACTGCGGACGAAGGTCCATCTTCCCTATAACGGCAAATCATCTGGAACCACATTCCGACGCGCCTTCCGGGAATGAATATCGATGATTTGAATTTCCACGATCTGCGCCACGAAGGCACCAGTCGCCTGTTGGGGGCAATGGCAACCCGCGTAACTGAACTCGGCGAGGCCTCTCGACACATACGCTGCACCCTGTTGGGTGTGTGGGTCGTGAAATAACACTCCGGTGCTGGATGAAACGGATGCCCAGAACCCGCCGCATCATTTTATTCGACATGGATTTTCAGCGCCGTGTCGCCGATTTCCCGCCATAACCTCTATTCGCGCGATCGAACCGCTGCAGACATTGCCATTCTCCGGGAATTGGCCAAGATCGGGTCATGCTGCCTCCTGATCGGCGGCGCGATAAATGCCGTAGCCGACCTTGACGAGCAGACCCTCATCGCACATGCGGGCCAGATAACAGCGGGGAATTCCAATGTCGGTTAGATCGCACGTTCGCACTTCACCCTTTTCGCGTACGAGTGCAACAGCGCGCGCTCTGAGGGATGGCTTCGGCCCGCCGGCCAATCGGGTGCGCTCAGCGCGCTCGCGGTCGCGCTTCCGAATCTTGATAGTGGGCTGTTGCGTAGTTTCGAGGGGGATCGGCAGTTCGTAGTTCGCAGTTTCGTTCAGCCCGGGGAGCCACTTCAGATCAAAATTGCGAACGCCGCTTACACGCGGTCCACTCCAGAGCCGCTTTCGTACGTGGCGAAAGTCTGTAGGCCGATCCGGCCAATCCAAGTGTCCCTCGCCGATGTGCCGCTGATCCGCCCGACCCACCGCATCGACCGCAGCCGCCTATCCGGCCTGCGTCCGACATGCGACAGGCTGATCATTCGGCCCGCTCCCTTCCGGCCAGCACTGAAACCCGGTGTTAACGTCGTTCGCGGCTTAGAGGATGCGGCCGCAGCTTGAAAGTGTAGGGTACAGCTCGCTGCCAGACAGGGAGGCGAAAATGAAATTGCTTGGGATTGCGCTCTTGTGCACGGGCATGATCAGCGTAGCAATGCCGGCCGTTCGCGCTGAGGATCAGCTTGTTCCGCCTAACCATGTAGAAGCGCCGGAGCCGGCAGTTCATTGCGAAGGCCAAAACTGCCTTCCACCAGCCGATAACCCTGTCGAGGAATGCAAGGGGCAGGATTGCACGCCGGCTCCGCCGGTCGACCCAGGCCCGCAGATTGAACAGGTCGACTGAACAGCATCAGCCGACAACTACGAAGGGGATCGCAGATCCGTGGAGAAGGTTGGATTTCAAGTCCTCTCCCTCGCCAGGATGTACCAATGGGACTAAAGCGCGTCGCGTTTGACCGGCCTCATGCGACGCGCTTTAGGTTTTGTTTTTACGCATGTCGCTATCGCAAAACCGCTGCACACTTTTGCGCGACGTCCGGGAAACAAGTCCCCGGCCGCTCACATGAGTCTGCACAACAGCCGTCCGGAACGTCATGTTGCTGGGTTCCCCAGCCCCTCCACCAGCGTGCTCAAGGCCGCATCCAAGGGCGCCGATCCCACCTTCTCGGGCACCAAGAGCCCATCGATCGCAAGCATGGTCATGCCGTGGACGAGTCCCCAGGCGGCTGCCGCCTGACCTTCTATCGGCCGCTTGCGAATGCTCCCCGCGGCCTGGCCGCGCCGGAGGATTTCGAGGAGAACATCGAATACCGCCAGCGCCCGCTCATTGAGATGCATTCCCACCGCTTTTCCCTCCTCCGCGCTAAACATCAGGCGGTACAGAGCCGGGTTGTCCGTTCCGAACGCGACGTAGGCACGAGCTATCGGAGTAATTTCGTCGCGCAGAGATTTCGGCGCTTCAGACTTCGCTGCCGATAGGGACTCGCGCAGCCGGTCGAACCCAATCATAGCGATCTCCGCAAGCAGCGCGGCCTTATCGGGGAAGTGCTTGTAGGGTGCCGCGTGGCTTACGCCAGCCCGGCGGGCGACCTCCCGCAGCGTGAACTGCCAACGCTCCTGCATTCCGAAGGGCTCGGTGCATGCGCACCGTATCGGACAGAAGCAGGTCGCGTGTTCCCGTCGCCAGAAGCGTCTGGGTCCAGCCCAACTCGAAGTTTCCGAACAGGGGAGAGACATGGGGATGTTCGAGATCCTCCGCGCCGGCGTAGCTGCGAATGTAGTCCGCGCCGCCGTAGAGGTTCACGTCGAGGAAGCGGTTCGTCTGGTGGCTGTCGCCTGCGAGCGGGCCGGGGTGAACAGTGGATTCATTAGGGACCTCCATTTTGCTGGAGTCCTTGTCCGCTATTCCACTCACGGGATAAACCTGGCAGAATTGAACAATTTGAACGACATGGCGCTGTTCGTGGAGGTGGCCAGAGCCAGGAGCTTTCGGAAGGCGGCGGAGGCTCTCGGCATGCCGAACTCCACTCTGTCGCGACGTATCAGCGAGCTGGAGAAGGCGATCGGCTTGAGACTGCTGCATCGCACGACGCGCAAGATCGAGCTCACCGAGGCCGGCCAGCTCTATTATGAGCGAAGCAAGCGAATCGTCGACGAGGCGCGACTGGCGCACGAACAGCTCGGCGCGATGCTTGAGCAGCCGAGCGGCGTCCTACGGGTTTCGCTCCCGGTCGACCTCGCTACTTTTTACCTCACGCCGATCATCGGCACTATCCCGGCATCACGTTCGAATTCGACCTGACCCCACGCCGCGTCGATTTGGTGGCCGAGCCGTTCGATGTGGCGAGCCGCATCGGCAAACTGGAAGATTCCAGCCTGATCGCTCGCCTGATCGGGCGGCATTCGCGCCACCTCTATGCGTCTCCTGGCTATATCGAAGCGTCGGGCGAGCCCGCCACACCTGCGGAACTGGCGAAGCATGAATGCATCGGCATGGCGCGGAGCCCGACCTGGAATTTGCACCAGGAGATGAACAAGGTCGATGTCGCCGTTCGCGGTCGCTTCACGCTCAACAGCGTCGGGATGATCCGCGCCCTGGCGGTCAACCACCAGGGCATCGCCCTGCTTGCCGAGAAGATCGTCGCCGAAGACTTGGCCACTGGCCGGCTCCGACGCATCCTGCCCTAATGGCAGGGGTCGTCGGTCAGCATTTACGCCGTCACCGAAACTCGCCTTATTCCAGCCAAGACGCAGCGCTTCATCGAATTCCTGTCTTCCAGGTTGATGGAGGCTTGAAAATGCGGGCGGCTCTCACCTCTTCGGCATGGGGCGTGCGAGCTGATCTAGAGCGTCGGGCACAGGACCCACTGCGCGCCCGCTCCCCTTGCTACGTCATTCATTCCGAAAGACCGGAATCAAGCTGCCTTAGGAAGGGCCGCTCGATAGCGCCCATAAGCGACTTTGATGAGCAAGCCCTCGTCGCACATGCGGGCTAGGTAGCAGCGAGGAACGCCGATGTCGGTCAGTTCCTTCGCCCGAACCTCGCCCTTCTCCAGGGCGAGCGCGACCGCGCGTTCCCTCAGCGTTGGCCTGGGCCCACCCGCCAATCTAATCCTCTCCGCGCGATCGCGATCGCGCTTGCGAATCCGCTTGGTGGGCCCTGGTGTTAGGTTTGAGGGCGATCGGCGACTCAAAGTTCGCAGTTCCATTCAGCTCGGGGAGCCAATATTTTCAAACACTTAGGTATCGATGCAGGGTACGCCAATCGGCGTATGCTCGCTGCTGGGCTACATACCGGGCTACAGATGCTGAGTCAGGGGAAGTCGCAGATGTCGACGACAAGATCGCCACGTCCCTCACCGCCCCTGGGAAAACTCTTGCGATTCACGCGCAAAGAAGCGGCTTTAAACCAATCAATCTCGCGTCAGACTTTTTCATGAGGGGGAATTCGCTGGCGGGCGACGATCCTATTCATGGCCAGCTCAATCGTGCCGCTGTCGGTCTCCAGTTCGAGCAGTTCGATCAACGGCACGGCCGATAGCAGTGTGGTGTCGGCGTAAGGCTGCGGAATTAGCGTCGAGCGCCGTTGTTGCTCCGGCTACCAGCCCAAAGTGATTATCTGGGAAAGCTCGGCGATGTCGCCATAGATCATCGAACCCTTGACGAGAAAACACTTGTCACCGAGGACTTCGAAGAGTGAGCTTGACGCGGTGCAAACCGGCAGGTTCTTCGAATTGGCGTACGTCCCGAGGGGTGCGGTTTCGACCTTACGGTCCGCGGCTTCGGCATAGCCGACGCTGATCGCGAGGATAGCGATAGCAATGAGAGTTGTCTTGCTCATATTCAGCCCCTAGAGCCAGCGGGCTTCTTGGGCAGCAAAACCGGGCTGCCGTCCCTGGCCTTGCCATGGTCGCGCTATGCATCAAAGTAGCACCGGCCCATATGGGCTTCATCCATCGATTGGATGAAGCGGGCTCATCTATATTAGCCAACGCTTGACGATGCCGCTTGCCGATAAACGCGCAAGCAACGCGCCTTGGTGATTGAACTCGACAATTTCCGCGGATTGAAACCTGCTACCGCCAAGCGCTCGTGTTCTGCCTCGAGATCATCAACGCAAAGAGCCATGTGGCCATAGCCGTCGCCAAGCGCGTAGGGCTCACCCCTGCCCTTGTTGATCGTCAATTCAAGCTCGAAATCGGCCTTCCGCATTGCAGATAGTCCAATGTGAACGTGTCGAAATCCAACCGGTCCGCAACATCGAGTCCGAATGCGCTTTTGTAGAAACTCACCGACTGGTTCTCTTCTACCACCCGGATCATCGAATGAATTGCTTTCGCCAAAGGAGCCTCCAGTTTGCGGTCGTCTCCGAAATACCGGCGACCGTGGCCCATTGGCTGCAAAAAGGGGTGGCAGCCGGTTACCACGTCGAGAAATTGGCGTAAGGCTGGTTTATGCACCAAAGCCCGATTGCAGTCACTGCAAATGGTTCGGAAAATGCGCTTTAGATGGTACCATCCCGGCGAATGGGCGCAGAAGCCGCTTTCGCCGAGAGCATATCAAACGGGAGGACTTCGCATGTGTAAGGTCTTTGCCGGGCAGGATCCGGAGGGGTATCGGCTAGTCAATCGCTCAGTTCGAATAGGTGGCCATTCGACGAGCATCCAGCTCGAGGCCACTTTTTGGACGCTGTTGGACGAGATCGCCCATGGACAGGGGATGACGGCGCCAAAGTTCCTATCGACGCTTTACGACGAATCGCTGGAGATCAACGGCCATATCCCGAACTTTGCCTCCATGCTGCGCACTACATGCGCGACAGGCGACCACTCGACGGCGAAGCCGCGGAATTGAAGAGCAAGGTAGCCTGGCCCGCGGGCATTGCTCAAACGCGCCCAGTACCGGAAAATCCCGTGTAGCAGCCACCTGCTACCAGCGACCTGAATTTTAGCGCTATGTGATATCAATGGCGAACTTTGCCGAGGCGGTGTAGGGTTCGCTTCAAGAGAAGAATGAGCCGTATCGACGGCGACGCGGATCGAATCTGGGAGGATTCATGGTCGAGATTATCTCCAAGCGGGATGGCCCGCGGCGCGAGGACGCACAAGTCAAAAGACTGATCGAGCAGAACCGCTCGACCATCGTCCGCCTTGCCGACCAGATCAGCGGTGGCGGCTATTCAGCTTCGCGAAAGCCACGCCAGCAACCCAAGGCGGAAGGCCTGATCATCCATGTCGGTGGCGGCGCGGCATCGGTGGCCGAGGCCAAGCCGTCCATCCAGGTCACCATGAACGGCCGCGTAATTTCGAAGGATCGGAACACCGGCCGTCAACTTCATCACATCGGCGATATCCGCGACCGCGGCGGCGACCAGGTCTTCGTGCTGGCAACAAAGCAGAATGGCTTCTTCTCGCCGGTTGACGAAATCGTTGCCGAGGCGCTTGCCGACATGGACGGATCCCGCCTCGCTGCCACCTATACCGAAGAACAGCTTGCCTTCGACATCGGCGCGAAACTCGGCATCAACTGATCAGGCACACGCCCGGACATCCTTCTTCGCGCCCAACTCGTGCAGTATACGAATGCGACGCATACAGAAATGGCATACCTCAAAGGTTCTGTGATGACTGAATGAAACGCGAGATAGCCCCCAATCAGATGAAGATCGATGCCCTTCCGGCGCGTGCGTCGCTGGCCACCGGCAAAATGGTTCTGGGCAACATCGACTATGACGAGCGTGCCACCATGCGCGCCTGGGAAAGTTTTCTGGCTGACGAGCCCAAATGCGCCCGCGATCCTGTCCACCCAAGCCACGTTCGCTCCCTCATTCACGATTCCTGGTATCGCAGTGCCACCGGCGGCATCAACGCTCAAGGCATTGAAGCGCCGCTGAGCAGTGATCGCGACGAAATCGAATATCTGACCCGGGCCAATGCAGAACTACTTTCGGCGGCGCGGCGGTCGTTCGCCTCCCTTGGCCAGTTATTGGACGGGACCGGCGCGATGCTGGTTTTGGCCGACAGCGATGGCGTGCTGATCGACGCCATCGGCGACAAGAAGACGCTGCATGACGGCATGGATATTCACCTCGCCATCGGCGGCAAATGGAACGAGGATGCCGTCGGGACGAACGGCATCGGTACGGCGCTGTGGACCGGTGAGCCGACTTTCGTGCATGCGGCCGAGCATTTCTGCGCCGGGATCAAATCCTGGACCTGCGCCGGCGCGCCGATCCGCGACCCGCTGGACGGCAAGATCATCGGTGTCGTCGACCTGTCAGGCTATTCGCCGATCTTCAGGCCGCACAACACCGCGCTCGTCGCCGCCACAGCCCGGCAGATCGAAAAGGCATTGGCCGAACAGCAGCAGGAACAGCGCACGCGCCTGCTCGAAGCTTTCATTTCATCGGCTCCCAGCTACCGCCGAAAAGACGGGCTGGTAATCGTCGACCATCGCGGCCGCGCTATCTTCTGCAACAATGTGCCTGACGGCGAGACCACCGAGATGATGGACGGCCCGATGGAGCCAGGCCGTGGCCGCTGGCTGATGAACCTTCCGTCCTCCGGCTCCGAAGCCGATCTTGCCAGAGCGCTGCCGGCCCATCTGCGATCCTGCCACATCACGCCGCTCAAGCTCGACGGCGACCTCCGCGGCGCGGCACTGGTGTTCCCCTCCGTGCCGGCAGTCTCCAGCGTGACGGTCGTCCACCGGGAAGTGAACAAGCATCTTCAGGATGCTGTCGCGATGATCGTCGGCGAAAGCGAAGCTCTGCAGGCTGCCATCGACGTCGCCTGCCGCGTCGCTCGGTCGGGCAGCGTAACATCGCTGTTGGTCGAAGGTGAAACAGGGGTCGGGAAGGAGCTGTTTGCGCGGCTTGTCCATGCCGGCAGCCGGCGCACGGCAAACGATCCGTTCATTGCGATGAATTGCGGGGCGATTACCAGAGACCTGTTCGGCAGCGAATTGTTCGGCCATGTCGCCGGCGCCTTTACCGGCGCCTCGCGGGAAGGCAAACCGGGCGTTTTCGAGCTCGCCAATGGTGGCGTCCTCAGTCTCGACGAGATCGGCGAATTGCCCCTTGAGATCCAGCCGTTCCTGCTGCGTGTGCTGGAAGAGCGTGTAGTGCACCGCATTGGCGACAGCCGGGGTCGCCCGGTGGATGTACGCCTGGTCGCCTCAACCAATCGCGATCTCAAGCAGGAAATTGCAACAGGCCGCTTTCGCCGAGATCTCTACTATCGAATTGGCGCGGTCTCGATCACTGTTCCACCGCTGCGCGAGCGCGGCGAAGATGTGCTGCTGCTGGCCGAACATTTCAACCGGCAGATCGCTGCTGCAGCAGGAGAGGAGCCGCTGGAATTCTCGCACGAAGCGCTCGATGCCATGCTTGCCTATTGTTGGCCGGGCAATGTGCGCGAACTGAAGAACCTCATCGGGCGGTTGCATGTCCTGGCGCGCGGCCGCGACATCGGACTTTACGACCTTCCCGAGGAGATCACGGCGCCCGGCTCTGAATCGGAAGCCGGATCGAACAGCAGTGCAGCGACCCCGCAGGACGTAGGCACGCTCGTCGAGGCGGAACGCCAGGCGATGAAAAACGCATTGGCAGCCGAAGGCGGCAACCTCAGTCGGGTCGCACGGCGGCTCGGTATCTCCCGGCCAACGCTCTATCGCAAGCTCGACCAATACGGCATCCGCCGCGGTTTCATCTAGAGCCTGTCACCGGCACGAAAGAAGCCCGCGGCATTCGCGCCACGGGGTTGGGATAAGTCAATCACTGAAGCGGTAGCGGGGGTTAGATCAGCTCTTCACGACAGCAGCTGTCACTTTCTCGGAGACGTAGCCGAGACTTTTGCCAATGATCAGCGAAATCACCACAGCTGCCGCGACCTTGCTGATGCCGCTTGGACCCTCGCCATAGGCGGCAGCGCCAAGCAGAAAAAGTGCCGCAGTCGTTGCGTAGCCATAGACCGCTGATGGAATCGCACTCAGCAATGGCAGCTTGGCAGCGAGAATCAGGACTACGATTGAAACGCCGACGCAAATGCCGGCCGTGAGAGCCGTAACACCAATAGACGTCAGTGCTACCAATGCGCTGGCGGCGCAGATCGCTCCCCAAAGGTTTGCAAGCGCCGAATTCTTGAACCCGGCTTCCTTGCCGCCACAGTGATAGAAACTCCCCCAGCCCACAAATACCGCCCAGATCAGCAGATAGGGGTTGCCGATCGTGATCGCTGCCCACGTTGCAATGCCGCCCATAATGCCGATGACGACGGCCAGTCCTGTGATAAGATCCATATTGTCCTCCCATTTTTCCAAACTGCGAAGCAAAGAACTCGTTTCAGGACCGCGCTTCGCTGACGTCCCGATACGGAAAAGCCATGGCATCAGCCGCGGCGCCCAAGAAAGAAAGGCTTGCCGGGCCGGCAAGCGAACCAAAACGTCGGGCCCGCTCCGTGCAGGCCCGACCAGACGCTTCAGGGCACGATGACGCCGCGGCCGGTGAACCGCCGGTTCTTGAAATCGTCGAGTGCGGTGTTGATGCTGGCGAGGTTGTATTCGGTGTAGTGCATCTTCACCTTGCCGTCGGCGTTGAGCTCCATCAGTTCGACAAGCTCGGTAAAATTGCCGACCAGGCTACCGCCGATGTTGATCTCCTCGATGACGAGATGGGCAGTCGGCACATTGATATTGCCGCCATAGCCGACGACGAATAGCTGGCCGCCCTTGCGCACCATCTTCCAGCAGATGTTCTCGACGCCGAGTTCGCCGACGAAATCGATCACCACATGAGCGCCGCCGCCGGTGATCTGGCTGACCTCCTCGACGATGTTCGGCCCGCCATCAAGGACGTAGTCGGCGCCAAGATCCTTGGCCAGCACCTGTGCCGCCGGTTCGCGATCGACGGCGATGATGCGGCAACCCGAAATCGCATGCAGCGACTGCAGCGCGATGTGGCCGAGCCCGCCTATGCCGAGCAGGACGCAGTAACTCCCTGGCCTTAGCAGCTTGGCCGCCCGCTTGGCGGCGCGGTAGGCGGTGATGCCGGCGTCAGCCAAGGGCGCCACTTCGATCGGCGTGACATTGGCGTTCAGCTTGATCAGCGAGCGCTCGCTGGTGATGAAATATTCGGCGAAGCCGCCATTCATGCCAAGGCCGGGAAACTGGCCGTTGTCGCAGTACATGTCCTCGCCATGCCGGCAGTTGAGGCAGATCCCGCACGAGCGAAAGGGATGGCAGATCACGGCGTCGCCGCGCTTGACCGACTTGACGCCGCTGCCAACTTCCTCGACCCAGCCAGCATTCTCGTGACCCATGATGTAGGGCAACAGCGTGCCTTCGGGATCCATGGTCGGCTTCCACACACCCTCGATGATATGCAGGTCGGTGCGGCAAAGGCCGGCAGCACCGACCCGCACGATCACTTCGTCGGGGGCGGTGATTGTCGGCGCCTTGACCTCTTCGATCCTGAGCTGGACATTCATTTGCGGATCGTATGCGTACAGTCTGGCAGCTTTCATCGTCGTATCCTTTCAACGTCGAGATTGTTCGGATTGCTTAGGCGCGGCCGAGCTTTTCGGAGCCGCCGCCGCGAGCCGGTCCGGCCGTCGGATCCTCGTCCTCGGCGAGATGACCAATCAGCGTTTCGGTGGTCAGGATCAGCGTCGCCACCGAAGCTGCGTTGGCGAGCGCTGTGTAGGTGACACGAACCGGATCGATGATCCCTGCCTCGAACATGTTTTGATAGCTGCCGGCAGACGCGTTGTAGCCGTAGCCGCCATTGATGCGCGTAACTTCCGCCACAACTGCTTCGGGATCGGCGCCGGCATTGGCGGCGATGCGCCAGAGTGGCCGCGACAGCACCGACCGCACCAGGCGCACGCCTTCGGCGACATCGCCGTCGACGCCGGCCGACACCTTGTCGAGCAGCGGCGCGATCTGGGCAAGCGCCGAACCGCCGCCGGCGACAACGCCCTCTTCGGATGCGGCGCGTACCGCATTCAGCGAATCCTCGATGAGCTGAATGGTTCGCTTCTGCTCGACGGGTGTGACACCGCCGGCATAAAGGATCGCGGTGCCGCCAGAAAGCTTGGCCAGACGTTCGCGCAGCTTGTCCTGGTCGATGTTCGGCGGCGAAGCTTCATACTGCCGCTGCACCTGGGCGCGACGCGATGCGATTGCCGCATGGTCGCCACCACCGCGGATGATCGAGGTGTAGGACGAACTGGTCTTGACCCGGTCGGCTGTTCCGAGATCGTCGGCGGTGATGTCCTCCAGCCGGCC
Organism: Mesorhizobium sp. WSM4841; assembly: GCF_055811515.1. Taxonomy (NCBI): domain Bacteria; kingdom Pseudomonadati; phylum Pseudomonadota; class Alphaproteobacteria; order Hyphomicrobiales; family Phyllobacteriaceae; genus Mesorhizobium; species Mesorhizobium sp. WSM4841. The sequence continues at coordinate 109,924 of NZ_JBVVQC010000003.1, forward strand.
GCCGAGGTCGCGCGCGATCACCTTGCCGCCGGTGATGATGGCCAGATCCTCCATCATCGCCTTGCGCCAATGGCCATATTCCGGCGGATGGACGACGAGGTATTTTCCAGGTCCCTGCTTGCCGAGCAGCGTCACCACAACTTCCGGCGACATTTCCTCGGACACAATAAGCAGCGGCCGACCATCCTCGTCGGCAATGCGGCGAACCGCATTCAGCGCCTCAGGCTCCTTGATCTTGAGATCGGTCATCAGGATGTAGGGCCGTTCGAGAACCGCCTCCATCTTCTCCTGGTCAGTCACCATGTGATGAGAAAGATAGCCGCGTTCGAAGGACATGCCCTCGACCACATCGAGCGTGGTCTCGGTGGTGACGCTGAAGTCCGTGGTGATAACACCTTCGGCTCCCACGCGCTGATGGGCTTCCGCCACCAGCGCGCCAAGCTTCGTGTTTGTCGCAGCGATATTGGCGACCGAAGCCAGGATGCCGTTCCCCTTTGCCGGCTTGGCCGAGGCCTTGAGCGCGGCCACCACCGCCGCAACGGCAAGGTCGATGCCCTTGCACAGATCGACGGATTTCACGCCGCGTTCATTCGCCTCTACACCGCCCTGGATGAGAGCGTTGGCGAGCACGATGGCAGTCGTGGTGCCGTCGCCAGCGACCTCGTTGGTCTGCATCGACACCTCGCGGACCACCTGCGCGCCCATGTTTTCGAAACGATCATGCAGCTCGATTTCGGAGGCGATGCTGACACCGTCACGGGTCACCATCGGCGTGCCGATCGGCCGGTCGATCATGGCGTTCATACCCTTGGGGCCGAGCGTCGGCTCGACGGCAGCGGCCAGGCGAAAGACACCACGGGCGAGAGCACGGCGGGCTTCCGAGTTGTGAAGCATTATTTTGGGCATGATTCCTCCTTCCGCCTTACGGGCGGGTTGTTGGTTAGGGGCCTCGTGCGAGGGAGGCCGTTGTTTTCAGCTCTGCTTCAGGCGGTCGGCGCGGCTCGTGCCGGCACGCGGTCCATGATGAAATCGACCAGCGTTGGTTCGCCCTCGACCACATCCAGTTCCTTGTATCTGGTCTGCTTGAGTCCACGACAAAGTGCGCCGTTGAACTCCATGTTGACGCGCACACCGCGCAATTCGGCGAGATGGGCACCGAGTGCGCCGACCGGTATGCTTTGCCCTTCCCAGGTCACGAAGACAGGATCATCCGCTTGGCGGTTGGGGAAGCGCTCAAGCAGAGCCTCCCTATATCTCGGCTTCTGCTTGGCCGCTTCGCCCGGCTCGAACCGCGCGACGTCGTATGCTGGCAAGTCCATGCCGAGGATTTCCCGATCCGTCAGACCGTGCTGCCTGAGGCCGCGCAGGACTGCCTCCTGGCGCCGCTTGAATGCCTTCATCCTGAAGGTTTCGCGCAAAGCGCCGAGATCCTGATCCTCGGCAAGCTCGGCGAATATATCGCTGAATGTCTTGCCGGCTTCCATGCCGCGATTGACCTCCTCCGCGAACATGTGGTCGTGCAGCTTGACGCGATAGGCCGGCGACCATGAGAGCTGGTCCAGCGCCTTACGGACGCCGTCCAGCATCAGGAACGCGAAGTTGGGCGAGCACCAGTAGGTCGGCAGGCGGAAGTCTATCTCCACGCTGCCATCGCTCGTCATCGCGGCCCGCTCGACGAAGCCCATCTCGGTAATCGGTTCATCGAGCTCCGGGTCGTTGACCTCACCAAGGCGCCGCCAGAGTTCGTTCTCGCGGTTGCCGGAAACGCTGGCGGTTGCCATGGCCCCTACTCCGCCGCAATGCTGAAGGGCGAACCGGCGAGCGCCTTCTTCTTGGCTTCGATGTCGATGCTGTATAGACGCGCTGCGTTGAGGCCGAGGATCTTCTCCTTGATCTCGTCGGTGAGTTGCACTCCGCGTTCGGCAGCGATGTCGTCGGGGATCTGATAGGCCCAGAATTTCTCGACCAGCCAACGCGGCGTCCAGATCGCGTAGTCGGAACCGAACAGGATCTTCTCCGGCCCGAGCCAGAAGAGCAGTTCGGCGATGACTTCGCCGAAATAGCGCGGGCGGGAATGGATGAAGGGCAGCGCTACCGCAAGTCCACCATAGACGTTGGTTTCCTGCGTCGCGATCCAGCAGAAATCGTCGAGGCGTGGCAGGCCGCAATGCTCGATGATCCAGTTGAGGCCTTGGAAATCCGTCGCCGCGTGATCCACGTCATGCACGTCGAACGCATCCTTCGAGAGCGGCAGGATCGTCGGGCCCTTGTGGACGTGGATGTTGCTGATGCCGAGCTTGTCGCAGAGCTCGAAGCACTTGTAGGCATCGGGATCGGTGAGCTTCCAGCCCTTGGAAGCGCCGTTCCATTCGGCCGTGTACATCTTCACGCCCTTGACGTTGTAGCTCTCCTTGAGGAAGTGGATGTATTCGAGAGCCTTCTCACCGTCGCGGGGGTCAAAGGCGCCGTTGACGATGAAACGCTCCGGATAGCGCTTGGCCACCTCGGCGTTGCGCTCGATCGTGTTGAAGCCGTTCTTGTAGAAGTCCTTGAGATAGGTCGACTGGACGATCGCCACATCATCGGGACCGTCGATGAACAGGTCGCGATAGAGATCGTCGGCGCTGTATTTCTCGAACTTGCTCTTCTCCCAAAGCTGGTCCTTGGGGCTCAGCCCGGTGTGATAGGCGTAGAAGCAATCGATGAACTGCTTGCCGTGGACATTTTTCTGGTTGTCCGGGCTGCCGTCCCAGAAATGGGTGTGGCCGTCGACCACGAAGATATCCTTGCCTTCCGGTGTCCTAAACATTCTTTCCTCCGCGAGATGGGCGTTGATCGGTTCGGCACGCCGCAACCAGGGCGGCGCGCCCGGTTTTTTTGGCGGCTATTCGATGTATTCGAACATCTCATCCATGTTGCCGAACAGGATCACGGTGTTGTCGTCGACGCGAACCATGCGGCCGTAGTGGGTGGAGGTGTTGACTTCGAAGGTCTCCGCTGAAATCTCCCGGCCGAGATATTCACCGATCGCGTCCATCTTGAAGATCAGCTTGCCGTCACCGTCGATGCGGATCAGTGCCGGCTGGTAGGTGATGGTCACCCCCGGCTTCTGGCCCATGAATTCGGCGATGGCCCTGGCCTCGACCGAGTCATTCATGGTGACGCCGCATTGATGCGAAATCGTCTGTTCGAAGGTGATGTCCTTCATCTCCTTGAAGATGTTGGAATGCGTTGCGTCGCGTGCTGCTAGTGACATGGCATTTCTCCCTGTGTCAGCGCTTGAGGCCGAGTTCGCCGAGGATCTGGCCAATCCGTTCCTCGGATTTGGCGCGGACATCCGCGAACGCGACTGGCTTGGAATGCGGCATCGACCAGATCGGCTGCAGGCCGATGGCTGCCTTGTCGGCGAGCGCGCCGTGTTTCTTGACCCAGCCCTGGAAGAGCTTCTTGTTCGTCGCGCCGTGTTTCTCATCGTTGGCGAGCAAGTGCATGAGGTCGATCGTGTTGGCGAGGTTGCGCTCGTAGTCGGCCTCGGCCGCCGAGATCACTGCAGGCGTGATGAAGTCATGGTTGGCGGCGGCGATCTGCATCAGGAACCCTGAGCGGAATGCTTCCCCGACCAGCGGTTCGAAGACGATGTTGATGGCGAAATACTGTTCGAGATAGTCGGTCGCGCCCATGATGGTCTCGACCGCTTCGCGGGTGCCCTGCCAGTTCTTGTCTTCGAGCCAGCTCCTCTTGCCGAGTTCGTCGTCCCAGCCGGAAAGGTCCATGCCGATCTCGGCAAGGTAGAGCGTAATGTCCTGCGCAAGCCGGAGCTTGTAGGACGAGTTGGTCAACGTCGCGTTGTTGATCATCTGGGTATAGCCGTAGCGCTGTGCCTGCATCAGCGAGGTGCCGAGCCCGAATTCGGCATGTTTCCACGCGCCGAGCTGCGTCTGCAGGATCTTGACCCAGGCTTTGTCGAAAGTCTTGGGCGCGCCCGATTTGCGGGCATTGTTGATGACGCTCTGCACCATCGTCTCGATCTTCGACTGACGCTGGTAGTGCGTACGCTCCCATTCCTGGTCCGGAGCGCGGAAGGCATGCCAGTTGGAGCTCTGCGCGGCGGTGTTCTGCTTGACATAGGCGCCCTTGCCGTCGGCAAAGGAGATGATCCAGTCCTGGATCAGGTAACGCTCGGGATCGGGCTGCACGTCGACCGTCATGTCCTCGTAGTGGGTCGCACGCTGGCCCTTCGGGTCGAAATACCGGTACTTCCGGCTGTCGGAGTCGGCAAAGAGCGCCGCGCCGGCGGCTCCGGATCCGACTGAACTCGAGGTAGCTGGCATAGTCTTCACTCCCTTGTTGCAGTTGTGGTTACAGTTGCGTGGCCGCCCTCTTAGTGGGCCGGCGTTGCACCTGCCGATGTGGTGAACTTGTCGAAGAAGATCCGCTCCGTCTCGAACCCATTCATGAACAGAACCGGCTGAAGCGCATCGATCATTGGCGGCGGACCACAGGCATGAACGTCGCCCTGCCCGTCGACCGCCAGTTGCTTGAGCTTGGCGTCGACACTCTGGTGTACGAAACCGCGCTCGCCTTGCCATTCAGCGTCGTCATTCGCGTGCGACAGCACGGGAATGAAGGTGACGTCGGAATGATTGCCGACGAGTTCAGCGATCCTGTCGAGATAGAACAGGTCGTTGCGGGTGCGGGCGCCGTAGAAGAAATAGACCGGACGTTTCTCGCCACTCTTCAGATGGTCGTTTAGGATCGACCAGATCGGTGACATGCCCGATCCGGCTCCAACCAGGATCAGGGGTCCTTGCCGTTCGTCGCGGCGGAAGCAGGTTCCGTAAGGTCCGACGACGGTGACCTCTGCTCCGGCCTTGATGCCTCCGCAATCGAGTTCTCCGGAGAACTTTCCCTCAGGGTATTTTTTGATGATGAAGGAGAGTTCTTGGGTTTGGTCCGGCGTATTTGCCATGGAGAACGAGCGCGTAATCGTCTCCCCTTTTTGCGTGGTAACCGTGATGTCGACATATTGCCCCGCCCAGAACTTTATCGGCGAGCCGAGTTCGATCTCGATGCCGCGAATGTCGTGGGTCAGGTGCTCGATCCGAGCAATCCTGCCCTTGAACGTCTTCACAGCGATCGCTTTCGCCAAAATCTCCTCGTCGTAGTTGAGAAGCTCGACTTCCAGATCGGAGTAGGCGATGCAGCGGCACAAAAGGACGTGGCCGCTCTCCTTCTCCATGTCGTTCAGCGCGAAGGTCGAGTATTTGAGCATGTCGACTTCGCCGTCGAGCAACACGCTCTTGCAGGCTGAGCATTGCCCTTCCTTGCAGCCGTGCGGCAGCGCGATGCCCTGGCGGAACGCGGCGTTGAGCACCGTTTCGCCATTTTCGACATCGAATTCGACGCCGACCGGGCTAAGCCTGACCGTGTGGGTTTCCGACATACGGACCTCCAGTAAGAGAAGGGGCGGGACGAACCCGCCCCTTGGCCTGATCAGTTGCAGGGATTGATCGTGAAGCCGGCCCGGTATTCCGCCAGGTGCTTCTCACGGTCCGCGGGCGACATGGCACGCAGCGCGTTGAGCGGCGATCCGAGCTTGTTGCCTCGCACGTCGTCCAGCGTCCACATCTCCGTGTCGTCGAAGCGCATATGCGGCTGCGGGACGAGCGTCTTGCCGTCAGAGCGGACGAAGTTCAGGTCCTTGATCGCATCGGCCAGATCCCAGCCGTCATAGAGCGTCTCCCACTCGCGCTTGCCGCTGAAGCGGCCCATCGCGGGCGTCGGCCGGCCCTGATACTCGTCGGCGAACGCCACGGTGGCAGTCCATTTGTCGAGTTCGTGGGCGAAGGTGTGCAGCTGGCCGTCGATCTCGCCGACAACCATATCCTCACGGATCAGGCAGGGAACGAGGCAGGACCAGCAGCGGTGCGGATAGACGTAACCGACGTCGCTGTTGAACAGCAGCACCTTCTCGCCCTTGTGGCTGAGCTTGGCGTACCATTTCCAGAAGTCGCCGAATTCGGCGTACCAGCCCGGATACTTGTGCTCGAACCACTCGAAGTCCTTGTCGGTCTGGGCTTCGATCCGCCAGAAGTTGACCGGCCAGCCGACCGCGAAGAACTGTCCGACCTTGTGGACATAATTCTTCTTGGTAATGCGTTCCCAGGCCGCCTGGACGTCGTCGTGATGGACCTTGATGCCGTATTTCTCGAGCGGCAGCATGTAGGTGCGGTAGTAGTCCTCGTAGATCCAGCGGTGCCACATTTCCCCGTAGGACTCCTTGTTCTTGTCGCGGTTGGTGGTGCCGTATTCGATGAAGGTGCCGATGGCCGCGTCGACGATCGCGTGGTTCTGCCAGAAGGCGTAGCGAAGGTCGCGCTCGAGCAAGAGGTGATTTTCCGGCTCCTTGAGCGCCGCCATCAGCAGCGAATGGCCATTGCCGATATGCCGGCTCTCATCGGACTGCACCGACAGGAAGACGGTGGGTAGCGCATAGTCGCCGTTGCGGGCAGCTTCCGAAGGCATGGCGACGAACAGCGTGTTGGTGAAGGCGGTCTCGGCGACCACGGTCAGGTACATGCAGGCGGCGGTCATGGTGTCGCCGGTGATGAAGCCTTCCGCGAACTGCCGGCCGATAGTCGTGGCGTAGCATTTTCCGAAGGCTTCCTCGGTGATGTCGAAGCCGGCCGGATCGATGTAGTTCTCCATGTACCATTTCTTCAAATTCATCTGGATCGTCGAGTGACGGAACTCGTCGATCATCTGCATGGTGAAGCCGGTCCTGAGCTCCTCGCCGGGCGCGATGCGGGCGACCATCGCCATCGATCGAGCGGCGGAGATTTCCGGGAAGGGAATGATGGCCAGGAAGAGCTTCATCCATTCGACCCACCGCGGCTCGACGTTGCGGAACATGTCACCGCGCAACGCCGCATCGAGCGCGCCATATACGCGGTTGTCCTTCTCTTCCTGCATGGGGAAATAGGACCGCAGGACCTGCTTCATCGGGTCTCGCGGCGTCTTGTTGATCTTATAGTCTGTCGGAAACGTCATCGCTTCCTGGACGTAGGAAGGATTCCAGCCGAGATCGGCAATCTTCTTGGTTGCCTCGCCCACGGAGATTCCGCGTTGCGAGGTAATCTTGTTGAGCGTCAGAGACGTCATGGTCATAAGCCTCCACCAGGTTTGAGCCGCAGGTTCCTTGACCCCCGGCATGAAGCGGCGCACAGCGCCGCTAGTGAGAGTGCGAACGGCACGACAAAGGGCTGCGCATTCAGGCGCGACTCATGGTTCGGCCGTTCAAGTGGATCGCGGCAAAGGTTCTAGAGGCGTCTGGCAGGGATCCTCGGCGCCAATCGCATTTGCGATGGGGCGTATCGAAGCGGACGCGACTGGTCCCTGCTTCCTCCGTTCCTTCGTTCTTTTGGCACCGCGTCAAAAAGCGCGATGGGCTTCTTATGGAAGTGTACAAAGCAAGCGCCGTGCCAATTTGAAAACAGCGCCCGTGGCTGGCGCTCAAAACAAAATCGCCGCTCTTTCGGCATATGAGCTGATAGCCAACTGTAACGTTCTTTTACAGTTGTAACGTGCGCCTGTAATATTTAATATCTATTCGCAATTGCGATATATCAAGTTAGCATTCGCAGCAAATTTGAAAAACAAACATCATCTATTTTATTCTTCTCCTTTCTCTACTATTTGAAGGCGATGGCTCACGGACGGGCCTCGCACTGGAGAAAAACCGTGGCGAACGACAAAGACAGCCGGAGGCAGCCCGAGCCGATGTCCAGCGAGGCCGATGGCGTCACCGGCGATCTTGTCAGGCTGATGCCCCGTGATCTGGTCTTTGTCATGCGCTTCATGGGCGAGAGCCAACATCGCCTCCAGAGCCACTTCCAGGATTTCATCCGGGCCGAGCTTGCCGCCGGCGGCGTCACCACGGAAACCCATCCGATGATCCATCTGTTCATCGAGAACCATGCGATCCTCTTGCGCGACTTCGTGTTTTCCGGCGTTTCGCTGTCGCGCCAGTTCCGCGTCGACGAGATCGAGCACCTCACCGGCGATACGACATCGATGATCCGCGTCGACATCTGGGATCAGCTCAAGAGCCACATTGAAACGGCTGAAAAACAATTCCATTCGCAGGCCGGCACGTTGCCCAAATTGCTGTCAGCTTTTGAAAAACCGCACGGACCGATGGCTGGAAGCGAAAAATGGCAGGAGGATCCGATGGGGCAACCTGACTGGCGTGACGCTCTGCTCGCTCGCCGGCTCGATCTGATCGCCAATGTCTCCGCGCTTACTGCCGAGGCGCTGCGGCTAAATCAGAAGCGCGCCGGCATCGAGATGGATGTGTTGCGCCTGGAACTCGAAATCGGCAGGAGCGGCGCGAACGCGCAACTGGTGCAGGACTTGCATGAAGCGGAGGAGAGAGCCGCGGCAATCATGCTCGCATGTGCGGCTTGCGAGGAGCGCATCGTCGCCGCGGAAGCCGACGTCGAGGACGTCGACCGCAGCCTCGCGGCACCGGATGAGAATTACGATGGGAGCCAGCCATGAACCAGTACGCGATACAGAACCTGACCTTGTTCGACCTGCTGGCGCGGAGCTGGCGTCGCCCGTCGGCGATCGCCGATCTGCGCTTCAGCACCGATGACTTGACAGTCGCCTTCACGTGCATGGACGGAACGGTCGCAATAGCCACGGTCGCGGACCAGGAGCCGCCGGAGTCGCGGATCAGAGTGAGCGGCGATCTCGGCCAGACGACGATCCGCCCAAGGGAAAAGTTACCAGCGCCATTGATTGCCACTGCTGCATTAGGAGATGGCGATATCCCGCTCGCCAGCTACCTTCGGTCCAGCTTCCTCGTCGGAACAGCGGCCGGCGAGGCGGTGCATCTGACCGCGGACGGCAGCGTGATGGAGACGCTGGTCAAGATCGACGGACCGATCGTCGCTATCGACCACAGCCCCCAGACGGCAATGACCGCCGTCAGCAACGGGCAGGATGTCTTCCTGTCACGCGGCCACGGCGACGCGTTGAGACTGCGACATGGTGCGGCACCGTCCACGGACGCGCTTGCCTTTTCGCCGGGTGGACGGCGCCTCGCTTATGGTCTGGAGGACGGATTATCGATTTGGATTGTCGAAGGCGACGCGACCTTGATAAGCGATATCAGTTTTTCAGCGCGCCCCGTGTCGATCCGCTGGAGTGGCGACGGCACCTGGCTGGCCTGCGGGCTCGAAACCGGAGGCTTTGCTTTGGTCAGCGTGACCGATGGCCGAGCTGACATCGTCGAAGGATTTCCATCGCCGGTCCGGACAGTATGCTGGAGCCTGCCGGAGAATGCGCTGTTCACATCGGGCGCATTCCGGATCGCCGGCTGGTCAATGACCGCCCCGCCGCTTCACGGCGATGCCTCCGGCGCGTTGGAGACTGGCCGCGCCGGGCTGGTGCCGGTCGAGACGGTGGCTGCGCACCCGGAAAAGAAACTGATTGCAGCCGGCTATACCAATGGCCGGATCACCATAGCCCAGATCGGCGCGCGGGACGAACTGCTGGTCAGATCCTTGGGCGGTGAGATCGCGGCGCTTGCCTGGTCGGGCGACGGACGGCACCTGGCGGTAGGTTCGGTAGACGGCACCGCCGCGATCGTCACTTTTCCCGCGCAGATGTTCAAATAGTGGTTGCATGCAAAAGGAGGAAAAGATGCAAACGGAATCCACACCCGAGGACGAGAGCAAGGACGAATTTTTCGAACGGCTCGCCAACCTGTCGGAAGAAATGGTGGCCAAGCATGGCAAGGATTTCAGTATGGGCGCATTGGTGCTCGCCGCCCGCTGGATCGCCGAAAACCGCGTCGGCCAGTTGAAAACGAACTAGGGTTCGGATCGCAGGCAGGTGCTTCATAGAACGACAAGGCGTTCGAAGGAACTAACACTGCGACACGCTCTTGAATCGCCAGGCTTCCGCCGCCTGGGTACCGGATGTCGATTGCTAGGGCGTCACCCGCTTTGCTGCGCATGAAAGATCAGTAGCGCGGCATACAGCGGATCGTGGATACACCGACGAAGATCGGTTGGGGTGGCCAGTCGACAAATGTCGACGACAAGATCGCCCTGTCCCCACCGCCCCTGGGAAAACTCTTGCGATTCACGCGCAAAGAAGCGGCTTTAAACCAAATCAATCTCGCGTCAGACTTTTTCATGAGGGGGAATTCGCTGGCGGGCGACGATCCTATTCATGGCCAGCTCAATCGTGCCGCTGTCGGTCTCCAGTTCGAGCAGTTCGATCAACGGCACGGCCGATAGCAGTGTGGTGTCGGCGTAAGGCTGCGGAATTAGCGTCGAGCGCCGTTGTTGCTCCGGCTACCAGCCCAAAGTGATTATCTGGGAAAGCTCGGCGATGTCGCCATAGATCATCGAACCCTTGACGAGAAAACACTTGTCACCGAGGACTTCGAAGAGTGAGCTTGACGCGGTGCAAACCGGCAGGTTCTTCGAATTGGCGTACGTCCCGAGGGGTGCGGTTTCGACCTTACGGTCCGCGGCTTCGGCATAGCCGACGCTGATCGCGAGGATAGCGATAGCAATGAGAGTTGTCTTGCTCATATTCAGCCCCTAGAGCCAGCGGGCTTCTTGGGCAGCAAAACCGGGCTGCCGTCCCTGGCCTTGCCATGGTCGCGCTATGCATCAAAGTAGCACCGGCCCATATGGGCTTCATCCATCGATTGGATGAAGCGGGCTCATCTATATTAGCCAACGCTTGACGATGCCGCTTGCCGCTCCAAAATCTTCTGCATGGCGCGGGGAATTGGCATTGGTGACGGGGTGGTGATAACGGCCACGGCGCGAAAGTAAGTCACCGAGGACGCGTCAGCGTCGCAATTCCGGGCGAAGCCACTGGATGCCCGGGCAGAGGTCACGATCGGCAGATCAAGCCCGATGCAGAGCACTTTTTAGGGTGCCCCATATGCGACCAGGACCCTCGACATGCGCGATCTTGGTCACTACTCCCCGGACCGCCAGCCGCTATCCTATGGAGATACATAGGAGGCCTTGCACATGGCAAACCACCAGGTCCGAAGCACTATCACCCACATTGGCACGCTGACGTCGCGCCCGCAGGCATTTCTGATCTTTTTTGCCTATGCCGGCCTCTGGCTAATCTTCGATCGGGATAGCCTCGATTGGCACGCCATTGCGACACTGGCGACGTGGGCGATGACGTTGTTCATCCAGCGCGCCGAGCATCGCGATACGCAGGCGCTGCACGCCAAACTGGACGAACTGCTTCGCGCGGCCAGTGAGGCCGACAGCGAGACCGCGACGGTCGACAAGAAAGAACCAGAGGAAATCGAGGTCCAACGCGAGTGGAAACAGCAAGGCGATTCACCAAAGCGAACACGATGAATACCGATCGGCAGGTCACGCAGCATCGTTATCGGTCGCAACCAAATAATACCGGAAGTGATTGCGGATGTGCTCGTTGAAATTTTGGCCCTTGGCAAACGCGGCTTTGAACTCGGCGAAGGTCTTCGCCGGCACATCCTCAACTCGTGCCGTTTGTTGCTGGCGACGATCCATACCGAGATCTCGATAGCTGGAGGCAACCGAGGGCGCACTCAACTCCATTGCTGGTGAAATAAAATCGGCCGATCGGACCTCATTCAGATCGTGCTGCGCGAGTGGCTTGACACCAATGCTTATTTGCCGGTGCGGTCGATCGACGAGGAAAGCGAGACGGACAGCAGCGCGTAGGCTGGGATGCGACCGGTACGTAGAAGACCCGCCGCTATATTAGCGAAGCGACGGGCTTCCACCGCATTCCCCCACACCTGACCATGCAATTGCGGTGCCAGATGTATTGACCCATTGCGGGGCACCTTATGGCTTCTACACAGCGGAATTATCGCCACGTACTTCGTTCGCATGTTTCAATTCCATTAGCTTGAGCGCATCTATTCGCCAGCCAGGCGAGCACCCCAAAGGCTCGCTGGTCAGGCCCAGCGGCCTCCAGCTGCCAGTCCCCCTCGCAACCAAGCCGCTGGGCCGTCCCCGCTGACCCCATCGCCGCCGGCCGGCGCTCTACAGGCAATTTACCCCGACGCCCCCCAAGTGGCGCCGGCCGCAAGCGACTGACAATCGCTCACCAAATCAAAGCGGGGCTGTAGGTTGCGGACCTTTCCCCTGAACGCGTCCTTCAGCCGCCGTTAGCAGGTGCTGCCGGAGCGGGCGCGGCTGGGGCAGGTGCGGCTGGGGCAGGTGCGGCCGGCTCTGCCGGAGCGGGCGCGGCTGGCGCTTCGACCTTGGGCGCTTCGACCGTGGGTGCTTCAACCTTGGGCGCTTCAATCTTTACATCGAGGTCCTTTCCGTCGCCCCCGCCCGGGATGTTGATAACGCCGGTGAACAACAGCAGGATCACGATTGCGATAATTGCGAGAACGACGGCGACAGCAGTGCCGCCGCCATTTCCGCCTGAGTTAACAACCGTTGGACCGTCAGCCATGGCCACCTCTCCTATCTCTGAATTATCACTGGTCGGCAAATGGGACCGGCGGTACTTAGTTCCGCCGCAGGGCTATGGTCCCACATGCGGTAAGACTGAAGTCGTTGCGTCATAGACAGAGGGCTGAGAGCCGGCAACCAAGACCTTACCAATGCATTTGGATTGGGCCGCCGAGCAAAGTCCCTTCATCGGTGGCTCACCGGGTGCTCGCTGTTTGTCCCCCATCGGCGGGCACCCTAACAGGGGAAAGAACTGTGACCCTTATCCAGAGCAGACAGAATGTCGATGAGGTCGCAAGCCGACCCGCAAATGACAATCAAACTCCTAACCCAACAGATTTCTCGGTGGTTGATCTCATTTCGTCGAGCGACGATGAGGTCGCTGCCATTGTCAGGCGAGCAGAGAACCTGGCCCTTGCCGTTATTATAGTAATGGCGATCTTCCTGATCCTTGCACCGGTGGTCTTCATTGCCATGAGGTATGGGATCTGAGATGTCCCGCTTTAGCCCTCGTCCCAGAAATCCTGCAGCGAAGCGTGCCGAAGTTCGTCCTCGCCCCTGAGATACTTCACACGGGCTTTGATTCCTGGTTTGACCCACTGCGTCGCCGGCCGCTTTGGCATGTCCTTGGGCCGTGGCCCAGCATGTTCCTGGACGCGCTTCCAAAGCCGCTCCCGACGCCAAGGGGGGAGCGTGCTGAAGGTAAAGCCCATCGAAGCAAATAACGTCGGAAGAGAAAGCCTCGGAGGCATAGAGGAGCGCCGCTATCGGCAGGCCCGGCCAACTTCCGCGATCACGCCATAATCAATCTGGCGAACTTCTTCCTTCGTTGCGAACCCCAACGCCGCTTGGCCGGCGCCAATCTAGGCAACCCCACCTCCCCCGCTCCCAGCGGCGCTGGCCATCTTTTCGCTAATGCATATCGCGCAAAAGTGCGCAGCGGTTTTGCGATAACGACATGCATAAAAACAAGAACCTAAAGCGCGTCGCAAACGCCACGCGCTTTAGGGTAACTACATCGGTTACGCCATCACGCCACCACGACCGGTTTTCGGTGCCGTCATCCAGGGTATAGCTGCAGAGACGTCCTCGAGGATCTTGGCCGATCTGGCGAAGCCGGCGAAAGCCTCGCGTGCAACTGAAATGGGGACTTGGCCATCATAGGCGCGCTGGCAAGCTCGGAGCGCCGTGTCAAAGATTGGCCCTCTGCGATTCTTCGGCCATTCCTGCAGGAACTCGAAAGCATCAGCCAAGCATTCGATTTCCTCCACCGTGAACTCCCCTTTCCTGACGAAAACAGGCCGGGCGAAAGTCCTGTCGTTCATTACAACCTCCATTCAACTGAACGAGTGTTTGAGCTTCCACGAGAGCCGTGAGCGACGGCTGCGGGAAAATATGTGAAGAGCACTTTTTGCTGTCAAGGAAGGACCAATTCTTAACTGAAGCAAAACTCATCGCAGGATTGAGGCCGCATGCGGAATGTCGCTGTGTACCGCTGCAACCTGCAGCCGAGGGCGCTTTGAACTCCATTGCTCCCGATGAAAACCGAACACTCGCAAAGACCGCCCGGCGGCACCATAGGCGGCCCGGAAAGACCGTGACAACAGCAGAAAGCCCGCGCCCTCGGGGAGAGGACGCGGGCTAATCGGGGCCACCGATCTCGCAGCATTTGTATGGGGGACAATACTACGCTGCTGGCACTAAACTTTCGTCGCAGGACAGTGTTCCATCCTCAACGGAAAAAAACCGCAGGTTTGTGTTCGCCGCTATAGAAACTCCTCCCAACGAAGGACCGCGTACACTGCCCCGCCCACCATCGAGAGTACAGAAAGAACCAGGAGCAAGGCGACCGGGTATGGCTCGCTGACGACGGCGTCAGCTTCGTCCTGTTTCTCGTTCAAATTCTCGTTTCGATCGCCCTTCCTGATGACGCTGCGACCAAGCCCAGTTTTGCCCTGGGTCTCTGTCGAAATCTTGGTGGCGATATCCCATGCGATCACCGGATCATCGGGCAGATGCCTCTGAAGCCATTCAGGGAGACTGCGACCAGTGTTCTTGTCCATTTCGCGAACAAGTCTTCTGCTTTGAACTATGTCCAACTTGCTAATGTAATTTTAGCTTTCGGCAGTTTTTAAGGCAAGATGGCCCGGTCCGACCATTTTCGGCTGCTTTCGGTTTCAAGGCTCAGTAGCAACGCCCTGGTCCTTGGACCGCTTCAGCAGCGCACGCGACGCCTGCACCAAGCGTTGTGACAGGGCCAGTGTGTAGCGAAGGTCCTCAACCAGCGCCCTTCCGTGTTCGACGGTCCGCCGAACGCGCGTCGCACGGATCTTGTTGGTTTCCCAAATAGATTCTTCCACGTTTTCTGACTTTCCAAGGCTGCGTCTGCGACGGAGCGTTGGCCTTCGATTTTACATTATCTGCGTAAGAACATGCTGTGCTGATTACAACAAGTTCTAGCACAGACAAAAAAAGCCCGCCGTACCTGCAGGTGCGACGGGGCGATCAAGCGGTCACCAAGCACGGCTTGCTGGGATGTGCCCGGTGCGCGCGGACCGGGAAAAAACCTACGCGCGCCGGCTGCCCGGCGTCTACCAACCGGCGGTTGGAAGAGATTTGTCAGCAGCGAGGCGCGGATCTTTCAATCTCCACCCCTACCAGGACGTCGCGTGGGCCGAACAAAGGAACCCGCACCTCTGCTGGAACAAAGACACAAGCCCTATTCGGCGCGCACCATGGCTCAGTACGGCGCGCCTGGGTGCGGACTGTTCCAACAGGCTCCGATAGCTTCCGCCCGGTCAATTCGCCTGGAACAAAACTTTTTAGAGGTGGTTTTCCCCGTGAAGGGACGGACTTTTCGAAGGAGATGTCTCGTGAAAAAAGTTCTGATCACCAGTATGCTGGCCATCGGCGTTGGCTGTGGTGCAGCATTCGCTCAGGAACAGCAGCCGGCCCAAAGCCAGTCGGGCGCCGATTGCCCGGCCGGCACGGCCGGTTGCCCGGAAGGTACGATGGGCGAACAGTCCCAAGGTAAGGCCGGCGTCACCACCGAGGAGCAGGATCAAGGCAAGGCGAAGATGCAGATCGATGAGCAAGCCCAGGGCAAAGCCGGCGTAACCACCGAGCAGCAGACCCAAGGCGAGGCTGGCGCCACAACCGACCAACAGGCGCAGGACAAGACCAAGGTCCAGACCGAGCAGCAGACCCAGGGCGAGGCCGGTGCCACTACCGAGCAGCAGACTCAGGGCACGACCTCTACCCAGCCACAGGATGAGACTTCGACCGGCGCGATCAGCAATGTGACCGTTGAACAGAAAACGGAAATCACCCAAATCCTCAAGCAGGAAAAGGTCGAACCGGTTGCCAGCGTCGATTTTGACATCTCAGTGGGTGTCGAGGTTCCGCGGCAGAAGGTCAGACTGCGTCGTCTGCCACCGCGAATCGTCGAGATTGTCCCGGCTTACGAATCCTATGAGTATTTCGTGTTGGCTGATGGCCGAATCGTCATCGTCGACCCGGATACGCTCACGATCGTCCTTATTCTGACCTAACGCCCTTGTTCGGAATAAAGGAGGGGTCCGCTGCCCCCACGGCGGACCCTTCAACATGCATTGATTGAAGTTGGAGACCAGTCTCCTGTCATCGAACGGCGACTGCTATTTACGTCGCCAGTACATCCCGCCGTTCAAGCTGGCGGGCTTTTTGCATGCATGCTGGCGGGCTTTTTGCATGCATATTGAGGACCCTTCCGGCCGATACCCCTCGACGGGTGCCCTTCATGCTCAAAAAAAGGCCTGAGATAGGACTTCAGTCTGCCCGCTGGCCGACCATGGGCTGGCGCAAGCAGTGCTTTGGTCCGGGACTGCTATCGCAAAAGCCTGAGATGGGAGAGTTTTCAGGAACCGAGCTCCTGCAGGCGTCGTTGCGATGTCGACCCGTGACAGGAAGGCTGCAATGGACCCCAGCATTCACCAGGCACGTTGGCTGCTTTTTCCGGTGTTTGGCTTGGTGTTCGGGGTCGCAGCCGTCGGGCTTATTATCGGCTGATGGGCCCGATCAATGAAGGCAACACACTTGCGCAGTAATGAGTCCCTTCCTGCGCTAGCGAGACCCACCGGTTTCTCCCCCTGAGACTGGTGGGTCTTGACACCGCCTGATGATGGCGAAAGCGTGATATGGTGCAGAGTACAGAGGATTGGCTCGGGCGAATTCGAAACAGGTAGAAATGCAACGCAGACCGTGACGGTCAGGATATTCTGGCGTGCTATTGGCAAATTCATTGATCACAGACGCGATACGGCCGCAACGCCGGCTCCGTGAGACAAGAGTTCTCGCCAGGATGAATGCGCGGCCTGCGTGCTCTCAATCGCAGCTTAGGCTCAAATCTCTTCGATGGCTTCGCGTCGCCATCTGCCTCACCGCATCGACCTTGGTTCTCGTCGTGAGCCCCTACCGTGTGGCACAGGACGGCCTGTCCCTGACGCTTAGCCCGCAGGCCGCCCAGGCACAAGGGAACTCTGGGAACTCCGGAAACTCTGGGAACTCCGGAAACTCTGGAAACTCCGGGAACGCTGGAAGCCCCGGGAACTCTGGAAACGCTGGAACTCCCGGGAGTTCGAACTCCAATGCCAACGCGGGCAAGGGCAAATCAAAATCATCGATAGGCAGTCCCCCGGCAAATCCAGTTGCCGGGGTAAACCCCGGCAACAAGCCAAAAGTTTATGTCAACGCGACCACTGGAGATCGGATCGAAGTGCGCGGGCCAAGTGTGGGTGTGGTGCATTCCAACGGGCTCAGTGAGCGCATCGACGGTGGCCATTATGAAATGCGGGATGCCATGGGCCGCACCATCATTCGGCGGCAGGCGACGAACTCCGATCGGGCAAGACTGCTCGCCATGATCGAGTGATGGCGAGTTCACAGGCCGCAAGGCTACCTTGCTTCACGCAGGATGGCGGGCAGGCGGATGCTGATGCTCGGTCGCGTCGCGCAGTGTCATCGCGGCTTCGGTTCGGTTGCTCACATTGAGCTTGGCGAGAATTCGCGTCATGTGATGCTTTATGGTTTTCTCGTGCAGGTTCAGCTGAAGACCGATCCGCTTGTTGCTCAATCCCGCGGCAACGAGCGTCAGTATCTCTCTTTCACGATTGGTGAGCTCGGCCAGCACGTCAACTTTCGCGGTCGCGGTTGACTGGATAGACAGGTCGACCAACACGCGCGCCGACAATTGCGGGCAAACATACCGTTCGCCCAACGCCACCGTGCGCAGTATCGCGGCCAAGGTTCTCGACCCGACACCCTTCAGGACATAGCCTCTTGCCCCACTCTGCAAGGCGGTCATGACGTGCTGGTTTTCCTCCGAAACGGTCAGCATCACGATTTTCAGATCCGGGTGCCGCTCCAGAGCCGGTTCGATCGCGCTGAGGCCCCCTCCAGGCACCGAGATGTCCATCAGGAGAATATCGAGCTGCTGGTCTTCCGATATCCGCAAGGCGTCATCTCTACTGCTGCCTTGGGCA
Source organism: Mesorhizobium sp. WSM4841 (assembly GCF_055811515.1). Taxonomy (NCBI): domain Bacteria; kingdom Pseudomonadati; phylum Pseudomonadota; class Alphaproteobacteria; order Hyphomicrobiales; family Phyllobacteriaceae; genus Mesorhizobium; species Mesorhizobium sp. WSM4841. The sequence continues at coordinate 127,949 of NZ_JBVVQC010000003.1, forward strand.
ACGATCTCGAACCCGCCGATCTGCTCGAGAGTGCGCACGACGCCCTCCCTGAACAGCGGATGGTCGTCGATGATGGCGAGCTTTATGGCCGCTGCCATCACGCCTGTCCTATTTCAACTATGTTGAGAACCATTTTCACCACCGTGCCATTCTGTGAAGATGTTACACTAAATTGGCCGCCGAGGCTTTCTACCCGCTCACGCAGCCCGATGAGCCCCAGCCTTTCAGGGTGGATGATCTTCGGGTCGAAACCTGGGCCGGTGTCGGAAACCTCGATAGAAACGCGCTCCCCGTCGAAATGTTTCGCGACCGATTGACCGGCACCCCCGGCGTGGCGGAAGCCATTGTTCAGCGCCTCCTGAATGAAGCGAAAGATGCAGATCTTGGCCGCTGGTGACAAGGGTGCGTGCCCCCCGGTCATGGACAGCATCACTTTGACGCCGGTTCGCTCTTCGTGCGCTCGCACGGCAAGCTCGAGGATTTCCGTCAACTCGGCATTCTCGACATGCGGCAGCATAAGGCCCTTGCTGACATTCCTGATTTCTCGCATCGCATCGTCCAAATTGGCTTTGACTGCCTGCAATTCCCGTGCGCGCGCCGCAGCCGGCGTGGCAGAATCGGCAAGCACGGGGCTGTCGATCCCCAGCGCCGCGAGGGCAACCAGTTGCGCCGGCCCGTCGTGCAGGTCCGCGCCGATCCGCCTGAGGTAACGTTCGTTAAGCGCCGTGGCGCGCTGCGAGGCACGCTGCACCCGCAGTCTCAACATTCTGTTTTGAACAACCAGATCGGAAAGCTCGGCAATGCGCTGCTTCAATGAGCGGCTCTGGGAACGAATCGTGCGGCTGCCACGAAAAACGATCGCCGAGAGCCCGAGGAAGAAAATAGCGGTGACCGCTGCGACATCGAACCAGGTCCGAACGAGTGCCTGCCGGAGGTCCTTTTCAAAATCGGTGGCGATCTCGTCGAATTCCAAAACAGCCACGACTTCGCCCGACCACGGCTGAAGCATCGGATTAAAGATTTCAAGAAGATGCAAGCCGCTGTCCCTCTCAGCCTGGTTATCATAGTGCCTGTCCAATTCAGCAACTATGTCGCCTGCGAATGCGGCCCGGAGATTGTCGCTGAGTGGAAAGCGCTTCCCGACCAAATTTTTATTGGTTGAATAGAGGATGGTGCCGTCGCGGCGCCAGAGCTTGAAGGATTCGAGCCTTGTGCCGAGTGCGCCTTGTCCCAGCGTTTCATCCAGCGCGTGGGCAACGCTCTCATCGAGCACTTCGCTCCTGCGCATGTCGGGGAGCAGCGGCGCGATAACGCTGTCGACGTAAAGAGCGGTCGCAGAAGCCGAGTTCCGGGTGACCGCGGCTTCTATCTGGCTTGTCACGGAAATTCCCACCACGATCATCGCCGACAGCGAGAATAGCCCGCCGGCGAGCAGAAACTGAGTGGCCAGCGACAGTGCATTCCATCGATCGATCAGTCTTGTCGCTCTATATGGCGCCATATCCCCAACGGCCCGGTCGGCGGCGCGTCGCGCCAGCGGCAAGATTCGAGAGAACCGGCCAATCTGTCGTCGAACGACGCTAAGCGACGCCATCTTTGATCTGCAACTGATCAATCGCTAGGGAACTTAGGGCTTTACGGGCTGGACGGAAACCGCACCCGACGGGTTTTTTCGCATAAACTCCACTGCCCTCGTTGAGCGAGGCAGCAAGCCATGACGCGCCAACTCCGATGCTTTCGATCCTTCGGCACAGATAGTGCAACGCCTGATCGCCCGCGCGGCGGAAGATGCGGCGGGTTTTTCACTTCCGGTCGCGCAAGGCTCTCACTGCTTGAGTAAGGGTCATCCGATCGTTGCCGTTCTTTTTGATCAGCTTGCTGACCTGGCTGGGCGAAACGCCATTTTCTCGTGCGAAATGTTCCACCTCGTAATACTCGTCGACCGACAGGCGGTCGTGGTCGAGGAAGTCTCGATTTCACTTGTTGTCGGCCATTTCCTTTCTCCTGGCGAAGCCTAACACGGGGTCTGAATGTCGGTTGGAAACAGGCTGGATGAGGGTGTTAGACACTCCTCTCCTTGAACTCCTCCCATGAACTTGCGGCGAACGAGTGCGAGCGGTCGCGGTTCCGGGCGGATCGATAGCCGGACCCATGCGCGCGGCAGGTCAGACTTAAGTCCAATGGCAAGGCTTCTCGGATCGGACCGAAGCCCAGCCAAGGAACATTTGCAGCGGCCTGATGTTTCGATGAGTCTGGCGCGAAGATGATGCCAAAAGAGCTCAGCTAAAGTCACATCATAAAGGAGGCAACTATGAAAATGCGACTTTCCACTGTAGCCGCGGGGTTTCTACTACTGGCAGGTATAGGCGCCGCTGCCGCTCAGGACGTGATCATCGCGCCTGAGCAGGAGACCGTCATCAGGGAATATGTGGAAAAGCAGCCGCTCGCCTCGGTGAAGATCCCTGGGGTGGAGCTCAATATCGGCTCAACGCTACCCGATACGGTCGAGCTTCATGAAGTTCCCGACGTCGAATACCGCTATGTCGTCGTCGACAATCAGACCGTTATCGTTGATCCAGGCACACGCAAGATCGTCAAAATCATTCGGTGACCTGAGCGAGAGGGAGGAGACGCCCGCCCCGGGGGGCCCCGGGGGGGGGGGGGGGGGGGGGGGGGGGTGAAAATACAACAAAAAGCCACCAATTAAAATAACCCGCCCCCCCCCCCCCCGCCCGGTGCCCGCGGGCCG
>NZ_JBVVQC010000003.1:130707-356527 GCF_055811515.1 Mesorhizobium sp. WSM4841
CGGGTTTGGCGCCCTACCAAACTCTGCGTGTCCTGCTCCACCCCGCCCCCCAAATTAGCTAAAAATTGGTGCGGCGCCGGGCGCGTGGGGGCCCCCCCCCCCGCCGCCCCCCCCGCGCGCCCCGCGACTGTGCTATGGGCAGTGTCAAATGCGAACAATCAGCAGACTTTTCGATTCCCACGACCAGGCAGCGCGTGCCGTTGCCGCGCTTCAGGCGGCAGGAATTTCTCACGAACAGATCAGCGTCATCGGACCTTACGAGGACGAAATCAGCGCTGTCCTGCGCGGTCCTGGCGGTGCCGCACTTGGCGCGGCTGCTGGTCTGTTAATCGGCCTGGGTGCTTTTGGAGCCACCGGCATTGATCCTGTCGGAGCGGCGGCTGGCATGGTCCTCGTCGGTGCGGCCTGTGGCGGCTTTGCTGGCAGGCTTCTCGGGGCATCTGCCGATCTTGCCAAAAAGCCGGGTGAGCCGAATGTTGCACAAGGCGTCATTTTTGTGATGGTGCGCGTCGATGAAAACCAGGCCGATACCGCGCAGGCAGTGCTCGAAAATCCCGTTCACGTAACGCAAGTCGTGGCCACAGCCGGGTGAGATGCGTCGGGTTGGTGTCGCGCAAGACTGTTTCCCGGCTTATGGCCAACGAATCGCATTCAGATCGGCACTTCTCGCTGAGCCATCAGTTTTCCCTCTGACGGTTCACGAGGCGGGAAGCGTCTGCTCGACCAGATTGACGTAGTAGCGCAACACGGTCGGCACGATCTCGTCATTGAATACGTAGCGATCGCCATGCAGCCCCTCGCCGGGACCGACATCGCCGACGCCAATCCACGCGTAGCAGCCGCCTGCCTCGCGGATCATGAAGGCGAAATCCTCGCAGCCGAGGCTCGGGCTGAACTCGGTCGTGACGTTCTCCCTCCCGACGGTGGCGGCCGCCGCCTCGACGGCGCGGGCCGTGGCAATCGCCGTATTGATGAGCGGCGGATAGCCCTTCTTGTAGTCGAGCGTGGCCTTGAGCGAATGGGCTGCGGCAATACCCCGGGCGATCTCGCCGATCAGCTTCTCGCAATGATCGGAATGACCGGGCTCGAAAAAGCGGCAGGTGCCTTGCAGCCAGACCTTGCCAGGCACGATGTTGCCGGCATTGCCACCATGGATCTGGGTGAGGCTGACGACCAGCGCGCTTTGCGGATCGACCGAGCGGCTGACAATGCGCTGGACGGCCTGGACAAAGGCGCCCGCGGCCAGGATCGGGTCGTCGCCGAGCTGCGGCATGGCGGCATGCGCGCCAAGACCCTCGAAGGTCAGCTCGAAATTGTCGACGGCGGCCATCTGCGCTCCAACGCGAGCCGCGATCGTCCCCAGTCTGACGCCCGGCCAGTTGTGGACGCCATACATGGCCTCGACTGGGAAACGCCTGAACACGCCGTCTTCGATCATGCGCAAGCTGCCGCCTTCATTTTCTTCGGCTGGCTGGAAGATGAAGTAGACGATGCCGTCGAAGGCGCGGGATTGGCTGAGCAGCCTGGCCGCGCCGAGCAGCATGGCGGTGTGGCCGTCATGGCCGCAGGCGTGCATCACGCCCTCATTCCTGGAGGCATAGGGCAAGCCGGTCCTCTCCACCACCGGAAGCGCGTCCAGCTCGGCGCGGAGACCGATGGCGCGCGTGCCCGTGCCGCTGCGCAGGACGCCGACAACCCCAGTGCCGCCGATCCCCTCATGCACCTCATCGAAGGCGAAGGCGCGCAGTTTCTCGGCAACGAAACGTGCCGTTTCGTTCTCATCGAATCCGAGTTCCGGATTGGAATGGATATGGTGGCGCCAGGCTATCACCTCTGGCGTCAAGGAGGCGATGGGGTCATTATGCAGCACGACGCTCTCCTTCCATGCCGGCAAAGGGCGGTTTGATCCGGGATCACGATTAGAAGGTCGCATAAGAGGCGTCTTGAACCAGATTGACCGCAGCGGGGACGAAAAAGACGTGGACGCAGCAGAGATCAGGAAGTACTGGCGCCATCCCTGCTTCCCTGACCTTGGCCTGTTCAAGGCGCGCTTCACGCGGCACCGCTACGAGTTGCACACCCATCCAACCTATGTGATCGCCTTGATCACAGCTGGCTGCGAACGCATCCGCATCGGACGCCACAGCGTTCTTGCTCCGGCAGGCACCATTGCCATTGTGAATCCCGAGGAGTGGCATGATGGGGAACAAGGTGCGGATGGAGGCTGGGCCTACCGGACGTTTTATCCCTCGGTGCCGCTGATGGCGGGGCTCGCCCGCGAGTTGGGCGGAGATGGCGCTCCGGTCTTCTCGCACGCGATCATCGAGGACAGCGATCTCGCCGAAGCATTGGTGGCGGCGCATGAAGGTTCTACGTCCCAGGACGCAACGAAAGCCGAGGCGTCGCTGCTCGTCGCCTTGAGGCATCTCATCGTTCGGCACGGCGATTGGAGCGGGCGAACCGAAGCGATCGAAAGCTCGGGATCGCGACAGAGGTTCTCGCTCTACGAGGACGTTATTGAAAGCGAACTTGGCTCCCAGCTCGACCTGCAGCGGCTTGCCGACGCCGCGTGTGTCACCCGGTTCCAGGTCATCCGGGATTTCAAGAAAGCGATTGGCCTGACGCCGGCGGCCTATATCCGCGACCGGAGACTGCGTCGCGCCAGTTCCTTGATCGAACAGGGGCTCGGCCTCGCCGATGCCGCGATTGCGGCAGGTTTCGCCGACCAGAGCCATCTTTCCCGCACGTTCCGGGCGACGCGCGGCATGACACCTGGCATGTATAGGAGAGGAGGCTGAATGCTCCCAAAGGAGACGCTTGCGCGCGGAAATTTGCTGCGCGATGGTGAAGTTGGGCTTGGGGGGAAACCATGCGAAAAATCCTGGTATCGACGACGCTGCTGCTCGCGGCAGCCCTGTCCGCAACCGCCTCGTACGCGCTGGACGCCAGCGGCACCCCGGTTGTCGTGACCCCGCTTGCCTCGCGCACCGAGACGGCGTCCGGCCAGCCGATCACGCTGCCGCAGAAAAACGTGCAGGTCCTGGTTTCGTCCTTTGAGATTGCGCCGGGCGCGACCTTGCCGGTCCACAAGCACCCGTTTCCCCGCTATGCCTATGTCCAGGGTGGAACGCTTCAGGTCACCAATGTCGAGACCGGCAAGAGCACCACATACAAGTCAGGCGATTTCATCATCGAAATGATCGGGCAGTGGCATCAGGCCACCAATGTCGGCGTCGATCCGGTCAAGCTGCTGGTCATCGACCAAGTCGAAGAAGGCACCAAGAACACGGTTTTGCGCCAGTAGCTGGCAACAGTGGCTACCAGCAGGCTGCTCACTTCGCCGCCGCGCTCACCCGGTCCGCGGCAGCGGCCAGCACGGCGCGGTCGCCCTCCTCGTACAGGCGGCGGACGGCGATGGCGCTGACGCGCCAGCCTTCGGGCGTCCGCACCAGCCGGTGGAGATAGCTGGCGCCGACCGTCCAGAGCCGTGCGTCGATCCAGTGGCTGGCACGGACATGGCTGCGCGCAACCGCATCGTTGCCCGCGCCTTCGACAACGATGTTGGTGATGAGGTGCTGGGTGGCGTCGAAGCCCGGCAGCAGATCTTGCCACTGAGCAATCAACGAGTCGCGGTCGCTGGTCGCCGCCTCGCCACCGAAAAGGCTCGTATAGTCGGTCGTGACGCGGGCCGCGAGATAGGATTTGACCCGGTTCCATTCGCGCAAATCGGCATAAAGGCCGATCCCCGCCACTGCCTCGGCGATGGCGGTCCTGTCTTCGACCGTCAGCGCAGCCGTGGACTGCGTGGTGCTCAAGGCCGGCGCACAGCTGGCGGTAGACGTCGCGGCGAAAACTGCCGAGGCCAAGACGTGCCGGCGGGTGACGGGGCTCATTGTCCTGCCTCCCCTGCACTGCCCAGCGTGGCGCGGAAATGCGCGGCGACGGCGTCGGTCGCCGCCTCCACCGGCGCGGCGCCGTCGTAGAAATCGAACTGGGTCACATTGTCGAGCCACAGTTCCTGCTTCGGCCCGGTCAGTCGCGCGTAAAATTTGTGCGCACCCTGCGGGATGGCAGCCGCCTCGCTATGCACCATCAGGAAGGGCTGATGCAGGCGCAGAGCAGCCTGGATCGCGTCGAATGTCAGCCAGCCGCGCCAGAAGGCCGGATCGGCCTCGTTGCGCCAGGCCGGGATCATGCCGCGATCGGGCTCGGTGTAGTAAGGCACCTTGAACATGATCGCCCGCTGGTCGGTCAGGCTGGCGGCGGGCAGGAATGCCTGCTTGCCGGTGCGGCGATAGGCGGCCTCGGCCGCATTGCTCGCGGCTTCAAGCCTGGCGACCCCGTCCTTGCCGCCATAGGTCTGCTCGACCACCTCGGCATCGTGCAGCCAGGGCGCGACCAAGGCGACCGACTTGATCCCGGGATGTTTAGCGGCGGCAGTGACCATATAGCCGGAGCTGGCGCAAATGCCGAGCCCGCCGATGCGGTCCTTGCTGACCTCGGGCCGGGTTGCGAGATAGGCGACCGCCGCTTCGATGTCGGCGATCTTGGCGCTGGGGTCCTCGTATTGACGCCGAGCGCCGCCGCTTTCGCCCCAACCGCGAAAATCGAAGGTCAAGGAGACGAACCCGCGGTCGGCCATCTCGCGGGCGTAGCGGGCGGCCATCTGTTCCTTCACCGTCATCCATGCGCCGGTCGCGACCAGCGCGGGCCGAGCTTTCGCCGGGTCCATATCCTCGGGCAGATAGAGATCGCCGACGATCTGCTCACCGTGCGAGACGAAAGTGACGCGCTCGACGCGCGGTGCGGCGAAGGCGCTGGAGCCGAGCGCGACGGCGGTGGCCGCGGCTAGCGTCAGGATTTTCAACATCGCAAGTCTCCTTTGGCTTGGAGCGAGAAACGCGGCGCGACGGATTTAGGAAGGCCGCCGTCTCAGCGGTCGTCCGCCAGTCGGCCGGGCAGTGGCTTCAGCGGGTAGTGCGTCCAGTAGAAGGCGTCCGACTGGTACATGTCGGTCAAGAAATTCTGTGCCTCGGCGATCTTGCCGTCCTTGATGCGAAACATCAGGGCGTAGAGCTGGTCGATCTCGGGACCTGGGCCGACGTTCGACCAGCCGCGATGGATGTCGACGACGAGGTCGCCCTGCGCCTGGAAGAAGATCGGCTCAGCCCTAAATTTGCCGTCGGCCAAGCCGCGGAAGAAGGCGACCACTTCCTCCGGCCCGCGCTTGTCGCCGGCGAGCGGATGGTGGCCGGGAATGCGCCACACGATGTCGGGCGCGAGGAAGGGCCGCACGGCCTCCGGGTTCCCGGTCGCGTAAGCTGCGTAATAGTCCTTGATCAGCTGGATGTTGCGGTCTTCCTGAGGACCGCCGCTCGCGGGGGCGGCGGACACGGCCAGGAGAGCGCCGGCGGCGAGCGAAGCGAGCCTGGTCATCAGTCCTGTCTCCTTGCCTGTTCGAGCCGTCGCAACAGCGATGCCCATTCGTCGGACCCAACATGAGGCTTTTTGCTCACCGGAAAAACCCGTATAGTTCGACAAGGCTATTTGGAATATCCTCACAATGCGCCTCGACCAGTTCAGTGGCATCGTCGCCTTCGTGAAGGTCGCTGAGGCCAAGAGCTTCACCCGCGCCGCGGCCGAACTCGGCGTCGCCCCGGCCTCTTTGAGCGAGGCGGTCAAAGGGCTTGAGGAGCGTCTGGGGGTGCGGCTCCTCAACCGCACGACCCGCAGCGTTGGCTTGACCGAAGCCGGCGCCCACTATTTTGACCACGTGCGCCCAGCGGCCGAAGAGATCCGGGCGGCTGGCGCGGCGCTGCGCGAGACCCGCGATCGCCCCGCCGGCACGCTGCGCCTGAGCCTGCCGTGGATCGCCGCGCCGCTGCTGATCGAGCCGCTGATGGGGCCGTTCATGGACGCTTACCCGGAAGTGCGGCTTAGGCTGATCTTCGACGACAGCTTCATCGATATCGCCGCTCAGGGCTTCGATGCCGGCCTGCGGATCGGCGAGCTTCTCGAGAAGGATATGGTCGGCGCGCGCCTGGGCGGGCCGCTGCAGACGGTCGTGTTGGGCAGCCCGGACTATCTGGCGCGTAACGGCACGCCGAAGCGACCCGCCGACCTCGCCGCCCACCGCTGCATCGCCTTCGCCTTCACCCGCACCCGCGCCATCTCGCCCTGGGAGTTCGTCGTGGATGGACGCCAAGTCGAGTTCACGCCCGACGCACGTCTGATCGTGAACACACTTCCGCTCTGCATCACCGCCGCCGCGCAAGGGCTTGGCCTAGCCTTTGCCGTCGAAGGCCTCGCTGCGCCGCTTCTCGCCTCAGGCGCGCTGGTCAAGGTGCTGGAGCCTTTCTGTCCCACCTATGAACCGCTCCACCTCTATTATCCCAGCCGCCGTCTCGTCCCGCCCAAGCTGCGAGCCTTCATCGACTTCGTGCGCGCGAACGCCCACAATTTGCGGATCTGATGCGCCGCCGCGAAAACCGACATGTGCCGCGGCGCATATCGGCGAACAGGCTCATCCCCAGGCGCCGACCATCTGCCTGGTGGCGGCGTTGAGGCGGTTGAAGGCGTTGATCAAGGCAATCTGGACGACTAGTGCGGCAAGCGCCTTCTCGTCATAATGCCGGGCGGCCTCGTCCCAGATCGCGTCCGGCACCGGGTCCGGCCGGTCGCAAAGCCGGGTTGTTGCCTCGGCAAGCGCAAGAGCCGCGCGTTCGGCGTCGGTGAAGTAAGGCGTCTCCCGCCAGGCGGACACGGTGAAGATGCGCTCGTCCTTTTCGCCGGCCTTCTTCAATTCGCATGCATGCATGTCGATACAGACGCTGCATCCGTTGATCTGGCTGGCGCGCAAATGGACGAGCTTGCGCGTCACATAGGGCAGGTCGGCCGTTTCCGTCGACTTGTCCAGGGCGAGCAGCGCCTGCAGCGCGCCGGGAATGAGAAGCACAGGGTTTTTCAGTCTTGCTTGCATGGTGGTCTCCCTTGTTTGCCGATCCCGGATGCCAATCATCCGGGTTTTTGGTTTTACCGTTTCGTTCGTCCTGAAGGCCGGATCGGAGAGGGTTCTGAAGAAATCATCGGCCGCGCTGTCCACGCCAAAACCCATAACCCGTTAGCTATGGATTTACCCATAACTCATTGGTTATGAGTGTGTCAAGCGGGAAATTGGCGGCAATGCAAACGGCAGCGATCCGTCGCGTTGAGCCAATAATTCCGGCTTTCGCGGCAAGGAGCCCGATGCTAGGGCTGCACGTCTTGAATCCGCAACGGATCGCCCTGTGACCGACACCGAACGCCCTCGCCTGCCGCTGATCGAAATCTGTGTCGAAGGCATAGATGGCCTGCTCGCCGCGCAAGCCGCCGGCGCCGACCGGGTCGAGCTGTGCGCCAGCCTGGTCGAGGGCGGCATCACGCCGAGTTTTGGCACGGTGCGCGCAGCCCTCGAACTCGCGACGGTCCCGTTCCACGTCATCGTGCGGCCGCGCGGCGGCGATTTTCTCTACAGCGATGCTGAATACGGTTCGATGCTCGCCGATGTGCGCGCGCTGAGCGAGCTTGGCGTGGCCGGCGTCGTCGTTGGCTGCCTGAACGCTGACGGCACCATCGACGAAAAGCGCATGAGCGAATTGGTGCAGGCGGCAGGGTCCTTGAACGTCACCTGCCACCGTGCCTTCGACATGACGCGCGATCCGGCCGAGGCGCTGGAAGCGCTGATCCGCAGCAAGGTCGGCCGCGTGCTGACCAGCGGCCAGCGCGACACCGCATTGGACGGCGTTACCCTGCTGGCGGAACTCGTCCGGCAGGCGGGGAAGCGCACCATCATTCTCGGTTGCGGCGGGCTCGACCCCACGAACATCGCCGAGGTGCGGGAAAGATCCGGACTGACTGAAATGCACTTCGCCGCACTCAAGCACGTGCCGAGCGCCATGCGCTACCGCAATCCGCATGTCGGCATGGGCGGCACCGACCTTGACCGCGAATACCGCAACACCGTGACCGACGCGGCGCTTGTGGCTGCGACGATTGCGGCGGCGCGAGCATGATCCCGAAGGAAGCAAGCATTTGACGCAAGCACGGTTGCCGATCGAAAAAGTCTCGCCGCAGGACGAGCCCGCCGTCCTCGCCCTCAATAACGAGCACGCGACCGAGCTGTCGTGGCTTGGGCCGGAACGCCTGTCCTTCCTGCTCGGCGAAGCGTTTTATGCCCGCCGCATCGGCGCGCTCGAAGCCTTCATCATGACCTTCGACCAGGACGCCCGCTACGACAGCCCGAACTTCCTGTGGTTCCGCGAGCGCTACCAGCGCTTCGTCTATGTCGACCGCGTCGTCGTTGCGGAGGAAGCGCGTGGCCGCGGCCATGCCCGACGGCTCTATGAGGATCTGTTCGACCATGCAATGCGTGCCGGCCAGACCATCGTCACTTGCGAGGTGAATGCCGACCCGCCCAATCAGGCGTCGGATGCCTTTCACGCAGCGCTCGGCTTCGTCGAAGTCGGCGACGCGGTGATCCACGGCGGCAAGAAGGCGGTCCGCTACTATATCAGGCAGACCACCGGCTGAGGCGACAGCCCTACCAGTTGCGGTTCAGCCAAGCACGGGCCGGCTTTTCGATGGACCGGCAGATTCAGGCGTTGGCGGCAGCCACTGCGCGCTTGGCCATCACCGCGATCAGATTGGCCCGGTAGTCGGCCGAGGCGTGGATGTCGCTCATCAAATTCTTCGCCGAAATCTTCATGCCGTCGAGTGCGGCTGCCGTGAAACTCTTGGCCAGCGCCGCCTCGATTTCCTTCGAACGGAAGACGCCGTCATCCCCGGCCCCGGTGACGGCGACCCTGACGCCGTCCTTGCCCTTGGCCACGAACACCCCAACGATCGCGTAGCGCGAGGCAGGATTGCGGAACTTTTCATAGGCCGCCTTGGCCGGCGCGGTGAAGGTCACGGCGGTGATGATCTCGCCGTCTTTCAGCGCCGTCTCGAACAGGCCGGTGAAGAACTTGCCGGCCGCGATCTCGCGCTTGTTGGTGACGATGGTGGCGTCGAGCGCAAGAAGTGCTGCCGGATAGTCGGCCGCCGGATCGTTGTTGGCGATCGAGCCGCCGATCGTGCCCTTGTAGCGTACCGCCGGATCGCCGATCCGGGACGCCATATGGGCGAGCGCCGGACACGCCTTCTTCAGCTTCTCGTCGCTGGCGACATCGTGATGCGTGGTGGCGGCGCCGATGGTGACGGTCTTGCCCGACACCTTGACGCCTTGCAGTTCCTTGATCCGCGACAGATCGACCAGGTCGGAAGGCGCGGCAAGTCGCGTCTTCATCGCGGGGATCAGCGTCATGCCGCCCGACAACAGCTTTGCATCGCCGCTCTTGAGCAGCTTGGCGGCGTCGGCGACAGAGGAGGCGCGGTGATAGTTGACTGAGTACATGGGATACTCCCGTGCGAGATAGTGAATAGTGAATGGTGAATAGTGAGTAGTTATTAGTAAGTAGTGAGTAGTGAATGGGAAGAGCTTCGGCGAAATCTAACTATTCACTATTCACTATTCACTACTCACTCCTTTCAGTGTTTCGTCGCCCGGATCGCTGCCCAGACCGTGGACGGCGATGCCGGCATGGCGATATCGGTGATGCCGATGGCGTCGGTGATGGCATTGATCACTGCCGGCGGTGAGCCAATGGCGCCGGCCTCGCCGCAGCCCTTGATGCCGAGCGGATTGCCCGGGCACGGTGTGTTCGAGGTCGAGACCTTGAACGACGGCAGGTCGTCGGCGCGCGGCATCGTGTAGTCCATATAGCTCGCCGTCAAAAGCTGCCCGCTGGCGTCGTAGCGAGTGCCCTCCAGCAAGGCTTGGCCGATGCCTTGTGCGACGCCGCCATGCACCTGGCCTTCGACGATCATCGGGTTGATGATGTTGCCGAAATCGTCGGCCGCGACGAACTGGACGATCTCGGTCACGCCGGTCTCCGGATCGATTTCAACCTCGCAGACATAGCAGCCGGCCGGGAAGGTGAAGTTTGACGGATCGTAGAATGAGGTCTCCTTCAGCCCCGGCTCCATGCCGCCTGGCAGGTTGTGGGCCGTGTAGGCTGCAAGCGCCATCTGGAACCATGGCACGCTCTTATCGGTGCCGGTGACCTTCAACGCGCCGTTTTCGATGACGATGTCACCCTCGTCGGCCTCGAGCAGATGGGCGGCGATCTTCTTGGCCTTGGCCTCGACCTTATCGAGCGCCTTGGCGACGGCCGACATGCCGACGGCGCCCGAGCGCGAACCGTAGCTTCCCATGCCCATCTGCACCTTGTCGGTATCGCCATGGACGATCGAGACGCTGTCTATCGGCACGCCAAAGCGCTGGCTGACCAGCTGCGCGAAGGTCGTCTCATGGCCCTGGCCGTGGCTGTGCGAGCCGGTCAGCACCTCGATGGTGCCGACGGCGTTGACGCGCACCTCGGCACTTTCCCAAAGGCCGACACCCGCTCCAAGACTGCCGACCGCCGCCGACGGCGCCAGGCCGCAGGCCTCGATATAGTTGCTCATGCCGATGCCGCGCAGCTTGCCTTTCTTGGCGGCGGCGGCCTTGCGCTCGGCAAAGCCGGCATAGTCGGCAGCCGCCATCGCCGCGTCGAGCGAAGCGGCATAATCGCCGGCGTCATAGTTCATGATGACCGGCGTCTGGTGCGGAAACGACGTGATGAAGTTCTTTCGGCGAAGCTCCGCCGGCGACACGCCCAACTCGCGTGCGGCGGTCTCCATGGTGCGTTCGAGCAGATAGGTGGCTTCCGGCCGCCCTGCCCCGCGATAGGCGTCGACCGGCGCGGTGTTGGTATAGACGGCACGCACATTGGCGTGGATCGCCGGAATATCGTACTGGCCCGATAACAGCGTCGCGTAGAGATAGGTCGGCACGCAGGACGAGAACAGCGACATGTAGGCGCCGAGATTGGCGATGGTGTCGACCTTCAGCCCGGTGATCCTGTTGTCTTTGTCGAAGGCCATCTCCACTGTCGAGACATGGTCACGGCCATGGGCGTCGGTGAGAAAACTCTCGGTGCGGTCAGCAACCCATTTGACCGGCACGCCGGTCTTCTTCGAGGCCCACAGGCAGATGATTTCTTCCGGATAGATGTAGATCTTCGAGCCGAAGCCGCCGCCGACATCCGGCGCGATGACGCGCAGCTTGTTTTCAGGCGCGACATTGTAGAAGGCGCTCATCACCAGGCGCGCAAGATGCGGGTTCTGCGAAGTCGTCCAGCACGTGTAGTGATCCTCGGCCTTGTCGTAATAGCCTAGTGCGGCACGCGGCTCCATGGCGTTGGGCACCAGCCGGTTGTTGACGATCTTCATGCGGGTGACGTGGGCAGCGGCCTTGATCGCCGCATTGGTCGCGGTGCTGTCGCCGAGCTCCCAGTCGAAAATCAGATTGCCTTCGGCTTCCGGATGGATCTGTGGTGCGCTCCTTTCGAGCGCCTTCGGAGCATCGACGACTGCCTTCAGTTCTTTGTAGGTGATATCGACTGCTTCGGCCGCGTCGCGCGCCTGGCCCTTGGTTTCGGCAACCACGACGACCACCGCGTCGCCGACGTAGCGGACCCTGTCGAAGGCCAGCGGCGACCACGCCCCCATCTTCATCGGCGAGCCGTCCTTGGAATGGATCATCCACCCGCAGATGAGATTGCCGATGCCGTCGGCCTTGAGCTCCTTGCCGGTCAGCACACCGATGACGCCCGGCATCGCCTGGGCCTTTTTGACATCGATCTTCTTGATCTGTGCATGCGCGTACGGGCTGCGCACGAAGGCCGCATGCTTCATGCCGGGAACCACCATGTCATCAACATAGCGGCCGGCGCCGGTAATGAACCGCTTGTCTTCCTTGCGCGCTACACGAGCGCCAACACCTTCAATGCCCATCGCAGAAATTCCTCCCGAAAAAGTAGGGGAATAGGGGAGTAAGGCAGTAGGGAATTAAGAGCCAAATCGCTTACTCCCCTACTCCCCTATTCACCTACTCACTTCATCCCTCACGCAGCCTGCTTCGCTTTCCCCCTCGCCCCCTTGGCCATCGTCTCCGATGCGGCGAGGATCGCCTTCACGATGTTGTGGTAGCCGGTGCAGCGGCAGATGTTGCCTTCGAGCTCGGCGCGCACCGTGGCCTCGTCGAGGCCTTCGGGGTGACGGGCAATCATGTCGGTCGCCGCCATGATCATGCCCGGCGTGCAGAAACCGCACTGCAGCCCATGATGCTCCTTGAACGCCGCCTGCACCGGATGCAGGTCGGCGCCGTCCGCCAAGCCTTCGATCGTCACGATGGTCGATCCGGAGGCTTGCACCGCAAGCATCGTGCAGGATTTTACCGCCTTGCCATCGACATGGATCACACAGGCGCCGCATTGCGAGGTGTCGCAGCCGACATGCGTCCCGGTCAGGCCGAGATTCTCCCTCAAGAAATGAACCAGAAGCGTACGGTCTTCGGCAGTGCCGCTGACCCGCTTTCCGTTCACCGTCAACGATATGTCCGACATGAAACCTCCCTGGGTGCTACCTTGGTCGTTCTGGCGTCGGTGGTGCCCGAGCCCTCCATCTGTCCGCTATTCTTATACCGCATAAAGCACGGGGAAAAAGTGCCGCGGAATGCCGAGATTGCGAGAATGCAGTTCGTCCGAAAATCCGCCTATTGTACTTTCGGTCACGCAAAGACAGGAAATGGCGCAACGAAGCGAACCACGATCGCCGTGCGAAGCCGCCTTCCGGCCATCAGCGGCCGAGGCTGGCCAAGCCGATTTCAGCCGACGCCGTGTTTTCTGAGAACCTCCTGCTCGTCGCCTGACACCCAGCCGAATATTTTAGGCTCTCCGGCCAGTTTCTGCACGAGGTAGTGGACGTTGAAATCGATCGTGACGTCAGTTTGGCCCTTGCGCGCAAAGATCGACGTCCAGGCGACGTGGGCAACGCAATGATGCTCGTCAATCGGCGAGATGCCAACATCGCGTATTCGCATCTCCTTGGTGCCGATCGCTCGATAGCGAGCATAGCCTTGTTCCATAGCCTGCTTGAGCTGGTCGTCGTTCTTCCCGATCATGACGCCGGCAGGCGACGCCGCAATGAAGGCGGAAGCATAGACCGATGTCACTTCGTCCATGTCGGCATCACCGGCGAGGGATTTCCGGAAAAGCCGCTCGTACCGTTCGAATAGCTTCCTGACCTGGGCGTCCATGGATCACTCGCTTCCGCTGTGGTTTTGGATCTGAAGTTTCTGAGCGCCGATGCCGTCAAAAACAGCAGAAAATTCAATTCCGTCATGTTGGCTCATTGCCAAAGTAGCACTTGAAGACAACAATGACTTCGACGCCGGCGCGCCAGGATCACAAAAAAGAGCCGCGCACAAAAAGAGCGTCGGAGGAAATAGAGGAGGAAGCCGCTGGCCAGTTCACGGACGCGCTATGCATGCGGCCTATCGGTTCTCACCACCGACGAACCCGACGCGGATGCGTTCGCCCGGGCGGTGGCAGTGGAAGCCGCGGCCATCGACGCTGGATTTGCCCTGCTGTTTTTCTCGCAAAGCCTGCTTGAGGCAGTCGCCCTTTCGGAAGCGCTTGAGAACCACGCGCCGGCGCTCCGCTATGCCGGCTGCTCGACGGCCGGAGAGATTACGCCCAAAGGCCTGGAGGACGGCCAGGTCATGGCCATGCTGCTTCCCTCCGCATCTTTTTCGGCAGCCAGCACCATGGTCGAAAATCTGTCCTCATCGGGCATGGACGGGATCACCGGCGAAGTCGAGGCGCTGAGGCGTTCGTTACGCGGGCGCGTCGGGCACGAGCGAGCCGATACCACTTTCGCGCTCTGCCTCATCGACGGGCTGTCCTATGCCGAGGAAGCGGTCACCTCCGCCATCCATTGGGGGCTCGACGATATTCCACTGATCGGCGGGTCGGCTGGCGATGATTTGAAATTCGAGACGACGCGGCTGATCTCGAACGGCAAGGTTGCCTGCGACTGCGCCATCATCGTGCTGATCACTACGGAAATTCCTTTCCACGTGTTCAAGACCGACAATTTTGTCCCCACCGACGAGAAGCTGGTGGTGACCGCGTCCGATCCCGATCACCGCACCGTGCGCGAATTCAACGCCACCAATGCCGCCGAGGAATATGCCGCCTCGGTCGGCGTCATCCCGCAGATGCTGACGCCGCTGAGTTTCGCTTCGCACCCGGTGGTGGTGAAAGTCGGCGGCGAATTTTACTGCCGCTCGATCCAGAAGATGCACGCGGACGGCTCGCTGTCGTTCTTCTGCGCCATCGACGATGGCGTCGTCCTGTCCATCGCCCGACCCAAGAACATGGTTGAATCGACGCGTGCCGCCTTCAGGGATGTCGAGGAAAGGCTTGGCGGCATCGACATGATCCTCGCCTTTGACTGCGTGCTGCGCAGGCTCGATGCGCGCAACCGCCAGGTCTTCCGGGAGATTTCGGAACTTTACAAGGTCAACAACGTCATCGGCTTCGGCACCTATGGCGAGCAGTACCGGTCGATGCATCTGAACCAGACGTTCACCGGCATCGCCTTCGGAGAGCGGCAGGCGGCGGAGTAGGAGGTTTTATGCCGCTCAGGGACATCAATGACCTGGAGAAGCTGAAGAAGATCAACGCAGCCCTTGTCAGCCGCGTCGAGCGATCGATGGATCAGCAAGGCAACGCGTTCTCGCTGTTCCAGACCGCGATTTCGCTCGAGAATCGAGTGCGTACGCGCACCGAGGAACTGCACTCGACACTGCGTAGATTGGAACAATCCAACATCGATTTGAGCGCGGCCAAGGAAAACGCCGAACTGGCGAACCTGTCCAAGACAAGGTTCCTGGCAGCCGCCAGCCACGACGTGTTGCAACCGCTGAACGCCGCGCATCTCTCCGTCTCGGCGTTGGCTGAAGTGCAGACCAGCGACGAAGGCAAAAAACTGGTCCGGCAGGTCGAGCGGTCGCTGGAGACGATGGAGGATCTGCTCCGCACCCTGCTCGACATCTCCAAGCTCGACGCCGGCGTCGTGCAGCCCGATATCGGCGACGTCAGCCTGGAGATGCTGTTTTCGTCGCTGCGCTCGGATTTCCTGCCGGTCGCCGAGTTGAAGGGCCTGACGCTAAAATTCCGGCCGGTCAACGCCGTCGTGCGTTCGGACCGCACCTTGCTGCGCCGCATCCTGCAGAACATCCTTTCCAACGCGCTGCGCTACACCCGCTCCGGTGGCGTGCTGGTTGGCACCAGGCATCGCGGCGACACGATCCGCATCGATGTCGCCGATACCGGCTGCGGTATCCCCGACGACCAGCGCGAGGCGGTGTTCGAGGAATTCCACCGCGGCACGATCCCCACCGATGCCGGGCTTGCCGGCGCCGGGCTGGGACTGGGCCTGGCCATCGTGCGCCGCATCGCCGCCGCACTCGGACATCCCGTGACGTTTTCGTCGAAGGTCGGGCACGGCACGATTTTCCACATCGACGTTCCGGTCGGGATCGGCGCCAGCGTCGATGCCATTGCCAGCAGCGCCGACATGGAGCGGCCGCGCGGCTACGGTCTGTTCGGCACAAAGGTGCTGCTGGTCGAGAACGACGTCGAGGTGCTGCAGGCGATGACATCCCTGCTCGAGCGCTGGCAATGCCTGGTGCGCCCCGCCACCTCGACCGATGCTGCGCTCGAGATGCTTGGCGATACGGACTGGGTGCCGGACATCGTCATCGCCGACCAGCATCTCGACGGCGGCGACCTCGGCACCACGACCATCGCCGAGGTCCGCGAGTATCTCAGCCGTGCCGTGCCGGCGCTGATCGTCACTGCCGACGGTTCGGAGACCGTCGCCAAAGCCGCCCGCGCGGCCGGCATCGAGCTGATGCGCAAGCCGCTGAAACCGGCGCAACTGCGCGCACTGCTGGCGCATCTCCTGGCTTGATGTCAACGACACGGCAGACGACCGCGAGCGACAAGGAAATGGGACTAAGTGAGAAGTATTTCTCTAACAGTCATCTGATCCGACGCGCGACTTTGACCAATCCAATAAAAAATCATTGCCTCTCGAACATCATCATCCTGCCTAAGGACAGCTTTAGCGTACTTGAGAATTTTGGGATTGGCTTCGCCTGCTTCGACCATTTCCTCGATCGAGGCGATCGTCAGCAAAGCCAAGGCACACTTCTCATCATAATTCAGACGGCTAATTGAGGCAGCTTTCAGCATTTCCTCGATGCGATTAGGATCGGCAAACTCGATCTCCCAATCCTGCTCCCGGCCAGAAGCCGGAAGCGACAAGAGTTTGTTTATTGAGCGCTGGGCCTCCCCTGTCGCCCCATAAAATTCCCGCGTCATCTCAAACTCCGAATGCACTGTCGCAGCCGCCGCTAAAACCCCGCCTGGCCGCGAAACAGCTCGGCGCTGTCGAGCTTGGAAACCTCGATGACGGCTTGCGTCCGGCTGTAGACGTTGAGCTTGCGCAGGATCTCGGAGACATGCGCCTTGACGGTGGTTTCGCCGACCTGCAACTCGTAGGCGATCTGCTTGTTGAGCAGGCCCTGGCGCAGCATCTGCAGCACCCGCAATTGCTGCGGCGTCAGTTTGGCAAGCCGCTGCACCATCTCGGCGCGGTCGGTGCTGTCGGCGTCGGGCGGCTGGCCTTCATAGGTTTCAGGCACGTAGATCGCACCTTCCATCACCGAGCGGATGGCGGCGGCCAGGTCGCTCTTGCGCGCCGATTTCGGGATGAAGCCGGCCGCGCCGTAGGACAGCGCCTCGGAAATGATCTTGGGCTCCTCATGCCCCGAAACGATGACCACCGGCAGGCGCGGATAGCGGGTCCGAAGCTGCAGCAGCCCGTCGAAGCCATGCACATCAGGCATGCTGAGGTCGAGCAGCGCGAGATCGAATGGCTTCGCATCCGCCAGAAGCTCAAATGCCTCGGTGATCGAACGTGCCTCGACAGTATCGACGTCCGGATAGGCCATTTGCACAGCGCTGTGCAGCGCCTCGCGAAACAGCGGGTGGTCGTCGATGATTAGAAACCTAGCGCTATCGTTGACTGCGGTCATTGGCGTTCGTTTCGGTTCAGGCAGGATAGAATAGCCCAGCAACCATGGCCAGATTATTGGCAAATAGTACATCCATGCCTTGCCCGGTCGTCCAAATCGGCCGAATGTGCCGCAATGAGCGACCTCGTCCTTCATAACTACTACCGCTCCTCCACCTCCTACCGGGTGCGGATCGCGCTGGAGATGAAGGGCCTGACCTACCAATATGTGCCGCATCATCTGCGCCACGGCGAGCATCTCGAGCCCGCCTATCTCTCAGTCAATCCGCAAGGACTGGTGCCGGCGCTGATCCTGGGCGACGGTACGCTGCTGACGCAATCGCTGGCGATCATCGAATTTCTCGACGAGACCAGGCCCGAACCGCCGCTTTTGCCGCAGGACGCACTTGGCCGGGCCCGCGTCAGGATGCTGGCGCAGATGATCGCCTGCGACATTCATCCGGTGAACAATCTGCGCGTGCTGACCTCACTGCGCACGCTGTTCGGCGCCGGCGACGAGGACGTCGCCAACTGGTTCCGGCACTGGGTGAACGAAGGTTTCCAGCCGCTTGAAAAGATTCTGGCTTCCTCCCCCGAAACAAAGACATTCTGCCATGGCGAAGCGCCGGGACTGGCCGACATCTGCCTGGTCGCACAGGTCACCAGCAACGCCCGGTTCGGCGTCGACATGGCGCCCTACCCGACGATCACACGCATCCACGCCGCCTGCATGGCGCTGCCGGCCTTCCAAAAGGCAGCACCCGAGAACCAGATCGATGCCGAATAGAGCAAGTTGGACAAAAGCATGAGGAATTGCCGATGAAAGCCGTCGTCTTCGAAAAGTTCGGCGAGGTGCCGACGATCCAGACCGTTGCCGATCCGGAGCCGGCACTGGGCGGCGTTGTCATCAAGGTCGAGGCGACCGGGCTCTGCCGCAGCGACTGGCATGGCTGGATGGGCCATGACGATGGTATCCGCCTGCCGCATGTGCCTGGCCACGAGCTTGCCGGCGTCGTCGTGGCCGCCGGCAAGCAGGTGACCCGCTGGAAGGCCGGCGAGCGTGTCACTGTGCCGTTCGCCGTCGGCTGCGGCCGTTGCTTCGAATGCAGCTCCGGCAACCATCAGGTCTGCGAACACCAGTCCCAGCCCGGCTTCACCGGCTGGGGCTCGTTCGCCGAATTTGTCGCCATCGACCATGCCGACACCAATCTGGTCCGCTTGCCGGACGAGATGGAATTCGCCACCGCCGCCAGCCTTGGCTGCCGCTTCGTCACCTCGTTCCGCGCCATTGTCGACCAGGGCCGGGTGACGCCCGGCGAATGGGTGGCCGTGCATGGCTGCGGCGGCGTCGGCCTGTCGGCGATCATGATCGCCAGCGCCATGGGCGCCAACGTGATTGCCATCGACCTGACCGACGAGAAGCTGGACTTCGCCAGCAAGATCGGCGCGGTGGCGACCATCAACGCGGCCAAGACGCCGAACGTGGTCAAGGCGGTCAAGCAGATCACCAATGGCGGCGCGCATATGTCGATGGACGCGCTCGGCCACCCCACCACCTCGTTCAACTCGATCGCGAATCTGCGCCGGCGCGGCCGCCATGTGCAGGTCGGCCTGATGCTCGGCGATCACGCCAGGCCGCAGATACCGATGGACAAGGTGATCGCCTTCGAGCTCGAAATCCGCGGCAGCCACGGCATGCAGGCCCACCGCTACCAGGCGATGATGGAGATGATCCGCACCGGCAAACTCAAACCCGAACTGCTGGTCGGCAAGAAAATCAGCCTCGAAGAGGCGCCAGCCGCACTAATGGCGATGGGCGGCTTCGAAGGCATCGGCATTGGCGTGGTGACCAAGTTCTAGCCAAGTCGGCTCTCCCTTCTCCCCTTGTGGGAGAAGGTGGCCGCGAAGCGGTCGGATGAGGGGTGTTCCAGCTTGGCACGAGCGCGTTCCGGCCAGCACCCGCTGCGCGCCAATCCACCTTCTCCCACAAGGGGAGAAGGAAGAAGGGCCGGCGCCTATCTCGCATATCTCTTCGCACCGACCACGCAAAGCACGACGGCAGCGGTGACGGCAATCATGGCGGGACTGACCGGCTCATGCAGCAGCGTTGCCGCCAGCCCAAGGCCGAAGAACGGCTGGAGAAGCTGCAACTGCCCGACCGCAGCGATGCCGCCTTGCGCCAGCCCGCGATACCAGAACACAAAACCGATCAGCATGCTGAACAGCGAGACATAGGCCAGGCCGATCCAGGCGGCGTTGCCGACGGGTTCGAGCGACGGTGGCATGGTGATGAGCGTCAGGGCCAGCATGACCGGCAGCGACAACACCAGCGCCCATGAGATCACCTGCCAGCCGCCGAGTTTGCGGGACAGCGTGGCGCCTTCCGCATAGCCCAGTCCGCACAGGATAATGGCGGCCAGCATCAGCATGTCGCCAAGCGGCGCGGCCGCCACACCTTGCGTCACTGCAAAACCGGCAACAAGGGCGCTGCCAAGGCATGAAAACAGCCAGAAAGCCGGTTTGGGGCGATCGCCGCCGCGAATGACGCCGAAGATTGCGGTCGCCAGCGGCAACAGGCCGACGAAGATGATGGAATGGGCCGAGGTGATGTGCTTGAGCGCCAGCGCGGTCAGCAGCGGAAAGCCGACCACGACGCCAAGCGCCACGATGGCCAGCGACAGCAGATCGCGCCGCTCCGGACGCTTCTGGCGAAAAGCGAGCAGGAGCGCGAGGCCCAGAATGCCTGCCGTGGCAGCACGGGCGACGGTTAGGAACGTCGGATCGAAATCCATCACCGCGACGCGCGTTGCCGGAAGCGATCCGCTGAAAATCAGCACGCCTACGAATCCGTTGATCCAGCCGCCCGCCGTCTTATCCATCGCACGCTCCTGATGTTCTCGCCCTCTATCGGGCCGGACATGTGGCGCCACCAGGGACAATGAGGTACAGTTTGATAAAACTGTTATGGTAGATTGAGCAGTACGGATGGACGAGCAGGCGACGGCAAATGAGGGCAGCGGGACGCTTGTCGAAAGCGTCATGGCGACGATCAGGCACAGGATCGCCGCACGCAGCCTGACACCGGGAACCCGGCTGCCTTCGATCCGGGCTTTTGCGAAAACCATGCAGGTTTCGAAATCCACCGTGGTCGAAGCCTATGAGCGGCTTGCGGCGGAAGGCATCATCCGCTCGCGTCCAGGTTCGGGCTTTTATGCCGCCGGACCGCTGGCTCCTTTGTCGCTGGCCGAGATCGGCCCCAGGCTTGATCGAGCTGTCGATCCGCTCTGGGTTTCGCGCCAATCGCTAGAAGCCGGCGACGGCGTGCTCAAACCCGGCTGCGGCTGGCTGCCTGCCTCCTGGATGCCCGAGGCTGGATTGCGCCGGGCCCTGCGGACAATGGCACGCGGCGATGATGTCACGCTGACGGATTACGGCACCCCGCTCGGGCTGCCGCCGCTGCGTCATCTGCTCGCACGGCGCATGGCAGAGCACGGCATCGAGGCATCTCCCGACCAGATCATGCTGACGGAATCGGGCACCCAGGCCATCGACCTCCTCTGCCGGTTCCTGCTCGAGCCGGGCGACACGGTGCTGGTGGACGATCCCTGCTATTTCAACTTCCATGCCCTGCTGCGCGCTCACCGGGCCAAGGTGGTCGGCGTTCCCTATACGCCGTCGGGACCGGATATCGAGCTGTTTGGGCAGGCGCTGATCGAGCACCGGCCGCGCCTCTACATCACCAATTCCGCACTTCACAATCCAACGGGTGCAATTCTGTCGCCGGTCGTCGCCCATCGATTGCTCAAGCTCGCCGACCAATCGGATCTGACGATCATCGAAGACGATATCTTTGCCGACTTCGAACACACGCCCGCGCCCAGGCTGGCGGCGTTCGACGGTCTTGGTCGCGTCGTCCATATCGGCAGCTTCTCCAAGACGCTTTCGGCGTCGGTGCGCTGCGGCTTCATCGCGGCTCCGCGCGACTGGATGGAGGGGCTGACCGACCTCAAGATCGCCACGTCCTTCGGCAGCGGCAGGCTTGCCTCCGAACTGGTGCTGACGCTGCTGAAGGACGGCAGCTATCGCAAGCACGTGGATTTGCTGCGCACGCGGCTTTCACGCGCCATGGCTGAGACAAGAACCCGCCTGAAGACGATCGGCGTGACGCCGTGGATCGACCAGCCCGCCGGCATGTTCTTATGGTGCAGCCTGCCGGAAGGCGTGGATGCAGCGGAAACAGCCCGCCGCGCCTTGTCGGCCAATGTCGTGCTGGCGCCCGGCAATGCGTTCAGCCTGTCCCAAACTGCCAGCCGTTTCCTGCGCTTCAACGCCGCGCAGTCGGCAGACGAGAGAATCTTCAGGACGCTTGAAGAGGCAATGTCGCGATGATTTTCGCTGTCACGAAGATGCAGGCCCTGGCGCTTCGCCCCTCAGGCCCTTGCCCGCCTCCGGCGCTCATAGAGCATAACGAGCGTTTCGGCGGTCAGCGCCGGCTTCTGCTCACCTTCGATCTCGACGATATTGGCCGCCTTCATCAGATACTGGCCGGGACCTTTGTCCTCCATGGACAAAAGCGTGATGCGCAGCCTGATGCGCGCGCCGGCCCTGACCGGGGCCAGGAACCGCACTTTGTCGAAGCCATAGTTGAAGACGGCTTGCGTGTTTTCGGGCACGATGCCCATGTCGAGCGCCAGCGCGCCGATGATCGACAGCGTTAGATAGCCATGCGCGATGGTGGCGCGGAACGGGCTCTGCCGCTTCGCCCGCTCTGGATCGACATGGATCCATTGGCGGTCGCCCGTGCATTCGGCGAACTGGTCGATGCGGCTCTGGTCAACCGTCGTCCACTCCGACACGCCAAGCTCCTGCCCTGTCATCGTCCTGAGCTGTTCGTAGGTCGGCGGCGTCCTCAGCCGTGTTTGCGTCATTCCTGCTTTCCCGATCGCTTGCCCTGCCTCCGGACCACGAACCGGCCGCCTCTGTCAATTCGCTCCGCGCGTTCCGCTGCGGTATCCTCGGCCGGATGCCTGTGTCCAGCGCCGGAAACAGGTTCATCCGAGCAAGAGAAACTTTGTGCGCCTCGCCGGGGCCAAAGACCAACAATACGGCTTTCAGCAGCCGGACATGACGGGAGAAAAGTCCGCCTGCTTTGGCTTGGGAACAGCCTACTTCTTATCGTAGCTGCTGCGGATTTCCGCCATCGCCTCCTTGATACGCTCGCGCAGGATCTCGACCGATTCGGTCCCGGATTTCCTGGCCAGTTCGGCCACCTCGCCGGCATTCTTCAATGCGGTCTCGAAGGATTTCCTGGCGAACGCCGCTTGCTTGGCCATCAACTCCCGAGGATCGCCCGGCGCCCTGTAGCTCTGCGCCATGTCGGCGATCTCGTGCAGCGTGTCCTGCAGCATCTCGCGCTGCCTGGAGAGCAGCGACGACGCTCCGGCGGCACTCGCCCTGGCCGATTTTTCCAGTGCCTCGAGGTTCTTGCGATGATGGTTGAGGATCGCCTCGACATCGACGTTCGGCAGCTTCAGGTCGCGGCCGAACCTGGCGAAAATGTCCATGAAGGTGTCGGATTCCGGTTGCTTTGCCATGGTGGCTTCTCCCCTGGCGCTGCGAATGCGGCACCTGAAGAGAACATAGGGCACTGGAGCCTCACGGTCCATTCGGCCGCGCAACAGATCGCGGCTCAGTTGACGAGGAACAGCCGTTCCACAGTATGGAGCACGACGCCGGCAAGGCCGCCGATGACCATGCCGTTGAAGCGGATATATTGCAGGTCCCTGTCGATGTTCATGGTGAGCTGGGCAAAGTCCCAGCGCTTGACCTGATCGGCGGCGTGTCAGTCGCTAGAGGGTCTTCGGATTTCGATTCGTCCGATTGGCTGGCTTGCATTTCGGGGCTGGAGCCGGACAGCTGCCTGACGACGAACGCATAGAAGAGGAGGGATGATGCCGATCCCGCCCATCGGCCCCTTGTCAATTGCAGAATTCCAAGGCCGCCAAAGACGAGCGCAATAAATGGATTCTTGAGAATTCGTAGCGCACCGAACGCATTCCAGAAGTTTTCGGTGGCGGGACCCAATCCATAACCTCGCGTCGCCCGGTAAGCGGCCAGACCACCCAACAGGCCGATTATGGTCGCTCTGCCCCCTTCCAACGCGGGGTTCCTGTCGTCCGCCTTGTCTCCGCTCGGAACGGGCGGCTCTCGGCGAGGCGGCGGCGAAAATGTTTCCTGCAGGTCGAACACTTCGCCGTCGGCCGCAATTTTGCGAATCGAGGGCAAATCCGTCTTGTGCTCGATGATAAAGCTTCCGGTCATCGGGTTCGCCCTCAAACCGGCAATCTCCGGATAGTTCGAGAGCTTCTCGATCGCCGAGCGGAAATAGGACACGTCGCCGCGGAAATCGGAAACTTTCACCCGAAGGCGCCCCGGCATGGTGTGTTCGACTGTCGCTTTGGGAAGCATGACTCGCCTGCTCGTTGGAACCCTGTTTGCGCCCCCGATGCCAGCTGGTCTTTTCGCCGCACTCCTTTGTATTGCCTTCAGCCTCGCATATCGAGGAGTCTTGCACCAGAGCACTCTGCTCACTGATTATACAGGAGTCTCGGTATGCCGGTAGATTCGTCCTCTCCCCTTTCAATCTCCGAACAAGCCACTGACGCGAGCGCCGGGGACGACCAAATCGCCATCCGGCGCCAGCGTCGCAACCGCGCCTTCGCCAACGGTCTCCTTGGCTCAATGGCAGCGATCGTCGTAAGCACGCATTGGGTTGATAATCCGGGCTTCGCCACATTGCTGCTGCGGTCAGGCGCCGAGGCTGGCCTGGTCGGGGGGCTGGCGGACTGGTTTGCCGTCACGGCGCTGTTTCGCCACCCTTTAGGTGTCCCGATTCCGCATACCGCTATCATCCCGAACAGCAGGGATCGCATTGCCACAACGCTCGGGCGCTTCATAGAGCGGCATTTCCTCACGGCGGACACTGTCCTTGCCAAGTTGCGCAGCGTTGGTGTCGGACACCGCTTCGCCACCTGGATTGCTCTTCCTTCCAGTGCCGATGCGATCGCCGATACGATTGTCGACGCACTACCATACCTGATCCGATCTGCGGGAAGCCCCGACCTGCTGAATTTCGCCCATCGCACGCTTGGCGAGCAGCTTCGGCAAGCCGACTTTACGCCTGTCCTCGGCCGCGTTCTTCATGCGCTGACGGTCAGCGGAGAAGCCGACGTCGTATTCGACCGCGCCATCCAAGTTGCCGAAAAATTACTCCAGGAGAACAGCGGCCAGATCGAAAAACTTGTGCAGGAACGCAGTCGCTGGTGGATTCCGAAAGCCATAGACCGCCGGATAGCTGCTGCGCTTATTTCAGGTGTGATCGAAGTATTGCACAAGCTGCAGGAGCCTGAAGGTGACGCGCGGCTGAAATTCCGGAAAGCAATATTGGACCTTGTTCACACCCTGCAAACATCTCCCGAGCAGCGGGAGCAGATAAATGCAGCCAAAAACCGTTTGCTCGAGCATCCCGGCATTCAGGCATGGCTCGGTTCAATCTGGACCGAGCTGTCAGAGCTTGCTCTACAGGATTTGCAAACGCCCTCGTCGAAGACGCGCGCCAGCCTTCAGCGTGGGCTTTCCCTGTTCGGACAGGCGCTTGCGACCGATGAGGCAATGCAGAAACACCTCGACTCTGCGCTGGAACGCTTGGCGCTTTATATCGTCACGTGGCGCGGCGAGATCAGCTCCTTCTTCAGCGACGTCGTCAGGAACTGGGACACGAAAGCTCTATCGGACCGCCTCGAACTGGTTGTCGGGAGCGATCTCCAATACATCCGCATGAATGGAACCATTGTAGGCGCGCTCGTCGGATGCCTCCTCTATCTCGGAACATGGGCGATTTCCTAAGAAATCGCGCCGCCCAGCAAAGCCTGCGACTGTCATCAAGCTTTTGTGAAAATCTCCTATCTCGCTCGCGAATGGTCGCCTTGGCGGCATGAAAGTGAGCGAATCGAGATGCATGTTCAAAAAACCGCCCGTGTCGTTCACCGCACAACGGGCCGTCTACGGATCAAAATTCCCGCTGCGCGCTATCAGGTCGCGTTTTTCGCCAATCTGCAGCGAGAGCTTCTCGGCGTGGAGGGCATATCCAGCGTCACCGTCAATCCCACGGCCGCAAGCCTGGTGATCGTGCACGATAATAGTGTCGATCCGTTGGCTGCCTGCCGCGGCATTCCGTATCTGACGGTCGAATCGACTCTTCATCCGCTCGTCGTGACGAACGGTCGGGCTGACGGCATGAGCGGGCGCGAACTGGACCTGGTGTTCCTGCTGGCAAAGTTTCTGCCTCTCGTCTTCGCGAGGCATCCTGCTGCCCAACTGGCAGAGGTCCTGGCCGAACCGGTGCTTCGTGCGGTTGTCGGCACCATGATGCGACCTCAGTCGCATCGATCGCCGACTGTAACGTATGAGCAAGTCGAAGAACCTATGCCGATCGCAGCGTAAGGCCGGGGGCTGCAATTACACCGGTGCCGGAAGGTTCGTTTGCTCCTTTGCACGGGTCCAGACCAACTCGCCGTCGGCGGCATCACGTCGCGATTTCATCCATTCCATTGCCAGGAAGGGAAGAGTTCCACCGGCGAGGGTAATGATGGCGTCTGTTCCGGTGATCGGTGCTATCCCGAGAAGCCTTCTGAAAAACGGTATTAAGAGGCAGCCGGCCTGAACGGCCATCGACCCCCCAATGATCAGGGAGAGCGCGCGATTGGGCGGTCGCGGGCTGCGATCAAAGATGCTGTGCCTATCGGAACGCGATGTGATGGCATGAAGAAGCTGGGCCATCACCAGGCTTTCGAAAGTCATGGTCCTCGTGATTGGAGAATCCAATCCATAGCGCGTGGCGCCGAGAAGGCTCACCGCCATCGCTCCACCGCTTATGATCGCAGATTGAGCGGCAAGCCGCCCGATTTCACCACGCCGCAATATCGCCGTGTGGTCTTCTTTCGGTGCCTGCCGAAGAATGTCGGGTTCAGGCGCTTCCATCGCCAGTCCGATGCCAGGCAGCACGTCCGAGATCAGGTTTATCCAGAGGAGCTGCATCGGCGAGAGCGGTGCTCCGATGCCGACCGAAGTACCCGCCAGAACCAGCAGCACCTCGCTGAGGTTAGTGCTGACCAGGTAGCGAATGGTCTTCCGAATGTTGCGGTGGGTCGTGCGGCCTGTTTCGATGGCGGTGGCAAGACCGCCGAGACTACCGGTGTGGATGATGACATCCGCGATTTCCCTCGCGGCATTCATGCTCTGCTGCTGGCCGATCGCAACGCCCACGTCTGCAGCCTTCAACGCAGGGCCGTCATTCACTCCGTCACCAACCATTGCTACGGTTACACCTGCTTCCTGAAGGGAGCGAACGATTTGCAGCTTTTGCGCCGGGCTGACCCGACTGAACGCATGCGCGCGCCGAGCGGTCTGGGCAAGCTCGCCCGAAGACATGTCTTCGAGGTCCGCGCCATCGACAATCTCCACCTCGCCTCGACCGTTCAGCCCGATAAGCTCGCTAACGGCAGCCGCCGTTGCCTTCTGATCACCCGTGAGCATAATCGTCTGAATGCCGGCCTCGTGCAGCTGGCTCAGCAGTTCGCTGGTACCCGGACGCACCTGATCCGCCATCCCAACAAGCCCGAGCCAGGCAAGATCTCGACCATTGTGCCCATTCGGCTTGGAACCTGTGGCCTGTCCACGCGCGACACCCAGTACGCGAAGAGCCTGAGATGCCATTTCGAGATTTACTTTCCCGATGGCGGCGCGCCGTTCCGGAGTGAGTTCTCGCTCGGTGCCGTCCGGCAAGGTTTCGATGCGGCAACGCGCCAGGACCTCCTTCGGGCTCCCTTTCATGGCGGTCAGCGTCCCATCTTCCATTGCATGTTGCGTCACCATGAAGCGATACGTTTCGCTCCTGCGCTGCACGGATATCCGTGCAAAGCGCTTACGCAGAGATGTAACGTCCACGCCACGGTCGAGAGCGGCCTGGACGAGGCAGCCGTCGGTAGGCGAGCCGTTCAAACGCAATCCTTCCTCCGTCTGAACAATCTCGGCATCGTTGCACAGGCAGCACACTTCCAGCAGATGGCGCAACGCGTTCTGCGCGCCCCAATCCTCATTGATCGAGTAGGCGTTGTCGCCAATCCTGATCGTATCGACATCGATGTGGCCGAGGGTCAGCGTTCCCGTCTTGTCGAAGCAAACGACCCGCGCCGCCGCAAGCGTCTCGACAGCATCCAGCTTGCGGATCAGAACACCTTCACGACGCAGTTTCTCGATGCCAAGAGCAAAGGTGGTCGTCGCCACCATCGGCAGACCTTCAGGGACTGCTGCGACGGCAACAGACATCGCCGAGCGGGCCATCTGGAGAAGACCGATGCCGCGCAGCCAGCCTAGAGAGAAAAGGACTGCGCAAGTGCCCAATGTCAGCCAGCCGAGCCGCTGTCCGAGGTTCTTGAGCTCCATTTGAAGCGGCGTTTCAGGGGCGAAGGTTGCGCCGACCAGCCGCTGTATTCGTCCCGCTTGCGTGAGCGAACCTGTTGCGACCACGACCGCGCGCCCGCCGCCTCCAGTCACGATCGTTCCGCGATAGATCATGTTTGAACGGGACCCAAGAGGCAAGTTCACCCGTTCGATAGCACCCACAGTCTTCTGAATGGGTGCGCTTTCGCCCGTCAGCAGGGCTTCACTAATTGTCAAAGCCTCCTCATTCAGCAGACGCGCATCGGCCGGAACAACGTCTCCCCGTTGCACCGTAAGAACGTCCCCGGGAACGATCTGCTGAACTGGGACAGTGGCAATGACGCCTTCGCGCATAATCTGGGCGGTTTGGGGCCCCTTCGCTCCCAAACTTTGGATCGTCCGTTCCGCACGGCTTTCGGTTTGGTAGCCGATGACGGCATTCAAGCCGACTACCGCGAGAATCACGGCGGCTTCGAATGCGCCGCCGGTGAGAATGGAGACCGATGCGGCACCAAGAAGCATCGCGACCGGCAAGCTTTGAAATTGGTCCGCAAGAATGCTCGCGCGCGACCGTGGCTGAATGTTTTCGAGGATGTTGGGGCCGGTGCTTGCCAACCGCCGCAGAGCTTCATCTCCCGGCAGACCGGCGTCTGCCGAAGCCTCCAGCTTGAAACACGATTGTTTTGGCGAAAGCGTATGCCACTCCGGCCCGGCATCGGGCATCTCGCCCGGTGCGATGATCTCACCTCGCAATAAAGCTGCGAGATAGTCGATGATGGAATCAAGGCCTGACGTCACGTCAAATTGGACGACGACATTTCCGGTCAGATCGCTGGCGGTGATGCTGGACACGCCAGGCGCCGCGTAGCCTCCCCGCTCCAGCAGAGTCTTGACTGAACTTGAGCCTTGCAATCCGCCGATTTTCAGCCTGGCCCGACCCGGGACTGATGTATGGATCCGGGTAATGGACACGGCGCTGCGACTATTGGACGACTCGGGATTCCCCGACTCGGCATGCATCCCACGGCACCCTTGAGCTGACTGTTGTACCGAACTCCACCGCAAGAGCTTGCTGGGCAAAACGACTGTGCCCGCGGTGGAATCCTTTGAGGCAACGAGTGGATGGCCTGGCGTGATGCAAAGCCCTCACGC
This sequence comes from Mesorhizobium sp. WSM4841, assembly GCF_055811515.1. Classification (NCBI taxonomy): domain Bacteria; kingdom Pseudomonadati; phylum Pseudomonadota; class Alphaproteobacteria; order Hyphomicrobiales; family Phyllobacteriaceae; genus Mesorhizobium; species Mesorhizobium sp. WSM4841. Next base: position 159,406 of record NZ_JBVVQC010000003.1, read on the forward strand.
CGGTCATGACCCGTTTCAGACGAGTATTGATGCTTAGCTGCTAGGAGACTTTTCTGCAGCTTCGCTCTTACGGGCGCGACGCGCGCCGGTTTCGCTGCTGCCTCCATTGTCCGTTTCCTTGGTCGCTTCGGCCATCTCTGTTCTGGCTTCAGCAACCAAGTCGGACGTCATTTCATTCATCTCAGCAACGGCAACTCGGCCTTGGTCGTAAGCAATCAGACCGGCCTTGAGGACCGCTTTCGAAACAGGACGCAGCACGGATACGGCAAGCGGGGCCAAGAAGGCCGCTCCAACTCCGAAGGCCAGACCCGTTGCTAAGTTGCCGCCTTTAAATGCGTCTTCGAGTATCGCCATTGAACTTGCTCCTTGTTGGTGCCCCCATTCTTCTTACAGGTACAAACGAACCTCCCAAGACTCGCGAACCTCCCAAGACTCGACCCCCAAGACTTCAATTCGACAGCCGCATGTGGATGTCAGGATTGGTCCGCGGATTTCGGTTGCTCAGCCGCGGCTTTACGCGCTTCTTCCACTTCAGCCCGAGCCTCGGCCATGACGTCGCCGGTTCTCTCATTGAGTTCGGCGAAGGCAACTCGTGCTTGATCGTAAGCCACCAATCCAGCCTTGATAGCCGATTTGGCAAATGGTTTGAGGATAGGCGCAAGCATGGGGGCAATGACACCTGCTCCAATGCCAATCGCCAGCCCCGTGACGATATTGCCACCCTTCAACAAGGCCATGGCCCTACTCCTTGGAGCTTTGTCTCGACGCGACTGGAGCGCGTAAGGTTGGTCCAACGATTTGCCACCGGGATGGTTCCGCGTGAATATCGAAAATTGTCATTAATTTGTCACCCTCCTTTTACATTCAATACGGTCTCTGCAAAACGGTCTCTGCAACGAGGGCGGCGACGAAACCCAGCCACGCATGGCGGCACTCGAAAGACTTGGCGAGGGCAAAAATGAGGACGCAGAGCGCGAGCGCTACGGTGGCGACGAAGCGCCGAAAGCTTGGCGTCCGCGTCGGCATCGAACCGGACGGATGCCAAAGTCGGTGCTGATTGTGACATGGATGAACTGCTCCTGGTCGATCTCGCGGACTTAATTTAGTAATCCGCCCACCCGAATGCTCGCCAGATCAGGGTCGTCGCTTGCACGACCGCGCACGCAAACCTGACAAAAAACTTCATCTATTATGCGGTGCTTGTCTGGAATTATTCCAAGGTATGGGCCATATTAGGGCTGAGCTACTGCTTCGTGAGGACAAAATGCGGCTGACACGCCAGACCAACTACGCCATGCGCATCCTGATGTATTGCGCCGCGAATACCGATCGGCTGAGCCGCATCCCGGAGATCGCGGCCGCCTACTCGGTGTCTGAACTTTTTCTTTTCAAGATCCTGCAGCCTTTGGTCGAGCATGGTCTGGTCGAGACGGTGCGCGGCAGGAACGGCGGTGTCAGGCTCGGCCGCCCGGCCGAATCGATCACCCTGTTCGACGTCGTGCGCGTGACCGAAGAGAGCTTCGCCATGGCCGAATGCTTCGAGAACGACGCCGCCGAATGTCCGCTGGTCGACAGTTGCGCACTGAATTCGGCGCTGCGCGAGGCGCTCAATGCGTTCTTCGCCGTGCTCGAGCGCTATACGATCGCCGACATGGTGGCGGCGCGCCCGAACGTGCGCCACCTGCTCGGCATCGACATGCTGGTGCAAAGGGCGCCGGCCGCCTGAATTTGCCCTTTACCCTCTCCGAGCGTTTGCGCTGCCCCTCACCTGCCTGCCGGCATCCTCTCCCCGTATAGTGACGGAGAGAGGGACGATGTCATCGACGGTTTCGCCAATCTCCATCGTTGCAAAAAGGCCGGCAGGGCGATGAGGGGCAGCGCCGACCTTGCAAGTTGGAACTTACGCCGCTGACTGCGGCAGGACGAACGGCATGTCTCCGGCCGGCAGCACGCCGACCCTCAGCCGGCAATCGAATACTTTTTCGATCAGATCGTCGCTCAGCACGTCCTGCGGTGACCCGGTGGCGGCAAGCCTGCCGCGGTGCATGACGAAAATCCGGTCGGCATACATCGCCGTCAAATTAAGGTCGTGCAGGATGGCGACCACGCCGCCGCCCCTTCTGGCGAAATCGCGGGCGATGTTCATGATGATCAATTGGTGCTTGATGTCGAGGCTGGAAACCGGCTCGTCGAGGAAGAGATAGCGCGGTTTGCCGTCGAGGAGCGGCGCCCACACCTGGCAGAGCACACGGGCCAGTTGCACGCGCTGCTGTTCGCCGCCCGAAAGCTCCTGGTAGAAACGGCCGGCAAAGCCATCGAGATCGACCCGCGCCAGCGCCCGTTCGGGCAGGCGCTCGTCCTCGCCGGGCAGCGCGCCCGAGCGCCCGCCGAGCAGGCCGAGCCTGACGATCTCGCGCACAGCAGCAGCAGGCAAGCGCCAAGCAGCGCCGAGGCCGGCAGCAAATAACGGTTGTCCGGGCCGATGGCCAGGCGCAGCAGATGCGACACGACGATGCCGACAAAGCCGATGCCGCCGCTGACGGCGACAGACGCCCCGACTGCAGCCGAAACGCCGATGATGGCAGTGTATTTCAGCCGCTGAACCGGAATGCCGAGATGGCCGGCGGTGGCTTCGCCCAGCGCCAGCGCGTTGAGGCCCCGCGCCAGGAACGGCATCGCCGCCAACGCCAGCACGATGACAGGCCCGACGGAGCCGATTTTTTGCCAGGTCGCGCCGGCGAGCGAGCCGAGCTGCCAAAAAGGTCAGGTCGCGCAACTGCCGGTCGTCGGCCATGAAGATCAGGATACCGGTCGGCGCCATGGCAAGGGCCGCCAGCGCGATACCGGCGAGCAGCATGCTGGCGACCGAGGTTTGGCCGTGCCGGGTGGCCACCTGATAGAGCAGCAGCGTCGTCGCCAGCCCGCCGCAGAACGCCGCCAGCGGCAGAGCGAATGTGCCCAGCATCGAAGTTATCGGCCAGCACTGTGGCGCCAAGCACGATGACGGACACCGCGCCGAGGCTCGCTCCTGCCGAAACGCCGATGAGACCGGGGTCTGCCAGCGGGTTGCGGAACAGCCCTTGCATCACCGCGCCGGAGACGGCAAGCGCTGCGCCGATCAGCACGCCGAGCGTGACACGCGGCAGGCGGATATCGTAGACGGTCAGGCGGTCGCGCGCGCTCAGCGCCTCATTGCCGGGTGCGGCACCCAACAGCCAGTCGCCAACGACGCTGACGGCCGAGGCATCGGATGCGCCTGATGTCAGCGACAACAGGACGGCAACGGCAAGTCCGAGGCACAAAAGCAGGATGGCGTTGCGCGCGCCCCGAACGGTCACCGTCGGATGCTGCCGCCATAGTGCCCGCACCAGCGATCGATTGATCCACCATTGGGCGCCCGCTCAGTCCGCGGCCTGCCCGCCATAACGCGAGGCGGCAAGGTCGCGGATGACGTCGGCGGTGCGCGGCCCGAAGCCGAGCAGATAGCCGCGATCCATGCTGACCAACTGGCGCACCGCACCCGCCCGTGTCGACAATATGGACGGGTTCGCGAACAATTCGTCGTCCGATATGCCGGGACCGGCATTGTTCATCATCAGGATCACGTCCGGCCTGGCGGTGATGACAGCCTCGTCGGACAATTGCTTGTAGCCGGAGAAGCCGTCGACCGCGTCGGCGCCAAGCGCCTTGCCGACGATGCGGATCTTTTCGACAATGCCGTCGTGGTCGTAGCGCTCGGGCACCTCGATGAACGGGATGCTCGTCTTCTTCAGCGTCAGGCAGCTTGAGCGCCGCCTCGGGATAATTGCTGGTCGAATCGCGAGCGACCAGCCGGTCCGGCTCGCCGAGCGCAAAGACGATCTCGGTGATCGAACCGCCAATGGCCGCTATCTTCGACGGGTCCGCAAAAACCTCCGTCCCTTCGGCGGCGCGGGCCGGCAGCGCAAAGGCCAACGAAAGGCACATCGTGGCCCCAAGCGCCATTCTAAAAACACGCGCCCGTTCAAGCAAAGGAGCCATTGTTATTGTCCTCAGGCTGCGGTCGGGCTTGGAATGCGCGGCAGATTCTCTGCCAGAAACCGCCAGTCCTCGCGTTCGCTTTCGCCTTCGTGGCGCTTGCCGAAGAACTGGATGATCATCTTGCCGTCGGCGCCATAGGCTTCGACAGACGTGACATGGCCATCCTTGGTCGGCTTGCGCACGGCCCAGACCTCCTGGATGTGGTCGGTCCGCAGATGCAGGTGGAACGTCTCGTCCAGCACGTTGATCCACGGCCCCATCGGCTTGATCGAGGTGATCGGGCCCGAATGGATCTGGATGCAGCCGCGATTGCCGACAAAGCACATGATCGGCATCTCGCCCTCGGCGCCATGATGCAACATGGCGCTGATGGCATCGTTGTCGAGCAGCCAGGCGTAATCCTGGCCGACCATGCGCATCGCCTGGCGGCGGTCGAGCTTCAGCGTCTTCAGCATACCGAAGAACTGATGCACGTCGGCCAGCCGGCTCCAGCGGTCGCGCAGATCGTCGACGTCAGCGGAAGCGGCGGAAGTCTCGGCCTCGCTTTCAGGCCCGCCTTCTGAAATCGCGACGCTCGACTCCTGGTTCGGCGATTCCAGCTCGGCCACCAGCTTCTGATAGGCATAGAGGTTGGACGCCGGCCGCAGATGCACCTTGTGCACCGCCTCGCCTGCCGCATCGAAGAACTGCAGGCTGCGCCTGATATCGCCGCCGTCGCGCTTTTCGACGGCAAAGCCGTGCGCCCAGACTTTCGGGAAGATGCGCAGGTCGATGTTCTCGCCAAGCACCATGGCATTGTGGTTGCCGGTCACGACCTTGTCGTAGACGCCGATCTTCTCGTGCACAGCGCTTTCATTGCGCGTCAGCGCCATGACCTCGCCGACGGCCTCGAGGCCGGTCAAAAGATCATTGACGCGCGGCTCGACGCGGAGGGCGCCGTCGCCGCAATGCGCGGCGACCAGCTCGGCCTCCGAAATGCCAAGCTGGGCGGCGAGATCGCGCTCGCGCGTCTTCGGATTGTCTGCCCGCGCCCGCCGGATCTCGTGCGGCGCGGGCTTTACGCGCTGGTCCATAATTTTATTACCTACTTGTTGAGGATGAGCTTGCCCTGGCGGGTGATTTTTAGCCGGTAGAGCGCTCCGTGATGCTCGATACCGATCTCGTGCTCGCCCTGGAACAGCGAGTTGCTGGACAGGGTCCTCACCGTCAATGGGACCCGATCGAAACGAGCCGAATTGTCGTCGGAACGGCGGACGCGATCGCGAAAGTCATTGGGATTGTGCGTGTTCATCTGGTTTCGATCCCTTTCCTGGGCCGGGCCGCGCCTGGTCGCTGGCGCGGCGCTTGCGTGAAATGCCGATTCATTTCTTGACTTGAATATTCATGTTTACTAGTCAGTGCAATACCGGACTAACCGAGTCAAGATTTAAGAAGCCGGACACATCGAAAATGCAGGTCGCCGCGCATCACCGTCGGCGTCTCGCCGTTCGAAACCGCCAGCCTTGCGGGACTGCAATTCTACGGCACCTATGCCGAGGGATATCGCTCTCCTCGCTGTCGGAAACCCTCATCAGCGGCAATCATCCGGCAGGCGTCAGCTTTCCCTTCCTCCCCATTCCCGATCTGAAGCCTGAAACTGGCAAGACCGTCGAATTCGGTGTCAACTACAAGCGCGACGACATCTTCGAAGCCGGCGACGCGTTTCGTTTCAAGGCGGCCTACTTCGACAACGAGGTCGACGACTACATCGAAGGCGTCACCCCGTCGGCATTCGACCCGACCAGCGGCTGCCCGTTCGGCCCCGGCATCCCGACCTGCTTCCAGACCAGAACTTTGCAGAAGCCAGGATCCGCGGCTTTGAAATGGAAGGCGTCTATGACGCCGGCTGGGGTTTCGCCGGGCTTTCCACGTCGATCATCGATGGCCACACTATTTCCTACGACGGCGAGCGGGCAGACCTCGTCACCGTCCCCTCTTCGCAGGTCACCGGGCAACTCGGCTTCCGCTTTCTGGAGGACAAGCTGACCGTCGGCGGCGAGGTGCAGTATAATGGCAAGCCGAAGGGCAATCCGGTGGCCAAGGACTACACGCTGGTCAACGCCTTCGCCAGCTACCAGGCGACCGACAATCTCAAGGTCGACTTCCGCGCCGACAATTTGTTCGACGTCAAATACACCAACCCGTTGAATGCATCGGCCACTGTTGTAGTTTACGAGCCTGGTGTCACGCTCAAGCTGGCGGCGACAATGCGATTTGGAGGCTGACGACAATGACAAGCTTGACGGCATCGCTTCGCCTGCTGACCTCGGTGCTGGCCATGCCGCTTGCGATGGGTCCGGCGTGGGCGCAACAGTCTGCGCCGGCCCCTGCTCTCACGCTTGAGCTCAATGGCGCGCAGGCCTCCGAAAAAGGCTGCCGTCTGACCTTCGTGGTCAACAACACGCTCGGCGCCGACCTCTCGAAAGCGGCGTTCGAGATCGCGCTGTTCAACGAGGCCGGCGTCGTCGACCGGCTGACGGTGCTCGACTTCAAGGACCTGCCGGCGGGCAAGACCAAGGTGACGCGTTTCGATCTTGCCGGCGCCGACTGCGCCAAGGTCAGCCGCGTGCTGATCAACAGCTCGACCGAATGCGCCGGCACCGGCATCAAGCCGGACGCTTGCATGCGCGGACTGAAGACCGAGACCAAGACCGGCATCGCCTTCGGGGTCTGAGAAGGCAGTGGGAAGACAGTGGGGCTGGAGCCCGCATTCGCTCGAAACATAGTGGTGTGGTCCGCTGCCTGTTGCCGCTAGGGCAAATGATGTTGATTTGACAAGTCCGCGCCGGTTGCGGCAGGTCTCGCCGCGAGCCATGCAGAACATCAGTCCCCTCCCCGACGCCGATGGCGAACTGGCGCTTGCGCCGACCGGACCGCTTGCGCCTGCCCGACCGTCAGCGATGAGCCGCAATTGGACGGCGGCAATCGTCGCCTCCTGCCTGTTTCATGCGGCGGTGGCGGCCGCTTTTCTCATCGCACCTGCAGGCACGTTTGATGCCGGGGACGCAATCGAGATGGAAGGCGCCGATCGAACCGGCGCCGACGTGGTCGGCAGCGCCTTGAATGGTAAGGTGCCGGGCGCGATGAACGTCACCCTGGTGCCCGACCCGCGGCCAGCCAAGCCTGAGGTCAAGCCCCAGATCAAGCCAGAGCCGCCTGCCGACCGGCCCACCGGGGACCGGCCGATCAGGGAAATGGCCACGCAGCCGCCCGCACCCTTGCCGCAGATTGTCGAGCAACCCACTGCCGCGCCAGACATGATGGCCGACAGCCCGCAGGTGGACGAGCAGCGCGTGGCTCCGAAGATCGAAACGCCGGCAGAGCCGGCTGCCCCGGCCGAAACCGCCGAGGCGCCTCCTGCCGATGTCGGACAGCCGCCGATCCCGACGCCAAGGCCGAGCGCTACACCAGGTCCTGTCGGAGCCGGCGAAACCAACGAGGCCCGCGGCGCCGCGGATGGCGAGGAGCGCGCCGCGGTGGCTGCCAGCAAGGGCAAGGAGCAGGCAGGGGCAGGCAATGCGATCGAATCCGGCTACAGCGGTGAAGTCCAGAACAAGCTTGCCCGCGCCAACCGTCATGTTTCGAAAGCGATACAGGCGAGCGCTCGCAACAATGCCAGGGTCGTTTTCGTTGTCATGGCCGACGGCAGCATCAGCGACATACAGCTTGCCGAAAGCTCAGGCTCTGCGGAGCTTGATCAATTCGCTTTGACACTGGTGCGCAAGCAGGCACCGTTCCCTCCCATTCCAAGCGAAACCGGCAAGTCAAGCTGGGTGTTTAAAGCGCGGATCGGTCCATTTTGACAGCCTGCGCCTCATCGTATCAGGCATTCCAACACGCATCATAAAACTGCAGTCACGAAAGGACGGCCAATGTACATCGCCATGAACCGCTTCAAAGTCCAGAATGGCTCCGAGGAGGCCTTCGAGGATGTCTGGAAGAGCCGTGATTCCAGCCTCTCAGAAATGAAAGGTTTCAAGCAATTTCATCTGCTGCGCGGTCCGGTCAACGAGGCCGAAGGCTACACGCTGTTCGCTTCGCACACGGTGTGGGCGAGCCATGAGGATTTCGTCGCCTGGACCAAATCCGAAAATTTCCGCGCCGCGCACCGCAACGCCGGCTCCACCAAGCTGCACTATCTCGGCCATCCGCAGTTCGAGGGCTTTTCGGTCGTCGAGGGCGCGTGACATGACCTCGTCCGCAGCCAATTGCCGATCTCGGCGCCGCCCCTTCTCCCTTCTCCCCGTGTGGGAGAAGGTGGATTGGCGCGCAGCGCCAAGACGGATGAGGGGTGTTGGAAGGATCGCCGTCCGTGCCAAGCTGGAACACCCCTCATCCGACCGCTTCGCGGCCACCTTCTCCCACAAGGGGAGAAGGAAGAGTCGCCCCGCTATGCGAAGCCCCGGCCGACCCTCACACCGCGGCCAGCAGGCTGGCGTTGCCGCCGGCGGCCGTGGTGTCGACGCAGACGGCGCGCTCATGCGCGTAGGCCGCCGGGTTGAGCACTTCGCTGACCAGCGGCACGATCGGGCCGGTGCGGTCGGCGATCACCTTGCGCACGATGCGAGCGGCCTCGGGCGTGCCGGAAAAGGCAACGACGTCGACGCGCAGCGCGCGTGCCTCGACCGGGTCGGGCCGGCCGTCGATGGCCGCCAGCGGCAGGCCCTTGCCGGTCAATGATGAAAGTGCCGCCGGCGCACCCGGCGCGACGGCCAGCACCGCATTGCCGGCGGCTAGCGCCTGGATGGTCTGGCCAAGCAGCGTGTCGGCGTCCGGTCCGAGGCACAGCACGCGGCCGCGCGGCGACAGCGACAGCGTGTTGGCCTCGCCGGTCGGCCCGGGCAAATCGACCTGGCCGAAATCGATGCTGGCGGCGGCACCGATGGCCGCGGCACCCTTGCCGCGCAAATGCTTCCTCAGCACCGCCACCCGGTCCGCCCGCGTCGACCAGCCGCCCAGCGCCGGGTCCGGCAGATTGTCGGCGAGTTCGGTCGCCGTCACCTTGCGGCCGTCAAGAATAGGCGTGCCCGCCTGCGGCCCCTTGCGGAACCGCCTGAGATAGTGCGGCCCGCCGGCCTTCGGTCCGGTGCCGGAAAGCCCTTCGCCGCCGAACGGCTGCGAGCCGACGACGGCGCCGATCTGGTTGCGGTTGACATAGATGTTGCCGGCATGGATGCCGTCGACGAAATGCTGGGCGCGGCCTTCGATGCGGGTGTGCAGGCCGAAGGTCAGGCCATAACCCTTGCGGTTGATCGCGGCGATGACCCCGTCGATATCGTCGGCGTCGAAGCTGGCGACATGCAGCACCGGCCCGAACACCTCGCGCTCCATGTCCTCGATCCCCTTGACCCGAAAGACATGCGGCGCCACGAAGCGGCCATCCTTCGGCGTTTCGAGCTTGGCGATCAGCCGGCCCTGCAGGCCCATGTCAGTGCAATAGTCGCGGATCGATTTTTGTGCCTCGTCGTCGATGACCGGGCCGACATCGGTCGATATCCGCCAGGGATCGCCGAGGCTGAGCGCTTCCATCGCGCCCTTCAGCATCTCCAGCATCTTCTTCTCGACGTCCTTCTGCACATAGAGCACGCGCAGCGCCGAGCAGCGCTGGCCGGCACTCTGGAAGGCCGAGGCCAGGATGTCGCGCACCGCCTGCTCGGGCAGCGCGGTCGAATCGACGATCATGGCATTCAACCCGCCGGTCTCGGCGATCAGCATGGCATCGGGCGCGGCAGTCTCGGCCAGTTGCTTTTCGATCAGCTTGGCGACCTCGGTCGAGCCGGTGAAGCAGACGCCGGCAATGCGCGGGTCGGCGGTCAGCGGGCCACCGACCGAGGGACCGTCGCCGGGCAGAAGCTGGATGACGTCTTCCGGGACGCCGGCTTCGCGCAGCAATTCGACGGCGCGGAAGGCAATCAGCGGCGTCTGTTCGGCCGGCTTGGCGATGACCGAATTGCCGGTGACGAGTGCTGCCGCAATCTGGCCGGTGAAGATGGCGAGCGGAAAATTCCACGGCGAGATGCAGGCGATCGCGCCGCGCGCTTGCGTTCCCGGTTCGGCATTGGCAGCTTCGGCGGCATAATAGCGCAGGAAATCGACTGCCTCGCGCACTTCGGCGACACCGTCGGCCAGCGATTTGCCGGCCTCGCGGCTGGCGAGCGCGAAGAATTCGACGGCATTGGCCTCATAGAGGTCGGCGGCGCGGTTGAGGATGGCGGCGCGCTCGGCGACAGGGCGTTTTGCCCATGCCGGCTGTGCCTCCACCGCGATGCGCACGGCGGTCGCGACCTGCTTGGCGGTGGCCTCGCTGACGGTGCCGACCACTTCGTCGGGCTTTGCCGGATTGACCACCGGACGTTGCTTGCCGTAGCCGGCGGCCCGGGTGATCGGCTTGGCGTGCCAGCGGTCCGGGCCGGCAAACTCGGTCTTCGCCTTGTCGATCGCGGCCAGCGTCAGCGGATCGGTGATGTCGAACCCCTTCGAGTTGCGGCGGGCAGGACCGAAGATCGCCGACGGGCTGGGGATCGCCGGATTGGCGGCGGGACCCTGTTTCTCGACCGTCTCGAGCGGGTCGCGAGCAATATCCTCCGGCTCGACCTCCTCGTCGGTGAGCTGGTGGACGAAGGAAGAATTGGCGCCGTTTTCAAGCAGCCGGCGGACCAGATAGGCAAGCAGGTCGGAATGGGCGCCGACCGGCGCATAGATGCGGCAGCGCGTACCCTCGGCCCGCCGCGCCGTCTCGTGCAGCGCCTCGCCCATGCCGTGCAGGCGCTGGAACTCGAAGGAGTCACGATCCCTGGCCATCGACAGGATGGCGGCGACGGTGTGGGCGTTGTGGGTGGCGAATTGCGGATAGATGCGGTCGGTCATCGACAGCAGCTTTTTCGCGCAGGCGAGGTAGGACACGTCGGTGTTGGCCTTGCGGGTGAACACCGGATAGCCGTCGAGCCCGAGCGCCTGCGCCCGCTTGATCTCGGTGTCCCAATAGGCGCCCTTGACCAGCCGCACCATGATGGTGCGGTCGTGCTTCTTCGCCAGCGCATAGAGCCAGTCGATGACGAAGGCGGCGCGCGGACCATAGGCCTGGACGACAACGCCAAAACCGTCCCAGCCGGCGAGTTCCGGCTCCGCCAGCACCCGCTCGATTACGTCGAGTGACAGGTCGAGGCGGTCGGCCTCCTCGGCGTCGACATTGAGGCCCATGCGCGAATGGCGTGCCGCCAGCGCCAGCGACAAAAGCCGCTCGGCCATCACGGGCAGCATCTTTTCCTTCTGCGTCACTTCATAGCGCGGATGCAGCGCCGAAAGCTTGACCGAGATGCCGTGGTTCTGTCGGATGTCGGGACCATTGGCGCCGGCATCGAGCGACGAGATGGCGTCGGCATAGGCCTTGAGATAGCGCAAGGCGTCGGCCTCGGTGCGAGCCGCTTCGCCCAGCATATCGAAGGAATAGAGATAGCCTTTCTGGGTCATTGGCCGGCCGCGCTTGACGGCCTCGGCAATGGTGCGGCCGAGCACGAACTGCTCGCCCATTTCGCGCATGGCGGCAGCGACCGCCCTGCGGATGACCGGCTCGCCCAGCCGGCGCACCATGGCGCGCAGCGTGCCTTCGATGCCGTCCTCGCCTTCCTCGAGCACTCGACCGGTCAGCATCAGCGCCCAGGTCGACGCATTGACAAAGATCGAGCTCGAGCCGCCCGAATGCGCCGACCAGTCATGCGGCGCGATCTTGTCGGCGATGAGGTCGTCCATGGTCTCGGTGTCGGGTACCCGAAGCAGCGCTTCGGCCAGACACATCAGCGCCACGCCCTCCTTGGTGGAGAGGCCGTAAGCGGACAGGAAGACCTCCATCAACCGCGGATCGGACGAGCCGCGCACCGCCCGCACCAGATCGGCGGCGCGGGCCGAGATCGCCTTCCGCTCTTTCTCCGAAAGCCCTGTCGCTTCGGCCAGCCGCTTCACGGCCTCGTCTTCGTCGGGCAAATAATTGGCACGGATCTGCTGGCGGATGGCATCGAGCGCTGGCATGACGGTCCTGTAGAGCGAGCATCAGAGAGCGGTCCGGCGGTCACCGGACCGAATGGCGCAAGCTAGCACAAAGCGTGGTTTCGGTCGGTCCAAAGAAATCGACACGGCAGGTCGATTGAACTATCATGGGCCGGATTTTCCCCCAACTTGACCACAGAATCGATGAACGAAGACCAATTGGACCGCATCGACAGGAACATCCTGTCGGCGCTGGGCAGCGACGGCCGGCTTTCCATGTCGGAACTCGCGGCCAAGGTCGGCCTGTCGAAGACGCCGGTGCAGGCGCGGGTCAAGCGGCTGGAAAAGGACGGTATCATCCGCGGCTACCAGGCGATCATCGATCGCGAGCGCATGGGCGAAGGCCATGTCGCCTTCGTCCAGGTGAAATTGTCCGACACCCGCTCGGCCGCGCTCGACGCCTTCAACCGCGCCGTGCAGACGGTGCCGGAGATCGAGCAATGCCACATGATGGCGTCGAGCTTCGACTATCTCCTGAAAGTCCGCACCACCGACATCGCCGCCTACCGCCGCGTGCTCGGCGAGCGCATCTCGGCCCTGCCCCACGTCGCCCAGACCTCGACCTTCGTGGCGATGGAGACGGTGAAGGATCGGTAGGCGTTCACCGAGCTCGTCGGTTCATCCGGCTCGTTCAAGACGCTCCTGAATTTGCCCCTCGATTGCCCTCAGGAAATGGTCGGACGTCGATGTCCATCCAAAGAGTATCTGTACGAGCGTAATTGAGGCGTCATGGTTGCTCCTTGGGGAGTCCAACGCGATGGGCTCGCTCGTGCAATCCGTCAGCAGGATGCAGTGATAGTCCCTGAAAAAGGCGTCCCGAATTGTCGACTCCACACACACGCTGGTCGTGCATCCTGTCGCGATGAGCTGTTTGATGCCTGCGGTCTTCAGAACAGAATCGAGTTCGGTCTCGTAGAAGCCGCTGAACCGGGTTTTGTAGAGGACAACATCCCCCGCCTCCGGCTTTAGGTCGCTGACGATATCCGTTCCCCAGGTGTCGCGGATCAGAATCCGGCTCTCGCTGCCGTCCGGCGCTGTCATGCTCTCACCGACCCCAAAGATCTGGAGATGTCGGAGACGATTGGGAGCATCCGATGTCCCGAGATCCGAAAGGTCGGAATGATACCCCATCTTCAGATAGATGATGGGCAGTCTCAATTTGCGAGCGGCCGCTATTACGCTTGCAGTAGGGCCGACAGCCCGTTGAATCCCGGAGATATCGATGCCGGCTCTGTCGAACATCCCGCCTTTCGAGCTGAAGTCATTCTGCATGTCCACGACGAGAACTGCAGTCCTGGCCGGATCAATTGAAACAGGTTGAGGCTTTGCGTCGATGACAAGTGGCTGCATTTTCATCCTCCCACAGCCTGAGGTGTCGCACTTTGCGCCTTGGTTATCATGATCAGCGGCCCTGCATTGTGTCAACAAAAGGGGGCTACATCGGTGCTTGGCGGCCCAAGACAGTGGTCCGCTCTTGTCGAAAACAAACCCAACGTCACTCCGCCAGCGTCTTCAAAAACGCCACCAGCGCCGCGCGCTCGCGGTTCGAAAGCTGCAGCGGGTGGACCTCGGATACACCCTCGACACTGGCCGGCGCTTTCGAATAATGCGCCACCACCTCGTCGAGCGAGGAAAATTGCCCGGCATGCATGTAGGGCGCACGGGTGGCGGCGCCGCGCAGCGACGGCGTCTTGTAGGCGCGGACGAGTTCCGGTCCGGCCTTGACCATGAAGCGCAGCTCGCCACAGGCGCTGGCGTCGCCATCGCGAAACGCGCCGAAACAGTTGAACGGATCGGCCTCGACCTGCGCCACCGCGTCTATGCGGCCGCGATCCGGCGGCAGATTCGCCACCGGCGGCACGCCGGTGCTGTGAAAACCGCCGTCGGTGAAACGCGGCCCGGTATGGCACGTCACGCAATTGGCCTTGCCGATGAACAGTTTTAGCCCGAGGATTTCTTCGGGCGACAAGGCATCGTCGCCCTGCGGCGCCTGTATACCGGTATCCAAAGCGGCGGCGAACCGGTCGAAGCGCGTCTGCGGTGGCGCGATCGATCGCTCGAAGGCGGCGATCGCCTTGCCGATATTGGCGAAGACGCGGTTGACGTCCTCGGCTTGCGCATCGGACATGGCATTCCAGGCAGCCTTCTCGGCATCGCTGCCGAGCGGACTGGCATTGGCCGGCACATTTGAAAGATCGGGCAGCGGCCCGAAGATGCGCTCGTAGCGCTCGCCGAATCGCGCCTTGATATAGTGCGCGTAGGCGGCGCGGTTGCCGGCCTGCTCCAGCGGATTTTCCAGCGGCGCCAGCGCCTGCGCCCAGAGACTGTCGCGCCGCCCGTCCCAGAAGAACCATGCGTCATGCGCAACGCTGGCCAGCGGCATGGTGCGCCGGTTGGTGCGGCCGACACCAACCGCTCGCGGCAGATCGTCCTGGAACTGCCGGTCGATCTTGTGGCAGGTCGAGCAGGAAACCTTGCCGTCGCCGCTCAGCCCGACGTCGAAGAACAGTGTCGCGCCGAGCGCGGCGGCGGCCGGCACATCGGCGAAGCGATTGGTGGTGTCGGTCTTCAGCGGCGGCAGCGCTGACAGCGCCAGCGAGGCGATGGTCTTCTTTTCGGCATCGGAAAACTCAGGCTTGCCGCAGCCGGCAAGCAGAGCCATCGCCAGCAGCGCAAAAAGTCGCGAAAAGCGGCTCATCTTGCTCCAGCGCTCAGAGCAACACATTGAAGACCACCGTGTCGGATCCGGCCGCCGCGGAAATGGCGAAATGCAGTTGCCACAATCCGCTCATTGTGAATTTCACCCCGCCGATGCGATAGCGGCCATCGCCCAGATAATCGGTCGCATGCGGGCTGGTCGGCAGACCGTGCCTGTGCTGCGGCATGCCGCCGGAAATCGTGATCGCAGCGCCCTCCACCGGGGTTCCCGCACCTGTCTTGAGGGTCAGCAGCCAGGATTGCAGTTCGCCTTGACGGACAACGCCCCGCTCCGGTTCGAAACTTGCCACGAACAATCCGTTCGCCGTCCTTTTCGAGTGGCCAATTTCGGAACCGGCAAGCCGGGGCGCTTGCGGCGCGGTCAGAAAGACGGCGGCGAGAATGCCGGCCAGCAAGGCAGCCAGACCAAGACCTGCCAGAACATAACGCCATAACGATGCCAAACCGTTTCCTCTTCCGGAGATAACGTCTCGCTGCGCAGCTTGCGTCCCGCCGTCCGCATGAGAAAACGCCGCTGGCGCAAAAATCCACCATGGCCAAGCATGGCGCTGCCGCTCACAAAAAGCTACAGCACCGGGTCTTGGTTTTGTGCATGTCGTTATCCCAAAACCGCTGCGCAAGCTTTGGGCGACATGCACCAGGAGAGAGATCCATGACAGGAAACGGCGTCGCCTCGATCGGTGAATGCATGCTCGAACTTTCAGGCCAGGCGGGGCCGAACTGGCGCATGGGTTTTGCCGGCGACACGTTCAATACGCTGTGGGCGCTGCATGCGCTGAGCGGCGACCGGCCGGCGACCTATGTGTCGGCTTTCGGCGACGACCCGTTCTCGCGCGACCAGATCGGTTTCTTTGCGCAAAACGGCATCGGCATCGGCGCCAGCCCGATCATAACAGGCGCACGGCCCGGCCTCTATGCGATCACACTGACCGGCGCCGAACGCTCCTTCACCTACTGGCGCGGCGATGCGGCCGCAAGGCAGCTTGCCTCCGACGCGGCTGCCTTGGCGAAAAGCCTTGAAAATCAGTCGCTTGTTTATTTTTCCGGAATCACTTTGGCAATTCTGGATGACGCCGCGCGCAACACGCTGCTGACCGCGGTGGCCAAGGCGCGCGCCGCCGGTTCGCTTGTCGCCTTCGATCCCAACTACCGGCCGCGGTTGTGGCGCCGGCGCGAGGAAGCGCAGACCGCGATCCTCGATGCCCTCGCAGTCACCGACATCGCGCTGCCGACCTTTCCCGACGAGCAGATGCTGTTCGGCGACGCAGCGCCGCAAGCAACCGCGGAACGGCTGGGAAAGCTGGTCGGCGAAGTCGTCGTCAAGAACGGCGAGGAGCCGGCGCTGATCGCTGCAAACGGGACCCCGCAACCCGTTCCGGCCGTGCATGTCGCCGCCCCCGTCGACACGACCGGCGCCGGCGATTCCTTCAATGGCGCCTATCTCGCCGCCCGGCTTGCCGGCCATCTCCCGACCGAGGCTGTGCTGCGCGCGCATCGCGTCGCCGCAGCTGTCGTCCAGGTGCGCGGCGCGCTGGCGCCATTCGAGACGTTAAGGGCAGCGTTCGAAGTTTAATGCATGTCGCGCAAAAGCTTGCCCTCGGGCCTGACCCTAGGCCCGACCCGAGGGTGCGCAGCGGTTTTGCGATAACGACATGCATAAAAACAAGAACTAAAGCGCGTTGCATGAATCCATTCAAACGCGACGCGCTTTAGGATCAAAACGCAATCAGACTGGCTGCCGCCAACGGCTGACAAGCTTGCAGCCAAAGGCGATCGCTATCCGCGCTTTTCGATGACGCCGTACAGGACGTTGCGGTTCTCGCCAAAGAACACCTGCGCCTCGACGGTGTTGCGGTCGACGCTGGCATTGATGATGTTCCACATATCGACTTCCGACCGCAGCAGCAACACCCAGTTCATGAACGTCTCCCGGTAGCCGGCGTCAGGGTTGCCCTCTGCATAGTTCGCGAAAAGGAACGTCCCGTTCGGCTTCAACATCTGCAGGCAAGTTTTCGTGAGCTTCACGGCGACGTTGTACGCAAGGTAGTCGTAAAGACCGGAGGCGTAGATGAAGTCGAACTTGCCAAGCTTGTGACCCCGCATGAGCACGGTTCGTACCGAACCGTCGATGGCCTCTACCGCGGTGCCCTGGAAGTCGCGCGTGATCAATCCAACGCTCTGAGGATCCTGATCGAGCGCAACCCAGCGCTTGAGACGGCCCTCCTGCAAGGCGGTCGAGCGATTGGCCTCCCTTAAATGGCCGGCCGCAATCGCTAGGACCTCGGCTTCTGGTCCATTCCTGGTCGCAATCTCATCGACATATCGGGTTAAAAGATCGCGTCGTTCCCGGGCCGCGACGCACGACGGTACATCCTTGGTATGGCTATAGAGCGCCTTGCCGATTTCCGAGGCGTTTGCCACGCTCTCGGCCACGTGCGGATCACAATAGATGAAGTCGAGCAACTGCGCGTCGCCAGAATAACCTCTGGGCTTGTCATGGGACCACCGCGTAAGCGGATCCTCAAGAAAGTACTCCAGGACCGGGTGATTCCGCACTACCGGTATCAATGCTTGCCAAACGTCAGGATGAACCTTGGAACGCATTGCTTCGAGATACGACATCAGACGGCGAATGATCTCCGCGGGGTCCTTTCGTTGCTCGACTTGCTGGTGCGTCGTGTGGAGAATGAGCGCAAGCTCTACGCGAGCGGTTTCGAACGCTTCGCTGTGAGGCTCGAGCTTTCTTCGAGGGAGACTGGCGGCGATCATCTCGGCAGTAATCAGACTTTTGCCATCGAGGATGGTTGCCACCACATAACTCCATAGTTACAATTAACTAGATATTAGCTAGATATTGCGTAAAATTTTATCTTTGCCAAGCCACATCTCCAGCATTTTAGCGATGTCGTTAATTTCCCGCCAACCATGCTGGTTCTTTGGACGCCTTGCGGGTCGGATTCCGGATACGAGTTAACGAAAACCTATTTGCGCGACTGCATATTGTTGCGAGGCGCCGCAATCGCTGTCGCGCCCGAGGAGTCGGCCGGCATTGGGGGCAGAAGCTAGAAATGAGTTCGGAATACAAAGCCCCGTTCAAATGGGGTTTGTGGTGACGAACGAATGCGCGTCATCCGCATTGGCCGATATAGCCCATGCGGAACCGTTCGAACCGCGCTACGAGCCGCGGTCCGACGAGCTTCGCAACCTCTACCGAGAGGAAGGCCAAGCGAAGCGAAGGATGGACGCCAGGCCAGGGCTTTGGATCGCCGTTGCCATCTATCTGCTGTTTTCGGCAACGGATCTGCTGCTGATTCCGGACGTGGCACTCTATACGATCACGGCACGCTTCGCGGTCGGAGTGACTGCACTCTCGATCCTGGAAGCACAACTTCGCCAGGGAGTCGGAACGGAATGGATTGACGTGACTTGCGCTGGAGCCATCATCTTTGGCTATGTTGGGTGGCTGTGCCCAGCGGTCATGGGTGCGGACAAGGAAAGCGTCTCGTATTATATGGTCTTTGGCACCATCTTCATGATGAGCGCCAATCTCTTCTTCACGTTTAAATTCAGCCTGTCTATTGTAACTTCTGCAATAATTTTGGTAATATTGTATGTCGTAAACTATTTTGTGCCGTCTACATTAATGTACAAAATGGTATTTGGAGCTTTCTACATTTCATGCTTCACATTTACGTCTTACGTAAACTGGAAGCTGAACGAGGAACGCTACAACGTCTTCCTGAATGCCCTTGAAGCCAAAATCCAGCACAAGGAGGCCACCGAGCGCGGACAGGCGCTGTTGAATCTGTCGAGAACCGATCCGCTTACGGGTCTGGAGAATCGGCGGGCGATTGACGAGAAGCTGCGGGACTACTGGAGCGACTGGCAAAGGTCTGGCAGAAGTTTTGTGGCGATCCTCATCGACGTGGACTTCTTCAAAAGGTTCAATGACTATTACGGACATCAAGAAGGCGACCGCTGCCTGATTCTTGTCGCCAATGCCCTTGCCGAGATGATTAAGCAGTACAATGGCTCAATCGGCCGCTACGGCGGTGAGGAATTCATTGTCCTGGCTCGCATGGAGAAAAGAGAACAGGTCGCGGATATTGCCGAAGCCATTCGAAGCACGGTGGAGAACCTCGCGCTTCCCCACGAGCAGCGCAGAGACGGTATCTCGGTTGTGACGGTGAGCGTTGGCGCTGCAGTCACCAGGCCGCAGATTGGCGCCAAGCTGGAAAAAATCATCCACGAGGCCGATCGCGCGCTCTATCTGGCAAAAGCAGGCGGTCGAAATTGTACCTGGCTGTTCGATCCAAACGATCCCCAAAGCAGCGACGAGAGCGAGAATATTGCGGCTTTGCTGAAGATCGCGATCGGCCAGGATCTCGTTTCACTCGTTTACCAGCCTATCCAGAATATCGCGTCGGGCCGAGTTGAAGCCGTCGAGGCTCTGATGCGCCTTAAAATGCTGGACGGTACATCGGTTCCGCCGAGCCTATTCATTCCCGTCGCGGAACGAACTGGTGCGGTCCTGGCGCTCGGGCGCTGGGCAATAAGGACAGTATGCACTGAGCTTCTGGCGGACGATCACGTCCGTGTCGTCAGCGTCAACGTCTCTCCGATTCAGCTCAAGACGCCCGGCTTCGCGGCTTCTGTTGCGACCATTTTGAGCGAGACTGGCGTAGCCGGCAGCAGGCTCGCCCTCGAAATCACCGAAGGGCTGGAGATGGAGATGCACTCCGGCATTCTTCGCTGCATCAGCGACCTGAAGCTGCTGGGGATCAGGATATGGCTTGATGACTTCGGGACCGGCTTCGCTGGCCTGTCGTGGCTTCGTCTCATCGATTTCGATACGGTGAAGGTCGACCGCTCGTTTCTCCATGACTGCGGCACCCCGAGGGGCAAGGCGATGCTGCAAGACATTATTGCGCTGGTCCGAAATCGCGGCCATAAAATCCTGGTCGAAGGGGTCGAAACCGACGAGCAGATGGCCCTTCTACGCGAATTTGACATAGATAAAATCCAGGGCTTCCACGTCGGCCGCCCTGCTCCCGCCGCCAGTTTCCGGGCGAGACCGATCACCTACAAACGCCCATTTTCGGTCGTTAAGTCCGCATGAACAGCGGCGGAGCGATCTGCGCTCCTGCAAGCGATCACCCCGCGCTCCCTCTGTAAGGAGCAAATTCGCACCACATCAATTTGCCGACGGCCCCTCCCCGAATAGATGCGGTTGCGAGTCGATTGCGAAACAATCCGTTTAATGCTAATGCAAATCATTCTCATTTGCATTTGTGGTGACGGTTATGTCCGAGGTCAGCATGTGGTTCCGCGAAAAGATCAGCAGGCGTGGACTGCTGTGGGGCGGCCTAGCGGCGGCCGGAGGCTCGGCGATAGCGGGAACGGCGGCTGGCCAATCGGCCCATTCCGGCCATGGGGCCACGTCGGCCGCGGGCGCTGCACCGCCTCCAGCGCATTTGGCCGCCCACGGATCGATGATCACCGTCGGAGACGTGGACAACGAGCGCAACGGTTTCGATCCTTCCCGGATGGTGACGGACTGGGAAACGGGCTCGGTGTCGACGCTTCCCGACGGACGAATCCTTCGGACTTTCGAGATCGAGGCGGTTGACAAGGAAATCGAAATCGCGCCGGGGATCATGTTCCCGGCCTGGACCTACAACGGGCGGGTGCCCGGGCCTGCGCTCAGGGCGACCGAAGGCGAGCACCTGCGGATGGTCTTCCGCAACTCCGGCTCGCATCCCCACTCCATGCACTTCCACGGCATCCATGCCGCAAGGATGGACGGCGTCCCCGGTGCAGGCTTGATCGATCCGGGAGAAGAATTCGTCTACGAGTTCGATGCCAGGCCCTTCGGCTGCCATCTCTATCACTGCCATGCGCTGCCCCTGAAGCGGCATATCCACAAGGGCATGTACGGCCTTTTCGTCATCGACCCGGATCCGGCCCGCCATCCGGAGCTTGCCGATGTCGCCCGTTCCCGCTTGCTCGGCACGCCCGAGAACGCCGAATGGCAGGAATTCGCCATGGTGATGAACGGCTTCGACACCAACTTCGACAACGGGAACGAAGTCTATGCGGTGAATACCGTCGCACACGCCTACATGAAGCGGCCGATCAGGATCGTCCGCAACCGCCCAGTCCGCATCTATCTGGCCAATGTCGTCGAGTTCGATCCCATCAACTCGTTCCACTTGCACGCCAACTTCTTCGACTATTTCGAACAGGGGACGACGCTCACGCCGACCTTGAGGACGGTCGACTTGATCACTCAGGTGCAGGCGCAGCGCGGAATCCTCGAGTTTACCTACAAGGATCACGAGACCGGTCTCTACATGTTCCACCCGCATCAGTCGGAGTTCACCGAACTCGGCTGGACGGGCATGTTCGACGTGGTGGAGGCGGTCGCATGAACGAGGTCTCGCACATCGCCGCCGCCGACCCGACCGCTCCCGTCGGCTCCGGAAAATCGCGCGCCGCTTTGCTGTGGCTGATCCTGCCGCTGGCCGCCCTCGGCCTGGCGATCACCTGGCTAGTGGTCTCTGACCCGCTCAGAAACTTCGGGAACGGCGCTCCGCCTGTGGAGAGCCTGACTTTCGAGCGGACGATCCTTTCGTCCGACGGCATCCGTGTCCTGGTCCGCGCCGGTGGCTCGGAGCCGATGACGATCGCCCAGGTCCAGGTTGACGACGCATACTGGCAGTTCACGCAGGAACCCGCAGGACCGCTCGCCCGCGGCGCTACGGCATGGATCCACCTGCCCTTCCCCTGGGTGCTGGGGGAGGCGCATGCCATCAACATCGTCACCAAAACCGGAGCGACGTTCGGGCACGAGATCGCGGTCGCCGTGCCTACCCCGACGCGGGATGCAAGGAGCCTCGCCTCCCAGGCGCTGCTAGGCGTGTTTGTCGGCCTTGTTCCAGTCGCCATCGGAATGATGTTTTTTCCAGCGCTGCGCGGAGTCGGCCGCAACGGCATGAATTTCCTGCTCGCCCTGACTGTCGGCCTGCTGGCGTTCCTGTTAGTCGACGCCACGGCTGAAGCTTTCGAACTGGCGGCCGAGTCCGCCGCAATATTCCAGGGACAGGCCATGGTCGTCCTCACAGCCGCTGCGAGTTTCCTCCTGCTGATGGCGGCCGGCCGCCGGGACGGAGTGCCGACCGGACTTGCGCTCGCCACCTTCATCGCGCTTGGAATCGGCCTGCACAATCTTGGCGAGGGGCTGGCCATCGGCGCTGCGTTCGCGGCAGGCGCGGCCGGATTGGGCACTTTTCTGGTGTTGGGCTTCATGCTGCACAACATCACCGAAGGCATCGGCATTTCCGCGCCGATGCTGAAAAAGCGCCCGTCTCTGTGGACCTTCGTCGGCTTGGCGCTTCTGGCGGGCGGTCCCGCCGTCATCGGACTTTGGATCGGAAGCCTGGCCTATGCGCCGCAGTGGTCGGCGCTGGCTCTCGCGGTCGGAGCGGGAGCCATTCTGCAGGTCATCATCGAGGTCACTGCGTACCTGATGAGGTCGGACGGGAGAGGCCCTGCGGCGCTTACAGCGCCAGCCACGATGGCGGGATTGGCCGCAGGCGTTTCGTTCATGTATGTGACCGCTATGCTCGTCAAAGTCTGATCTGCCGCGGCGACAGCTTGTCCGGTCGCTCCTGCCGGATTGTCGCCTGTGAACTGCGGGCGCGGAGATCGGTTGCGGCAAATAAAAAAGGTCGGCTTGGGTCCAACGTGCGTCGCCCCGGCTACCCGGCGTCAATCGACCGACAACCTTGCCGTTTGAATCGGCCGGCGAGCACAGAGCGCCGGTTCCGGACATTCGCGACCGCTCTTCGTCTCAGCGCTTCGCGCCACGGCCGATCGGGGACCCTCAGACCGACCGCCGCCGCCCGTCGGATCCACCGGAACAGGCCTGGCTCATTGCTTCGTGTTCGCCTCCCGGAACGCCGCCTCTCCGGCGTCCGACACCTCGGCCCACTTCTTGTCGGCCGCTGGATCCGCGGCGTAGCTGTCGTGCCAGTTCCACCACTTGTAGGTCGGGGTCTGGGGATAGCCCTCGGGCGAGTCCTCCCAGACCTCCTGCCGGCCCAGCGGGGTGATGTCGAGGTAGTTCCAGGTGCCTCCCATCTGCTCGTCGCCGCGGTTGTTGATGAAGTAGGTACGGAATACGCGGTCGCCGTCGCGGATGAACACGTTGTGGCCGTGCCACTCGTCCACGCCGAAATCGGCGTCGAAGCTGTCGGTGAGAGTGAACCACGGCATCTCCCAGCCCATCCGCGCCTTCAGCCGCGCGATATCAGCCTGGGGCGCACGCGAGACGAAGACGAGGGTGGTGTCACGGGCGTTCAGGTGGGCGACGTGGGCGACCTGGTCGGCCACCAGGGAGCAGCCGCGGCAGGCATGGTCGGGCCAGCCGAACACTCCCGGCTCGAAGAAGGCGCGGTAGACGATCAGCTGACGCCGACCATCGAACAGGTCGAGCAGGCTGGCCTTTCCGTGAGGCCCTTCGAACGCATAGGTCTTCTCCACCGCCATCCACGGCATCCGCCGGCGCTCGGCGGCCAGCGCGTCACGGGCGCGGGTCTGGGCCTTTTCCTTCACGAGCAGCTGCTCGCGGGCCGCCTCCCACGCCTGCGGCGACACGACCGGTGGTGTGTGCATGGCAGTCTGTCCGCTTTTCCGTCCGCTCTTGGCTGATGAAGTCATGGCTTTGATACCTCCTGTTCTGGGCGAATTCCCGCGCCTCATGGCTGAAACGCGGGTCCATTCGCTGCTCATCGCTCGTTTTTCGGCATGAGGTAGTTTGGCACCGGAAAGCGAACAGTGGGAGTAACAAGTGTGGCGGTATTCCGATGCCGTCTTGACCGGCCGGCATCTGAAACCCTCCGCACGAAAAGACATCGGCATTTCAGATAGTTCCATCGGAACAAGAAAGCAGTACGGGACGTTTACTTGAGGTCGGGGATACCGTCACGAGTAACACACTGGCCACAGCGGCGGACACGGCTGAGCACTTAAAGGAACGAACCACCGGCAAACTCAGGACGTTTGCCAAACGCAATTCGCAACTCGACGGAAACGCAGTTTGATCGCCAGCGTCCTCGGTCCCACCCCGAACACCAGATTGTCCGGCCGAACACGAAGCCCCGAAATGGCTTCGCCGATCGACAAAATTCTGGCTGGCGACGCCCCCCTGAAAATGGAAATTGGGGGAGCCGATTGGTGGACGGTTCATCGCGGCTTGTCGCCTATCCTGGGTACGGCCATTCACAACGGTCATGAGGTCCGCGGTGCCGTCGAGGCGTTGCTGGCGATCTCCGACGACGACCGGTTGCGGGAGGAAGATCCTTTCACCGAGTTCGTCATTCGAGATGTACCCAACCGTATCGTATTCCACCGGTCGCGTTTCGAGGTCGACCTCAACCGCGCTCGCGAGGCGGCGGTCTACCTCTCGCCCGAACAGGCCTGGGGAATGGACATCTGGAGCGAGAAACCCGCGCCCGAAACGGTCGAGGATTCGCTCCGTGTGCACGACGACTATTATTCGATGCTAAGACAGGTTTTACGCGGGCTTGAAGAGCGCCATGGACGTTTCGTCGTGCTCGACATTCACAGCTACAATCACCGTCGTGGCGGGCCAGACGCGGCGCCATCCGATCCGGAAACCGCGCCCGATATCAACATCGGCACCTTCTCTATGGACCGTGAACGATGGGCACATGTCGTTGAACCGTTCATAGCCGCGTTGCGCATGTTCGAGTTCCGCGGGCGCCGGATGGACGTGCGCGAGAATGTCGCTTTTGAAGGCAGGGGCGAGCAAACGCGGTTCATTCACGAAGCCTTCCCGGAGACCGGCTGTGCTGTCGCCGTCGAGTTAAAAAAATTCTTCATGGACGAATGGACCGGATTGCCCGATCAGGCCGCGCTGGTCGCGATGCGTGCTATGATCCGTTCAACGCTGCCGATCCTGGAGGATAGACTGCAAGCGACGAGATGAGCAAAGCGCGAGTAAGCGACAGGCCGGCGAAAGCGCTCGATATGGCGCTTGTAGAAGATGTTCTCGCCGATATCGACGCTGGGAAACCGGTTCGGCGAGATCTTGAAGGTGGCGGGCGCCTCCACATCGATCGCGCGCTTCCCTTCCTTTGCGTTCATTTGATCGACGGGCGTGAAGACGATGCGGCGCGGGATGTGGCATCGTCCAACGCGTCTTACCTTATCACTCCCGATCTGGATGCCGCCGTTCTGGTAATCGAAGCCATAGGCTCCGCCATGGCGAAACGCTTCGGCGCCTTCGTGCTGCTGGACGTCGGCGAGTTGGAACGGGATAGGCTACTCAGTGATGACGCCCCGTTTCTTCCACCTTTCGAGATCACGCTTTCCGCCACCGATCAACGAGCGATCCGCACTGCCCTCGACAGCTTTGCTTCGGCGGTCGAGAGCGTGGAGGTCAAGTTCCGTTCTCCGCGTCTCGATAAACGTCGTTCAGCGGACGACCCGCACGCGCGCCTTGCTGCGCGTCTCATTGGCCTTCCCTGTCTCACCGTGCGTTTCGCGCCGATCTATCGACAGCCCGACTCCGACGAGATCTATCCCGATCTGCGGGCAAGACTGATCGCCAATATCTTCGATGCCGGACTGCAGGCCATTGCCGCCTTCGTCAAAGCCACCGGCATTCTGAGCCTGCCAACGCACCGCGCGCTCGGAAGGCAGGCCTTCGTCGACTCAGTCAGCCGCGCCGATCGGAGCATCGACGACATCGTGGCGACCTTCGACTTTCTTCTGGCTGTAACACCGATCAACGCCGACGCGGCGTGGCGGGAATTCGAGGCCAGCAGATTCCAGCATGCGCCAAGGTTCCTCTATCGGCCGCTGGCCGTTCAGGTGGATGTCGAGAAGAGCAAGCTCTTCTCGATCGACTTCGATCGCTTTGAGGATCCCGTGCTTTTCAACCTATATCGCGAAAAGCAGCAGGAACTCGATCTGCAACTTTCGATGCTGTCCGCCCGGGAGACGACACGTTTCGTCGAGTTGGGCCGCGCGCTCTACGGGCGTGTCGAGCCTGCATTGTTTGATGCTGCGAAAGACATTCTGGCGAAAACGGCGAATGCAGGAGGCAACCAGGTGGGGGATGGCGAGCACGGCGAAAGCGCCGATTGCTTTTTCGTAGAGCGCCAGGCGCGTTCGATGATCGAAATCTATCGCAGGCAGCATTCCGGTTTCGAACCGATGATCGAATTGCGCGACGATCTGCCGGCTGGCCTGATGGTTTCGGGTTCCCGCCTTCTAATCTCACGCAGTACAAACATGGCGCGCCACAGGGTCGAGGCGCTGCTCAGCCATGAGATCGGTGTCCATCTGCTGACCTACTTCAATGGGTCGGCTCAAGGGCTGCGCCTCTTCCGATCGGGCCTTGCCGGATATGAGGGCGTGCAGGAAGGGCTCGCGGTCTTCGCCGAGTATCTGGCAGGCGGCATGACAAGAGGGCGTGTGCGTCTCATCGCCGCTCGCGTGGTTGCTTGCGCGGCCATGCTCGAGGGTGCATCGTTCCAGGAAACCTTCCTGGTTCTGGTTCGCGACTACGGTTTCACCGAAATTGGCGCTTTCAATCTGACCCTTAGGCTATTTCGTGGTGGTGGCCTCGCGAAGGACGCGATCTACCTGCGCGGCCTCTTCGAGGTGCTCGACCATCTCGGAAAGGGCGGAGCGCTCGATCCGTTCTGGATGGGGAAGATTTCGGCGTCGCATTTTGGTGTCATGCAGGAATTGAACCTGCGCGGCCTGCTCAGGGCGCCAGAGATAACGCCTGCCTTTTTGTTCGATCCGCAGGCAGAGCGGCGTCTCGAAAAGGCACGATCGGGGCTCTCGCCAGTCGAAATGATCGCAACCTAGGGGCTCTTGATGCGCATTGCATTCTTCGTCAATTCGATCGAACGCGAAACGCCTCACTATACAACCACCTTGCTCGCACTGGGGGCGCTCAGCCGCGGTCACGAAATCTCCTATCTGACGCCCGACGATTTCGTGCTGCGTCCCGACGACAGCCTCATGGTCCGCGCTATCACTTTGCCGAGCTCGACTTACAAGAAGCCGGAGACGCTGTACAAGGATTTGCAGAGCGACAGGACCGAGATCAAGACGATCGACGTTCGCGAGATCGACATCATCTTTCTGCGGAACGACCCCTCGCTGGACGCCGCCGATCGCCCGTGGGCAGTGAATGTCGGCGCGATGTTCGGGCGCCTTGCGGCCGAGCGCGGCGCGCTCGTCGTCAACGATCCGGGTGGGCTGGCCCTCGCTCAAAACAAGCTCTACTTCCAGGACTTTCCCAAAGCCGTGCGACCGGTCACGCTGATTTCCAAGAGCATCGAAGAGATCCGCGCCTTCATCAAGCAGCAGCCCAAAGGCGCTATCGTCAAGCCACTGCAAGGATCCGGCGGCAGGAACGTCTTCAAGATCGACTCGCCAAAGGACGCCAACCTCAACCAGATCTTCGAAGCGGTCAGCGGGGAAGGCTATCTGATTGCGCAGGGCTACCTGCCCGAAGCCAAGGCCGGCGATGTCCGTCTCTTCGTGATGAATGGAAAGGCGCTGGAACGCGACGGCAAATATGCCGCCTTTCGCCGCGTGCCTGCAAAGGGCGAGGTTCGCTCCAACATCCACGTCGCGGGCACCGCCGAGAGGGTGGAGGTAACGAACAACATGCTTTCCGTCGCCGAGATGGTGCGACCGAAACTCGTTCAGGACGGGATGTTCCTCGTTGGGCTCGATATTGTCGGAGACAAGCTCCTGGAGATCAATGTGTTCACTCCTGGCGGGCTTTCGAGCATGTCGGAAATGTACCAAACAAATTTTGCCGAGAGCGTGATCATCTCCCTCGAAAACAAGCTTTCAATACGAGCCGCTTATCCCGCCTCGATGTCCAATCGAGAACTGGCGGCATTATGAATTGTCGGGGAACCACAAGTAAAACTGTAACGCGACAGAGCGTTCGGCCAAAAGACGCTCTAATGCATGTCGCGCAAAAGTGCGCAGCGGTTTTGCGATAACGACATGCATAAAAACAAGAGCTTAAAGCGCGTCGCATGAATCCGTTCGAACGCGACGCGCTTTAGTGGTGAAATCCTGACGCTTGGTACCGTTTGTGAAAAGCGGAAATGGGTGATTTCGTGCGGTCGATTGCCGACTGGAAACGAGCAACCAGCGCCAAAAGCGGTCATCCACCGCCAGTTCTCGAATGACCGCAGTGAGGCCGAGGAACGAACCCGCTGCGCGGGATGGGCGCGCGCGGTGAGGTAGAGGTCACGATCCGGTTGCCGCGCCCGCATTGAGCGTCGTTCGGCGGCGGCAGAGCATCACAGGCTTCTTCAACAAGGAGCCTGACCATGCCCCATCCTGTTCTCGATGCACAGATCAGCCCGCTGCGCCAACGGTTGATTGACGACATGACCATGCGGCGGTTCAGCCAGGAGACGCAGCGCAACTACGTCCGCGATGTCGGGCGGTTCGCAAGCTTCCTTGGCCGATCGCCGGACACGGCCACAGCGGATGACTTGCGCCGGTTCCAGGTCGGGCAGCAGGAAGACGGCGTTCCCGTGCCGACCATGAACAGCATCGTGTCGGCCCTGCGCTTCTTCTTCACCCACACGCTCGACCGCCCGGACCTGGCGCGCAGGCTGGTCCGCCTGTCGCATCCGCGCAAGCTGCCGGCGGTCCTGAGCCGCGACGAGGTTGCCCGTCTCCTCAACGCCACCACCTGCCTCAAGCACCAGGCCGCGCTGTCGGTCGCCTATGGCGCGGGCTTGCGCGTCGCCGAGGTGTCGACGCTGAAGGTCACCGACGTCGACAGCGAGCGCATGCTGCTGCGCGTCGAACATGGCAAGGGCGGGCGGTACCGCAATGCCATGCTGTCGGCCGACCTGCTTGCCCTGCTGCGCCAGTGGTGGAAGGTCGGGCGGCAACAGGGTGTGATGCATCGCGACGGCTGGCTGTTCCCGGGGCAGCACGCGATGAAGCCGATCAGCACGCGGCAGCTCCATCGCATCGTCGTCGAGGCTGCACAGGCCGCCGACATCGCCAAGCGGGTCGGACCGCATACGCTGCGTCACAGCTTCGCCACCCACCTGCTGGAGGACGGCACCGACATCCGGGTCATCCAGGTCCTGCTCGGGCATGCCAAGCTCGACAACACGGCCCTCTACGCCAAGGTCGCGACCCGGACGGTACGCTCCGTAACCAGTCCGCTCGACAAGCTTGGCCTGTTCAAGCCGGGAGAGATCTCGCCCGACGGCTGAGCGTGCACGCCTCGATCGAGGTCGCCGACATCTTCCGTGCTGCCGGGCCTGCCTACCGGGTCGCCCATGCAGGGCAGCTCAGCCTACAGCAGCTCAAGGTCATGTCGGCAATCGAACTCTGCCGCACCGCAGCGCTCGGCGGCCACGTCGAGGCCTGCGCGGACTGTGGCCAACGGCGGATCGCGTACAACAGCTGCCGCAACCGGCACTGTCCGAAGTGCCAGGGCGCGGCCGCGAGGACATGGCTTGCCGAGCGGGAGGCCGACCTGCTGCCGGTCGGATACTTCCACGTCGTGTTCACGCTGCCGGCCGAGGTCGCCGAGATCGCCTTCCACAACAAGGCGCTGGTCTACGACCTGCTGTTCAAGGCGGCATCGGAGACGATGCTGACGATCGCGGCCGATCCCAGGCATCTCGGCGCGCGCATCGGCATCGCCGCCGTGCTCCACACATGGGGATCGGCGATGACCCACCATCCCCATGTCCACATGATCGTGCCGGGCGGCGGCATCGCGCCGGACGGGAGCCGCTGGATATCGTCGCGGCCGGCCTTCCTGCTCCCGGTCAGGGTACTCGGCAAGTTGTTTCGCCGCCTGTTCCTCACCCGGCTGATCGCCCTCCACGACGCCGGCCGCCCGCGGGTTCCTTCCTCGGGGACTTTCGTACGCCTGCCGGCGCCCGAAACTCTTCACGAATGCTGACTGGCAGCTTTGAGGCTCGGATTATAAGAAGCGGCCCTTCAGGCCCCCGCGGGTACCGACGTGATCTGACCCAATCCGACCATTCCCGCCGCACGATGCCGCCCGAAAGCCGACATTCAAAGGATCCAGCGGCCAAGCGCAGGTTGCCGGAACCGACTCATGAGTGCGCGCGCCGTTTATCCAATCATGTGAGCCACCGGCATGCCCGCAGCGCCGGGCTTGGCCATCAATTCGACATGAGGTCAGAGATCGAGGCAAACGGTGCCTTGCGGCCGGCTGCAGCAAGCCAGCACATAACCAGCCGCCTTCTCTTCAAGGCTGAGTCCTCCAAGGTCGTCGATCACGACGTCACCTGAGAGCTTGACCGTCCGACAGGTTCCGCAAATGCCCTGCTGGCATGCGGTAGGAATGTAGAGGCCGCTATTGCGCGCCGCATCGAGCAGAGTCTCTCCAGGCGCACACAGATGCTCCACGCCAGACCGGGCGAAACGGACACAAGTTGGGCCAGCGGCAGCCGATTTCGGAGGCATGGAATTGCCCACGGCGCCGCCGAAACTTTCCTCGTGATACTGCGAGGGTGCGATGCCGATCTCCGCGACACAGGCCCGAACCGTTTGCATAAACGGCTCGGGGCCGCAAACGTAAGACGTGCGCTGGTGAAGGTCCGGAGCGAGCCGCAAGAGCATGGGGCCGTCGATCCGACCCATAGGGCCCTGCCACGCCGAACCTTCCTGGCTGCAGATGAAGCTTACATCGACATTAGAGAACCGCGCGGCGAGCGCCTCCAACTCGGAGCGGAAGGCGATGTCGTCCGCCGTCCGAGCGCAGTGAATGAAACGGATGTCATGGCCAGATGCCCGGTCGGTTAGCGTCCGCAGCATCGACATAACGGGAGTGATGCCGCTGCCGCCCGAAAGGAAAAGCGGCTTCTCGCATGGTAGATCGTCGAAGTTGAAACGTCCGACCGGCCCTTCGATTTCAATGTCGTGGCCCGGCCGGAGATTGTCGTGAAGCCAATTGGAAACAAGTCCGCCCTTCACCCGCTTCACCGTGATCTGCAGGTCGAGCGGTCGAGTCGGCGGCGACGACACCGAGTACGATCTTGTTACCCGGATGCCGTCGATCGTCAGGTGCAGGACTAAATACTGGCCTGCACTGAAGCTGAACATGTGGCCAGAAGCGGCTGAAAAGACGAATGTTTTAACGTCGTGCGTCTCATCGATGACGCCCCGGCAGCGCACGAACTGTCTTGAGTTCTCCGCCCATTGCCGTTGACGCAGCGCTGGAGCGAAATCGGTGGTCGAAAAGGGAACGTGCGCGTTCATCATTTGACTCTGTTTTGCCTCGGCCAGAATGGCAGCCGGGATACTTTCAAAAAAGCGGCAGATGTCGGCTTTACAATCGGATATTTCGATCTAGCTTTCCATGGACATAACGGCCAGATGGAGCGCGCGAATCCCTCTACGGATGATCGGCTCGTGCTTGCGGCGCGCCAGAATAGCGGTGTGGACGGGCTGCTGAAGCGCGGGCGCACCCTCGACCACAAAAGACGGCCGCTCGGCGGTATACCGCCGAGCGTCGTCACTGCGCATATAGCAAGTGCCACCCATGCGCCGCAGCATCGCTTCGGCGAGCGTTTCCGAGCCCATCGAAAGACGGCCTATCGCCAATTGCGGCAGCGCCTCGGCGTGGGCTTTTTCAAGCGCGACCGTGTAGCCCGGCCGGATATACGTATCCGGGCTGACCTCCGACAGCATCCTGGCCGTCGTAGACACCATCACATATTCTTCGACCATGAGAGGATCGTAGGAGATTTCAGGGAGGTATCGGGGCGCGTATACCACAGCAATATCAAGGTTTCCCAAGCTCAAATCGGAAATCATCTGCGGCGAGTAGTCGGACTCTACGTGAATTGACGATTTCGGCAGCACCTGGAACAGAGTTTCCACCCAACCCGGCAATATCGATCGTGTCATCCCGACCTGCGCAGCGACGCGCAAGGTGCCCTCGAACCGGTTGAATGCCCGAACGTCATGGCGGGCCTGAGACCATGTCGAGAGCATGGCGCGCGCATAGGCTTCGAAACGTCGCCCCGCCGCAGTCGGTTCGGCGCCGGCGCGTCCCCTCAGGAAGAGCTCCGAACCAATGGCCTGCTCCAGGTTCCTGATGCGGGTGCTCACCGTCGACTGCGTGACCCCTAGCCGATCGGCCGTACGGTTAAAATTTCGTGACTCCATGATGTCGAGGAAGGTCTCGATGTGATCCAGCTGCATGTCGCCTCGCAATCGAAAAATCCGATCGTATTACCCCAGATCACAAGCTTGATCAAATAATTCCCAAGGCGGAAGCTGCGATTGAAGAAGCCGGCTAGGTTAGCCGGCCTGCGGCGCCAGGGAGTTGGATAAGGTGTTCATAGTCGATTGCGATTGTCACAATTACTGGTCGAGCGCGACGGTGCTCGAGCCCTATCTTTCCGGCGTCTGGAAAGACATGTTCACAGAAGGCGAGAAAACTGGTCCGAGAGGCGCCTTCCCGCACGGGCACCGTCCGTGGTTTCACCCGCAGGACTTTTCCCGCAAGGACGTCAGGCCCGAGACGGAGGCCGACAATTATCTCATAATGAAAGAAAAGCACCTCGACAAATACAATGTCGGGGCCGCTATCCTGACCGGCGACGAGCCGATCGAAGCCTCCACGCTGGCAAATCCTTATTACGCCAGTGCGCTGGTCAGCGCCTATAACGACTACCAAATCGCCGAATGGCTTCCCAAAGACAGTCGCTTTATGGGTTCCATCATCATCGCGCCGCAGGATCCGCAGCTCGCAGCAGCCGAGATCCGCCGCCTCGGCAACCATCCCCGTATGGTACAGGTTCTGGCCTCCCAAGGCTCGGTCAAACCCTACGGCGATCCGTTCTACCATCCTATTTTCGAGGCTTGCGCCGAAGTCGGGCTGCCATTTGCGATTCACCTGGGCGGCCATGGCGGCATCAATTGGAACGCGGTGGCGCCGGCTCCGACGACCTTTTTCTGGGAGACGCACGCTATTCTTCACATGTCGGCCTTGTCGCACGTGGCAAGCATGATCGCGCATGGCGTTTTCGAAAAATGGCCGGATCTGTATTTCGTGATCATCGAGTGCGGCGTGGCTTGGGTTCCGTCGGTATTGTGGCGTCTGGACGCAGACTACAAAGCGCTGCGTAAGGAAACGCCGTGGCTGAAGATGCTGCCCTCGGAGTATTGCCGGCGCAACATCCGCTTTTCCACGCAGCCGCTAGAGCAGCCAGCGAACGTTCAACATCTCTGGGCCACTCTCGAAGCGATGGACGGCGAGAATACGCTGATGTTTGCCTCCGACTACCCGCATTGGGATTATGACGATGCCAACACGCTGCACATCCCGCCTGCCTGGAGGAGCAAGATTATGGGATTGAATGCGCTCGAGGTCTATAAACGCATTCCCCGCACGCAAGCGGCGAATGCCGCCTGACGGGAGCAGACAATGGCTGAGAAGACATACATTTGCCGGGTCGACGAAATCGAGACCGGGACTCCCTACATCGCCAAAATCCGCAGCCTTTCAGTCGGGGTCTTCCGCATCGGAGATTCATTCCATGCCTTGCTGAACGTTTGTCCGCACCGCGGCGCTCCGCTTTGCGAGGGACCGCAATGCGGAACCACGGCGCCGGTCGACCAAGCGCAATTCATCTATCACCGCGAGAACGAGATCGTGCGCTGCGCCTGGCACGGTTGGGAATTCGACATAAAAACCGGTGCGGCCCTGGTCGATCCGGGCGTACGTGCCCGAACATTCCCGGTCACGGTGGAAGCTGGTGAAATCTATGTAACGGCGTAAGATTTGCGTCGAACCGCGGAAAAACCGAAAGGAGGCAAATCGCCTGAATCCGCCAGATCTGCTCGGTAAATGCCAACAACAAGAATGCGGGAAATCCGCAATGGGAGGAAGCAGTGTCGGAATCTGAATATAAACTGCGCTTGGCGCAAAACCTGATCGGCCGCGGCAAGGTTTCGCGCCGTGATTTCATCCATCTAGGGCTGGCGGCAGGCCTGACGGTCGCCGCCGCAGATATGCTCTTCGTGAGCGTGGCGCGGGCCGCACCCAAGCAGGGCGGCTTCGCCAAGCTCGGCATGGCGCATGGCGCGACGACCGATTCGATCGATCCGGCCGGCTATCCCGATACCTTCACGCAAACCGCCTTTTCGGGTGCCATGTCCAACAGCCTGACCGAGGTCGACGCGAAAGGCAGCATCCAGCCAGACCTTGCCGAGAGCTTCGAGACCTCGGACGACGCGACGACATGGGTCTTCAAGCTGCGCAAAGGTGCGACCTTCCACAACGGCAAGACCATCACGGCGGACGACGTGGTCGCCTCTATGCAATATCACATGGGAGCCGACACCAAATCGGCGGCGAAGTCGCTGCTCGAATCGGTGACTAACATCAAGGCGGACGGCCCGGAAACGATCGTTTTCACGCTAAACAGCGGGAATGCAGACTTTCCCTACATCATGAGCGACTATCACCTTGTCGTCATGCCTGCCAAGGACGGAAAGGCCGACTGGGAATCGGGCGTCCGGACCGGCGCCTTCGTGCTTGAGAACTTCCAGCCAGGCGTCTCGGCGAAGCTCAAGCGCAATCCCAATTACTTCAAGAACGGCAAACCCTATTTGGACGAGGTGGAGTTTATCGCCATTACGGACCTCGCCGCGCGTATGGCCGCGCTGTCAACCGGCGAGGTTGATTATATCGGCCGCGCCGACCTGAAAACGCTCGGCATGCTGAAGCGCAAGCCGAATATCGATATCCTTGAGGTCACCGGCTACGGCCATTACACGCTGCCTATGAACGTGACGGTTGCCCCATTCGACAACCCCGATGTGCGCATGGCCCTGAAATGGGCGATCGACCGCGAGGAAATCGCGCAGAAGATCTTCCTTGGCCATGCAACCGTTGGGAATGACAACCCGATCGCACCGGCTATCAAGTTCGCCATCAATCCGGAGCCGCAGCACAAGTTCGATCCTGAAAAGGCGCGCTTCCATCTGAAAAAAGCGGGTATGGAAAATCTCAAGGTCGACCTTTCCGTCGCCGACGCCGCTTTCGCCGGCGCCGTGGACGCAGCCGCCCTCATCCGCGAGACGGCGGCCCAATGCGGCATCGATGTCAATGTGGTGCGCGAGGCCGAGGACGCCTATTGGGACAATGTCTGGCTCAAGAAACCGTGGTGCGCCTCCTATTGGAGCGGTCGTGCAACGGCCGACTGGATGTTCACGCAGGCCTACTCGGCGGATTCCAGCTGGAACGAGACGTTCTGGAAAAATGCCCGCTTCAACGAACTGCTGATCCAAGCACGCGCGGAGACCGACGAGGCCAAGCGCTCCGCGATGTATGCCGAAATGCAGCAGTTGACGCATGACGACGGCGGCGCCATCGTCCTGGTCTTCAACAATTTTGTCAGCGCCAAGTCCAAGAAACTGGCGCACGGCGAGTTGGCGCCGAACTGGGAGAATGACGGACTGAAGATGGCCGAGCGCTGGTGGGTAGCCAACGCGTGACGTTCGCCAGGCGAGAACCGCCCGCGGCGCGGGCGGTTCGCTCTTTTCAGGGGAAACGCTCGAAGGCACCGCCCATGAATCCGGTCGTTAGGACGGTTCTGCAGCGCCTGGGTCTCGGCCTGATCACGCTGTTCATCGTCACCATCATCATCTTTTCGGCGATTGCCATGCTTCCGGGCGATTTCGCCAAGGCGATGCTCGGGCAATCCGCGACGCCCGAGACGGTCGCCGCATTCCAGCGCGAGATCGGCATCGATCGTCCGCCGGTTGAGCGCTATTTCGCCTGGGTCGGGCAGATCGTGCAGGGGGATTTCGGCTCTTCCTTCGCAAGCCGCACCGGCTACCGGCGCACAGTCGCCGAGATCATTGCGCCCCGGCTCTACAACACGATGTTCCTTGCCGTGATGACCGCCCTTATAGCGGTTCCACTCGCGCTGGGACTCGGCATTCTCGCCGCTCTCTACCGCAATAGCTGGTTCGACCGTGTGGTGAACACGGTGACGCTGACGACGATTTCATTCCCCGAATTCTTCGTCGCCTATATGCTGGCCTATCTCATCATCTCGCGCGACACGTTCATTGGAACCGAATTCGCACAATCCCTGCCCGAGTGGCTCGCGGCTTCGATCAACTGGGTCCTGAACCTGGTTCCCAAATTTCCGACACTGGCGAACATCAGCGACCGAACGCCGTTCTGGGAGCACGTCTGGCGCGCAGCGCTGCCGTCCATCACCCTCACGCTGGTGATTGTTGCCCATATGATGCGTATGACGCGCGTTGCGATTATCAACATGCTGGCAAGCCCCTATATCGACATGGCGCGGCTCAAGGGAATGTCGCCGATGGCAATCGTTCTCAGACACGCCCTGCCCAATGCCTGGGCGCCTATCGTCACGGTAATTGCGTTCAACCTCGCTTATCTCATCGTAGGCGTGGTCGTCGTCGAGGTGGTGTTCGTCTATCCCGGCATCGGCCAATTGATGGTCGATGCGGTGAAGTCCAGGGATGTTCCGGTCGTGCAAGCCTGCGCCCTAATCTTCGCAGCAACCTACATCCTGCTCAACCTGACCGCCGACATCATTTCCATCGCCACCAATCCGAGGCTTTTGCATCCGCGATGACCAGCACCGAACATGTCGTGGCGGTTCCGAGACAGAGGCGCACACGCGCCTCCCGGGTAAAAACCGCACTCAAAAAGGCTCCATTCAGCGCTTGGTTCGGCATCGTGGTCATCCTTGGCTATGTCTTCGTCGCGCTGTTAGCGCCCTGGATAGCGCCGTACGGAGAAACGCAGGTTTTCACCGAGGCTTTCGCGCCTTGGAGCCAGGAGTTCATCGTCGGGACCGACCAACTCGGTCGCGACGTGCTCACCCGGCTGATCTATGGCGCGCGCAATACGATCGGCATCGCCTTCGCGACTACGCTTCTGTCCTTCGCGGTCGGCGTCACGCTCGGTTTGCTGGCCGCGATGTACCGGGGGTGGCTCGACCAGATTCTGTCGCGCGCGGTAGATGTGCTGATGTCGATCCCGAGCCTCATCTTCGCGCTGATGTTGCTATCCATTTTCGGTTCGTCGGTCACCAGCCTGATCCTCATCATCGCCCTGCTCGATTCGACCCGCGTATTCCGGCTGGCGCGCGCGGTCGGGCTGAATGTTGCCGTCATGGAATATGTCGAAGCCGCGCAACTGCGTGGCGAAGGGCCGAGATGGATTCTGACCAAGGAGATCCTGCCCAACGTGCTGCCGCCGCTGATCGCGGAATTCGGCCTGCGCTTCTGTTTCGTTTTCCTCACCATCGCCGCGCTCTCCTTTCTCGGCGTCGGCATCCAGCCGCCGACAGCCGACTGGGGCTCGATGGTGCGGGAAAACGCCACCCTCATCACCTATGGCGACATCACTCCGCTCTTGCCGGCAGGCGCGATTGCCCTTCTCACGGTGTCGGTGAATTTCGTTGTCGACTGGTTCTTGCACGTGACAAGCGGGTTGCGCGATGAAAAGTAAGAATTCTGGCCAACGCGAAAAGGGAACGAAACTCCTCAGCATTCGCAACCTTCACGTCGAAGGGTTTTCCGACGAGCGCTGGCATCCGATCGTTCGCGGCGTGGATCTCTCGCTAAAGCGCGGTGAGGTTCTCGGCCTCATAGGCGAGTCCGGCGCCGGAAAGTCCACTATTGGGCTTGCCGCGATGGGATATGCCAAGCCAGGTTGCCGAATTACGCAAGGGTCGATCCTGTTCGACGGGATCGACCTCCTCGCCATGAGCGAAACCGCACGACGGCGGCTCCGAGGCTCGCGCATCGCCTATGTCGCACAAAGCGCGGCCGCTTCCTTCAACCCGGCGCATCGGCTCCTCGATCAGACCGTCGAAACGGTCGTGGCTCACGGGATCGCCAGTCGCGAGGCAGCGAATCGGGATGCCATCGAGCTTTACCGGCGTCTTCACCTGCCGGATCCGGACACCATCGGCTTCCGCTATCCTCACCAAGTCTCCGGAGGGCAGTTGCAGCGAGCAATGACGGCGATGGCGATGGCCTGCCGCCCCGACCTGATCATCTTCGACGAGCCGACGACGGCGCTCGACGTGACCACACAGGTCGAGGTCCTCGCCTCGATCCGCAAGATTGTCGAAGAGTTCAACACTGCCGCGATCTACGTCACGCATGATCTGGCCGTGGTTGCGCAGATGGCGGACCGGATCATGGTTCTGCGCCATGGCCGTACTGTGGAGGAGGCCGAAACACGCCAGATGCTTGCGGCGCCGACCGCAGACTATACGAGGACGCTCTGGGCGGTGCGAAAGCTAGCCAAACCCGAAGTGCCGGCCGCAGACCATCTGCTCACGATCGATAACATCACCGCCGCCTACGCCGGGAAAGTCAAGGTTCTGCAGGATGTATCGATCAAGGTGCCGCGCGGACGGACAGTAGCGGTCGTCGGTGAATCTGGTTCCGGTAAATCGACGCTCGCCCGCGTCATAACCGGCCTGCTGCCGCCGGTCTCGGGCTCGATCTCGTTTGCGGGACATCGTCTGCCAAAAACACTGAAGGAGAGGCCCAAAGACATTCTGCGCCGCATTCAGATGATCTACCAGATGCCCGACAACGCGCTCAATCCGCGTCAGACCGTCGAGGAAGTCATCTCCCGGCCGCTCGAGTTCTATCTCGGCCTCAAAGGGGCGGCGTGCGACCGCCGCGTTGGCGAACTCATGCACATGATCGAGATGGACGAAAGCTTCCTCGACCGTCTGCCGGGCGAACTTTCGGGCGGTCAGAAGCAGCGCATCTGCATTGCCCGGGCGCTAGCTGCTAATCCGGAGCTCATCATCTGCGACGAGGTGACCTCGGCGCTCGACCAGATCGTACAGGAAGAGATCCTGAAGCTCCTTATGCGGCTGCAACAAGAATTCGGAGTCAGCTATATTTTCATCACGCACGACATCGCGACGGTGCGGGCAATCGCCGACGAAATTGTCGTCATGCACCAAGGCAAAGTCGTCGAGCAGGGGCTCAAGACCGAAATCCTGACGCCGCCGCATGCTCCGTATACCGAACTGCTTCTCTCCTCCGTGCCGGAGATGGATCCAGACTGGCTGACGAAGCTGCTGGAAACCCGGGAGCGCAAGCGGGTCGGCGCGGCGAACTGAATCCCAACCTATTGACCGCTTGAGACTCCGGCTCCAGTTCTCGCGCGAACGTCCGATATTGAGGGATGGCGGGAATCACCGGTTATGCCGCAACCGCGACGTCCAGAATGGTCGCAACAATGTCTCCTTTCAGGCAGTAGCAACGGACACCTCAACGGCCGATATCAGGCGCAAAGCTGCCGTTCGCGGCGTGGAAGACGTACGTCTGCTTTGGGTCATGGGCGTGAATTCGGCCGGTGGCGAACGAACTTCCGCCAAGGGGCCATCTTCCGCCATTCCGCGCCGGTACTAACCGAAGGTCGGCGCAGCAAAAGCCGGTACCGGCTTCCGGGCTCAGGCGCCAGGCAGTCGGAACCGGTATTCCGTCACATGGTGGTAGATCTGGCCCGGCCATAGTGTTGCCTGCGGGAAATACGGCCGGTTCGGCGCGTCCGGCCAGACCTGCGGCTCCAGGCAGAAGCCCGAAAAAGCCTTGTAATGACGTCGTTCGAGCCCCGGCGAAGGCGGCGCCAAATACTGGCCGGTATAGAGCTGGACGCCCGGTTCCGTGGTCCAGAGCTCCATCT
The DNA here is from genome assembly GCF_055811515.1 of Mesorhizobium sp. WSM4841. Lineage (NCBI taxonomy): Bacteria > Pseudomonadati > Pseudomonadota > Alphaproteobacteria > Hyphomicrobiales > Phyllobacteriaceae > Mesorhizobium > Mesorhizobium sp. WSM4841. Next base: position 199,022 of record NZ_JBVVQC010000003.1, read on the forward strand.
CGACGCCGGAAGTCGCGCCTTGCGCCCATGATGCCAGCTTGAGCGGCCCGCGTGTCGAGGCAAGGCAGAAATTCTGGTCGTAGGGGAGCTGGCTGCCCTCGCTTTCCATGCGCAGCGGCCGTGCCTGGCGGAAATCGAACGGCGTGCCGTCGACCGGCTTCACGACGCCGGTTGGAATCAGGTCGCCATCGACTGGCAGATAGGCGCCGGCGTTCAGCATCAGCCGGTGGTCGAGGATGTCGCCGGCGCCGCCGTCATCCAGGTTGAAATAGGAATGCTGGGTGAGGTTGCACAGCGTCGGCTCCTCGCAGGTGGCGGTCACCTCGACGCTGAGCGTGCCGGGGATTTTCAGCCTGTAGGTGCAGGTCACGTCGAGCGCGCCGGGAAAGCCCATCGTGCCGTCGGGATCATGCAGCGTCAGCGTGACAAAATCCCTGCCATGCAGCGAAACCTCCCAAGCCCGGTGCGAAAAACCTTGCGAGCCGCCATGCAGCGTGTGTTTGTCGAGAAAGTTGCGCTCGGTCTGGTAGCGCTGGCCGGCGATGGTGAAACGGCCATCGCGGATGCGGTTGGCGTAGCGTCCGACGACGGCGCCCAAGAAGGCGGTATCCGTTTCATAGGGCTTGAAACTGCTATAGCCGAGCACAAGCGGCGCATCGTGGCCGGCCAGGCGCAGATCCTGGATGATGGCGCCCAGCCCGATGATGTTGGCGGTGAGGCCGCCGCCGCGGATGCTGAAGCGGCGGATGGCCTCGCCAGCTTGCGTCGTGCCAAAAACCTCGCCGTCCTTCATCGCCATGTCCGAAACGCCAGTTGGTTGATCGATCCCGGCTGGCCGCCTTTCGGCCGGCTTGGGTCTGTTGATAGTCGACAGGCCCTACCCGATCAGAGGCCGAGGCCGCCGATGCAGACATATTTGGTGTCGAGATAGTCCTCGATGCCCTGATGTCCGCCTTCCTTGCCGAGGCCCGATTCCTTGACGCCGCCGAACGGCGCCTCAGGCGTGGTGATGAGGCCTTCATTGACGCCGACCATGCCGTATTTCAGCCCTTCCATGACCCGGAAGGCGCGGCCGAGATCGCCGGTGTAGAAATAACAGGCGAGGCCGAATTCGGTATCGTTGGCGAGTGCCACGGCTTCCTCTTCGGTTTCGAACTTGAACACCGGCGCGACCGGGCCAAAGATCTCTTCCTTCATGAAGCGCATCTTCGGCGTCGCATCGGCGATCACCGTCGGCTGGAAGAACGAACCGCCGAGCGTATGGCGCTTGCCGCCGGCGACGACCTTGCCGCCCTTGGCGGTGGCATCGGCGATCAGTTCCTCAACCTTTTCCACAGCCTTCTCGTCGATCAACGGGCCCTGCTGCACGCCATCATCGAGGCCGGAGCCGACCTTCAGCTCGTTGCTGGCGGCGGCGAGCTTCTCGACGAACTTGTCGTAGATGCCGGCCTGAACCAGGAAGCGGTTGGTACAGACGCAGGTCTGGCCGGAATTGCGGTATTTGGCGGTGATCGCGCCGGCGACGGCACGCTCAATGTCGGCGTCGTCGAAGACGAGGAACGGGGCGTTGCCGCCGAGCTCCATCGACACCTTCTTGACGGTGACGGACGACTTCTGGATCAGAATCTTGCCGACCTCGGTCGAGCCGGTGAAGGTGATCTTCTTGACCAGCGGGTTGGCGCAGATCTCGTCGCCGATCTCGCCGGCGGCACCGGTCAGGATGTTGATGACACCCTTGGGGAAGCCGACCTCCTCGGCGAGCGCGCCCCAGGCGAGGCCGGAATAGGGCGTCTGCGAGGCCGGTTTGACGACCGCCGTGCAGCCGGCGGCAAGTGCTGGGCCGAGCTTGCGGGCCAGCATCGAGGACGGGAAATTCCACGGCGTGATGGCGGCAATAACGCCGACCGGCTCCTTGGTCACCAGGATGCGGCGGTCCGCCCAGGGCGACGGCACGACATCGCCATAGGTGCGGCGGCCTTCTTCGGCGAACCACAGGATGTAGGACGCGGCCGAACCGATCTCGCCCTTCGATTCGAACAGCGACTTGCCCTGCTCGATGGTCAGCAGTTCGGCCAGCACATCCTGATTGTCCATCATTGCGTCATGCAGCTTGCGCAACAGCTTCGAACGCTCGAGCGCTGTGGTCCTGCGCCATGTCTTGAAGGCGGCGTCGGCGGCTTCGATGGCGCGGCGCGTCTCGACCTTGCCCGACTTCGGCACGGTGCCGATCTTGAGGCCGGTGGCCGGATTGTTGACGTCGACCGTCTGGCCGCTATCGGCCTGCACCCACTCGCCATTGATAAGATTGGCCTGGCGCATGAAATGGCTGGTTTTCTGAAGCATGGTCTAGCCTCCGTTCGGCGCACTGACGGGCCGCTATCTGGATTTCTTTAGCGGGCGTGCGCATTGACATCGATGCCGGCACGCCTGGAGCCACTGCTCTTTACCTAGGGCAAGCCCCGCAATCAATCGCAAGATGGCATATAGGGTTTGGGCCAGCGCAAGGCGAGGCCAAGTTGCGCTTCTGATGTTGCTTGAGGGTGTGTTCAGGTTCAGGTCAGGCCGCGCCGAGAAGGGTGCGTTCCGAAAATCGGAACGGAGCGTAACGTTTGGGTAAATGAGTACCGGAAGTACTAGGCCGTTCGCCGGCATTACCTAGATATCGACATGCCTATCTAAACACGTGGACCACCACAGTCAGCCAGAACGCCGTGGTGACGACCGCGCAGGCGGTGGCGATGGTCATCTGGTTCGATGCCAATGCCTGGCCGGTGTTGAACTGCGTGGCGATCAGGTAGGAATTGACCCCGGATGGCAGCGCGGCGGCCACAACCGCGATCTTCGCTGACAGCGGCGGCAGGCCGAACAGCCAGACCAGGCCGAGCGCGACGGCCGGCATCAGCATCAGCTTCAGCGCCGACAGCGCCAGCGCCGGCCGCACGTTGCCGGAGATGCCGAAACGGCACAGGCCAAGCCCCATGGCAAACAGCGCGACCGGTCCGGCGATATTGGCCAGCGCGTCGACCAGCCGGACGGCCAGCGCCGGCAATGGCAGGCCGGTGATACGCCATACCCATCCGGCCAGGATGCCGATGATCAGCGGATTGGAGAGCAGCTTTCGAAAGAAGCGCCGGATAATGCGCAGCGGATGCACATGCTCGTCACCGCGGCCAAAGATTTCAAACAGGATGATAGACGCCATGATCATCGTCGGCAGATGCACGGAAATCAGCAGCGACAGCACTTCGAACCCACTTGGCCCGAATGTGCCGAGGACGAACGGAATGCCGAGCAGGACGAGATTGGAAAAAGCCGACGACACGCCGCCGACGACCCCCGCACGCGCGTCGCGCCCGAACACCCGCGTGATGACCAGGTGGCCTGCGGCCCATGTGACTGCGGCGGCCGCGAAATAGGCTCCCCAGAACAACCAGGGCGCGGTGCCGTGGAAATCGGCGTTCACCATGGTGCGGAACAGAAGCAGCGGCATCGCCACCCCGACGGCGAATTCGGCGATGGCCTCGCCCGCCTCGGCCTTCAGATAGCCGGTGAGCCCGGCCAGATAGCCGAGCGCGACAAGGCCGAAGACAAAAAGGACGGTTTCGATGAGTGGAGACATTTTTCTCCTGATAGGCGAGCCGGGATTGCAGCGCAATCGCCCCGCCTTGCGAAGCGGTCCGTTCTCGCAAACAGCCGGGATTGGTCGTGCCTTGTTTTTCAGCCGGCTTTGCCGTCCCTATATGCGGTCACCGGAACCCACCTCCGGTGACCGGAAAAGGACGCCTGATGCTTCGATCTGTGCTGGCTCTATTGCTGCTCGTCATTCCCGCCGCGGCCCATGCGACCGAAGCCGGCTGGGCGCTGTTGCGCGACGGCGGACATGTCGTGCTGCTTCGCCATGCCATGGTCACAGGCACCACCGATCCGGCGAATTTCGACATCGAGAAATGCGCGACCCAGGTCAATCTCTCGACGCGCGGCAAGCAGCAGGCACGCAAGATCGGCGCGCTGTTCGGCGCCCGGGCGGCGCCGATCGAGCGTGTGCTGTCCAGCCGCTATTGCCGCTGCCGCGACACCGCCCGCATCGCTTTCGAAGCAGAGCCCGAGCCCTTCGCCCCGCTTGACCTGCTGAAGACCGACGCGAGCGAGAAAGCCGCCCAGCTCGCTGCGGTCGTGAACGAGATCCGCGGCTATTCCGGCTCCGACAATCTGGTCATGGTCACCCATCTGGAGAACATCGTGGCCCTCACCGGCATCTCGCCGCGTGAAGGCGAAGCGGTGATCGTCGAGCCGCAAGGCGACGGCCTGCGCGTGCTCGGCCGCGTCACCTTTTAATCTGCGCTGGAGCCGGTTGAAGCGCATTGGGTCACGGCTTCCCCTTCAATTTTCTCCGAAGGAAGGCGGAGAAGGGTCGAACCCGGTATTCCGCTTAGGGTACCAGCGCTAGATTTTCACCACTCGCGAACGGCTTTCAGTGCGAGCGTCGCTTGCTGGAGCTGCGTTAGTCAGTCGGAGGCTAATGGTATTTTTAATGGAACGCTAATATACATGGATGCTCGAACGGGCGGCGGCCTGCCAAACTTGAGGAATGCCATGCGAAGATTCTTCTTCACGGCAATGTGTATCGCCGCCGCAACAGCCGCTAACGCCCATGATTGGTACGAAGACAAGGTTGACCCGCAGACGAAATTCCGGTGTTGCGGTGGTTCTGATTGCCGTGCCATACCTCGGTCTTCGGTGCGGTCCAGGATCGACGGTGGTTACACTTACTTGCCGCATAATTTCAACATCCCACGGGACCGTGTGCAGGAATCCCCAGACGGCCAATACCATATCTGCGAGAATACCTATGTCGTAACTAATCAGCTGTATTGGCGCTGCTTTTTCGCACCTCGTGCCACGGTCTCTCTACTTCTCTCACGTTAAGGATTGTCCGCCTCTAGCGCACTGGGTTCGTTCCAGCAACCAATGCGGATGACAGCAAACCACACCCAAGATCGCAGTTAGTTTAAGTTGCCTGGGGCTAAGTTTTCGCCGCCACCAGCCAAGCGTCGATACGGAGCTTCCATCCCTCGATCATGTGCGCGAATGCCTCCTCCGTCAGTTCGGACAGATACGATCTTCCTGCCGTGCTCAAGGCAGTGATAGTATAGGCAATCGACGCCTCCGTGCCTCCGTCAGCGGTCGAGCGGCAGGCCACCTCGACAAATCCGAAACGCGAATCCGGCGTCACCCGGACATAGCGGATGCGATTTGCCACGGGGTCCCAGTCCGTGCAGGCCCAGAGCGTGGTCTCATCACCGTGAGCGGTCCTGAAGACCATGCCCTGGCGCGTCTCCCCGTCTTGTGGATGCAGAAATTCCGGATCCCAGCCGTCCACCCACAGGGTCTCCCCAGTCGGCGTGAACAGCGGAAAGACGCGGTCGACCGGCCCCGAAAGCACGATGCTATGAGTGCGCTCAAGATGGTTCGTCACTCGTCCTCCCCGCTCGTTTCCGAAAAACGGTGGCTGTCTGCCGCACTGAGCTCCAGCCCGTAGATGCGCTTCAATTGGCCGATTGTTTCCAGGGTCGCCGCGGAGAACGGCGTCTGGCCTTCGAAGGCATGCAGCACGATGCCCTCGATGAGGTCACCCAGGCTCATGTCGCGATGCTCGGCCAAGGCCTTGAGCACCTTCACCAATCGTTTTTCTAGGCGCACCCCGGTCTGCACGCGTTCTATCATTCTCACATTTTACCATGGTACGTTGGTACCAACAACCAGTTGCCCCGCGCCAATCGTAGGTGTTGCAAAAATACCACCGCTGAAAGAAGCCGCGTCCAGCCACGACTATGCCGCTTGCGACAACCGGTCGCAGCGGCTATAGGCGCGCTCCCGGTCACGAAAACCGAAGCGAGCACAAAGGTTGGAGCTTTTGCCTCCGCCCGCGCAGCCGGCATTGCCGCCCTGTGTACGGCGCCGTTTCGGGGATTGGGATCGCGGATGTAGCTCAGCGGAAGAGCGCCGGACTGGGTCCGGAGGTCGGGGGTTCAATTCCCTTCATCTGCACTTCGGATAGCTCAGTTGGTTAGAGCATCAGATCGATAATCTGACTGTCGAAGGTTCAAATCCTTCTCCATGGCCTCGAAAGCCAGCACCTTCAGGTGGTGTTATCTGAAACGGTCCGGGGACTGGAATGCGAAAGACCTGACGGACGGCCCACGCCCTTGGGCGCGGGCCGGACCCGAAAGTCTGACGCCATCGGCTCGCGGCCAGGCCCGCGGTGACGATCAAGGCGCACCAATGCCGGCAAGCGAGGTCAAGGCCTCCGGCGCCCGCTTCGGTGCCTCGCGATCCGCTCCCGAAGGCCCGCCACGGGCGGATGCCACCGGTCCCCCGATCATTCGTGCCCGGAGTGAAGCAAGAAGCGACGTGAAACGAGAAACGAAAGGACGATCGACGCATGATTTGACGCCTCGGGAGGGGCCATGCCCGACAGGAGTGAAGACCATGACGACCATTCTCGATAGGATTCTTGGGCGCGAGCGCGTCCTCGTAAGGGAAAACGAACGTGCCATCACGCTCTACAAGGGTGAGATCAAGGCTGTTCTGGTGCCGGGCGAGCATTGGCTCGCCAACCGGCGTCGGAGCCTTGAAGTGTCGCGGCACGATCTGAAGAACCCGGAATTCGTTTCGGCGTACGAGAAGGCGTTGTTCGACAAGCTCCCGGATGCGGCCGCGCGTCATTTCACCGTCGTTCGCACCGGGCGCACGGAAGTTGCAGTCATCGAGCGTGACGGCGGCCTCCATGCCGTTCTGGCGCCGGACCGCAAGCTCGTCCTGTGGACGGATGCCGGACCGTGGAAGGTGACGGTGATCGATACGGCCACTGACCTCGCGATCGATCCGGCTGTGATGCGCCGGCTCGGCCAGGCCCGAAAGGCGGAGCTGATGTCCGTCCATCCGGTCGTGGACGGGCAGGCCGGACTGCTGTTCGTCGACGGCGCTCTCGTGCGGACGCTGACGGCGGGCGTGCACGGCTTCTGGAACGTCGGGCGCATGGTGCAGATCAAGGTCGTCGACCTCAAGCGCCAGTCGCTCGACGTCGCCGGGCAGGAAGTGCTGACCAAGGATCGTGTCACGGTCCGCGTCAACATCGCCGCCGAATACCGTGTCGTCGATGCGGTGCAGGCGGTGAGTGCTGTGAAGGACTTCTCCGAAGCCCTCTACCGCGCCCTGCAATACACCTTCCGCAAGACGCTTGGCGCGCTGACGCTCGATCAGATCCTCGAAAAGAAGGTGACGGTCGATGAGGAAGCCGCCGGGAAGGTCCGTGCCGACATGGCCGAGATCGGGATCGAGGTCAGCGATATCACCCTCAAGGATGTCATCCTGCCGGGCGAGATGCGCGAGATCCTCAACCAGGTGGTGTCGGCCGAGAAGCAGGCCGAGGCCAACGTCATCCGCCGTCGCGAGGAGACGAACGCCACGCGTTCGCTGCTCAACACGGCCAAGGTGATGGCCGAGAACCCGGTGATGCTGCGGCTGAAGGAGCTCGAAGCTCTGGAAACCATCGCCGGCAAGGTCGAGCGGCTGACCGTCCACAACGGAACGGGCGGGCTGCTGAACGACCTGGTCAAGCTCCGCGACAGCTGAGCGGAAGCAACATCATGGGAAGGGCCGCCGGGCCAACTGGCGGCTCTTTCTTGCGTTTACGAAGTGGGTATCCCATCTGCGCCCGGCGTTCAGGCCTTTTCCTGCCCGGAAAAACCGATTAGACAGCGCGCAAACACATGCGGACAGATTCCGCCCGCAACCGAAGGAAAAGCCGTTGTCCACCACGTTCGCCAAAGTCGCCAAGATCATCGCCGACACCAGTGAGATCGATATCGACACGATCACCCCTGAAAGCCACACCATCGACGATCTCGGCATCGACAGCCTCGACTTCCTCGACATCGTCTTTGCCATCGACAAGGAATTCGGCATCAAGGTGCCGCTGGAAAAGTGGACGCAAGAGGTCAATGACGGCAAGGCCTCGACCGACGAATACTTCGTCATGAAGAACCTGTGCGCCAAGATCGACGCACTGGTCATGGCCAAGAACGCCTAAAATGGTTCGTTTTCAAGCCTGACCCACAACAGCCGCCCATGAACGCCCACGACGTCATCATATCAGGCATCGGCCTTGTCTCTTCGCTGGGAGAAGGCCCGGATGCGCATTGGCGCAAACTCGTCCAGCCCGGCCTGGAACCGGTGCTCGAAGCCGCGCGCTTCTCGCCCTACACCGTTCACCCGCTGCCGGAGATCGACTGGAACCTGCAGATCGCCAAGCGCGGCGACCAGCGGCAGATGGAAACCTGGCAGCGGCTCGGCACCTACGCCGCCGGCATGGCGCTGGACGACGCCGGCATCAAGGGCAATGACGAACTCTGCACGACCATGGACATGGTGGTGGCTGCCGGCGGCGGCGAGCGCGACGAGGCGGTCGACGCCGATATTCTCGCCGCCTCGGAAAGCCGCAACGACCGCGACGTGCTGCTCAACGAGAAACTGACAACCGAATTGCGGCCGACGCTGTTTCTGGCGCAGCTTTCCAACCTGCTCGCCGGCAACATCTCGATCGTCCACAAGGTGACCGGCTCGTCGCGCACCTTCATGGGCGAGGAAGGTGCCGGCGTCGCCGCCGTCGAGACGGCCGCCGCGCGCATCCGCTCCGGCCAGTCGACGCATATCCTGGTCGGCGGCGCCTTCCAGACCGAACATTCCGACATGCTGCTTGGCTATGAATTGGCCGGCTACCTGCATCGCGGCCCCTGGAGACCGGTCTGGCAAAGACAGGGCCTGGACGGCGGCGGCGTGGTGACCGGATCCGGCGGCGCGTTTCTCGTCCTGGAACAGCGCGAACATGCGATCAGCCGCGGGCGAAAGATCTATGCCGAACTCGGCCCAGTCATATCCGGACGCGCAAAACGCCGGCAGGGCGAACTCGATGGCGAGATTGCCGCGCTGCTCAGGCAGGCGGCATTGCCGAACGGCGAGTTGCTGACGATTTCAGGCGCTTCAGGTGCCCATGCCGCTACTGCTGCCGAGAAATCGGCGCTCGACGCCAATCCGGCGATTGCAGCACGCGGCTTTTCGACGCTGACCGGCCACATGAAGGAAGCGCAGTTTCCCTTCGCCGTGGCGCTGGCGGCACTGGCTGTCGAGCATAAGGCCGCCTACCCGGCTTTTGACGCCGCCACCGAAAAGCCGTTCAACGGCGTTCCCAGGACCGTGCTTGCAACGGCGATCGGCTATCACCAATTCGAAGGCTTGGCGTTGGTCAACGCCGCCTAAAGGGTGTCAGGATAAAAATATGGCCAATCTGAACGATCACATGGGCAGGCCGATCGTCGCCGTCACCGGTATCGGCGTGGTGACGTCGCTGGGCGTCGGCAAGGCCGACAATTGGGCAGCGCTCACCGCGGGCAAGTCCGGCATCCATCCGATCACCCGCTTTCCGGTTGACCATCTGAACACCCGCATCTCCGGCATGGTCGATTTCCTGCCGTCGAGCTCAAAGGGCGCCAGCCTTCTTACCTACGATCTCGCCGAGATCGCCGCGCAGGAAGCCGTGGCCGAAGCCGGCCTCGATTCGGGCGATTTCGGCGGGCCGCTTTTCCTCGCCTCGCCGCCGGTCGAACTCGACTGGAGCGAGCGCTTTTCGCTCTACAATTCCGACAACCACGACATCGGCGCCGAACGGCTGCTTCGCGTGGCGCGCGGCTTGAAGGAACTGGATGTCTTCGAGACCACCCAATTCGGTTCGATCGCCGACCGGCTCGCCGACCGTTTTGGGACACGCGGCCTGCCGATCACGCTGTCGACGGCCTGCGCCTCGGGCGCCACCTCGATCCAGCTCGGCGTCGAGGCGATCCGCCGCGGCGAATGCGATAGGGCGCTGTCGATCGGCGCCGACGGCTCGGCGACCGCCGAGGCGCTGATCCGTTTCTCGCTGCTTTCCGCGCTCTCCACGCACAACGACATCCCTGAAAAGGCGTCCAAGCCGTTCTCCAAGGATCGCGACGGTTTCGTGCTGGCCGAGGGCTCGGGCGCGCTTGTGCTGGAATCGCTGGAGGCCGCGCTGGCCCGCGGCGTGACCATCCTTGGCATCCTGCGCGGCTGCGGCGAGAAGGCCGACGATTTCCATCGCACCCGCTCGAAGCCGGACGGCTCACCGGCGATCGCGGCGGTTCGCGCCGCCCTCGCCGATGCCGGCTTGGGCGAGGACGAGATCGACTATGTCAACGCCCACGGCACCTCGACGCCGGAAAACGACAAGATGGAGCATCTGTCGCTGTCGACCGTCTTCGGCGAGCGGATCGGCTCGATGCCGATCTCGTCGAACAAGTCGATGATCGGCCACACGCTGTCGGCGGCCGGCGCCGTCGAAGCCGCGTTTTCGCTGATGACCATGCGCGAAAGCGTCATCCCGCCGACCATCAATTACGACAATCCCGATCCGGCGATCGTGCTCGACGTGGTGCCGAACCAGAAGCGCAACGCCGAGGTCGGCACGGTGCTGTCGAACTCCTTCGGCTTCGGCGGCCAGAACACCTGCCTTGTCATGGCGCGGGAACCGGTCTAATGCATGTCGCCCAAAAGTGCGAAGCGGTTTTGGGACAACGACATGCATAAAAAACAAAAACTTAAAGCGCGTCGGCCGAATCCTTTTCAACGCGGCGCGCTTTAAGCGAGCCTTTTCCCGCTCAACAGAACCGACAGGCTCCATGCGCGCATTGCAACTTATCGAGGACCGCCGCCTTGAAACGGTGGACCTGCCGCCTCCGCCGCAGCCTGCGCTGGGCGAAGTGATGCTGCGCATCAAGGCCGTGGCGCTCAATCATATCGACGTCTGGGGCTGGCGCGGCATGGCCTTCGCCAAGCGCAAGCTGCCGCTGGTCGTCGGCGCCGAAGCTTCAGGCGAGGTCGAGGCGGTCGGCCCCGGCGTCTCCAACCTTGTGCCCGGGCAGCTTGTGTCGATCTACGGCGCGCGCACCTGCGGGCTTTGCCGCGCCTGCCGCGAAGGCCGCGACAACCTCTGCAAGCATGTCTCGGGCGTACACGGCTTCCATCTCGACGGCTTTGCGCAAGAGAAGATAAACCTTCCGGCGCGCCTGCTGGTCCCTGCCCCGCCCGGCGTGACCGACATTGGGGCGGCCGTCGCGCCCGTCACCTTCGGCACGGTCGAACACATGCTGTTCGACAATGCCAGGCTGCAGCCCGGCGAAACCATCCTGATCCATGCCGGCGGCTCGGGTATCGGCTCCGCCGCGATCCAGCTGGCGAAGAAAATGGGCTGCACCGTGATCACCACGGTCGGCTCGAACGACAAGATTGACAGGGCGAAGGCGCTTGGCGCCGACCACGTCATCAACTATCGCGAGGACCGTTTCGAAGGCGTCGTGCGCAAGCTGACGAAGAAGAAGGGCGTCGACGTCGTCTTCGAGCATGTCGGCGCCGACACCTTTGCCGCCTCGATGCTGTGCCTGAAACGCGGTGGCCGCCTGGTGACCTGCGGCTCGACCTCGGGCGTGTCGACACAGATCAATCTGATGCAATTGTTCCAGCAGCAGCTGAAGCTGCTCGGCTCCTTCGGCTGCCGCATGCAAAACATGGCCGACGCCATGCAGAAAATGGCGGCGGGGCTGGTTTCTCCGGTCATCGACACCGAAGTCGACTTCGACGGCATCGACGCCGCGCTGAAGCGCATGGAGGGCCGTGACGTGTTCGGCAAGATCATCCTGCGCATCGGCTGACCATGATGTTGCTGTCTAAAAACATCACGGTCTAGGAATGGTCGGCAACGCCTTCAAGAAGCTCCGCCGGGACTTGGCGTTCCGCCACGGCAGGCGGATGCGCCAATTCAACTACTGGTTGCTTGCGCGCGTCGCGATGACGATAATTTGGCTGCTGCGTCTGCTGCCGGTCGACAGCGCGCTCAATTTCGCCGACCGCGCCGCCCGTCGCATTGGCCCGTGGGTGGGGCGCCACAACGTCGCCATCGCCAATCTGCGCAACGCCTATCCGGAAAAGAGCGACCGCGAGATCCAGGCCATCGCGTCCGACATGTGGGGCAACATGGCTCGGCTCGCCGCGGAATACATCTTTCTCGACGCCCTGTTCGACTACGATCCCGCCGCGACGAAACCGGGCCGCATCGAGGTCAAGGGGATCGAGCACTTCGTTCATATCGCCGAGGAACCGAAGCCGCATATCATCTTCACCGGGCATCTCGGCAATTTCGAACTGCTTCCGGTCGCGGCAGCCACTTTCGGCATGAACATCACGGCGCTGTTTCGCCCGCCCAACAACCCCTATCTTGCCGACTACATCCTCTCGACTCGCCGCTCGACCATGGGATCGCTTCTGCCCTCCTCGACCGGGGCTTCATTCGCGCTGGCGGCCATCCTGGAGAAAGGCGGCAATATCGGCGTGCTGGTCGACCAGAAATTCTCGAGCGGGCTCGAAACGACGTTCTTCGGCCGCCCATGCGAGAGCAACCGGGTCCTGGGCACCCTGGCGCGGCACTATGATTGCGATGTCTATCCGGCGCGCTGCGTGCGCCTGCCGGGCAACCGCTTCCGGCTCGAGATCGAGGACAGACTGAAGTTGCCGCGCACCGCCGGCGGCAGTGTCGACGTCCATGCCACCACCCAGCTGCTCAACGACGTGGTCGAGCGCTGGGTGCGCGAGGATCCCGGCCAGTGGATGTGGTTCCACAAAAGGTGGGAGATCAGCGGCCCGCGCGGAAAGCATCGCCGGGCGAGACAGCGCGGCGAAGCCGCCTGAGCGGCAGGACAACGAAACGCAGCGCAGCGCGAATCGATTGCCCTGCAACCGTGGGTAGTCTCAGCTTGACAGGTGACGGCAGTTATGCTAGGAATTTAAGTATAATGCTGATCTGCGCCCGCCCACTGAGGCGGGTTTTTTGTTTCGGCCGGATCGCTCGACCGCCGCCCTGTTCGGCCAATTGGGGAGAGGACAATGCGAGCCTCTTCTCAAGTTGCTCAATCCAATCGAGTTGCGACCAGCTTGCCGTCCATCATCATCGGGATGATTGCCAGCTTCTTTTCTTCCAGAAATTCCAGATCGGCGCTGCCTTGATTGAGGTCCATCAGCAGCTCGACTTTTCCATCCGGATGAATGCGAAAGAGCACCCCTGCGACCCAATCCGTGACCAGCCAATTCCCGGCTCCGTCCGATTCTAGACCATCTAGATTTCCAACAGGCTCGCCGGACCCGATGTCAGAGATAGCCTTCGTGTTCAGGTCAATCGCGATAAGGTGGCCAGGTGTCTTGGACGAAAAATCCGGCTGGATATCGCGACCCCAGCCGGCGACGAGGAGGCGACCGTCTTCGACGCGCAGACCGTTCGGATGCAGAAGATCCTCGCTCTCGAGCCAGACGGAGAGAGCATCATTGTCCAGAACATAAATCCTGTTCGCCAGCATGTCGGAAGCAAAGACACGACCCGCCTCGTCGACAGCGGGATCATTGAGGAACTGAGCGCCTTCTGCAGGCCACGTTCCAGTGATCTGACCGCTTTCGACGTCGACGGCCATAAGCCGATCGATGTCGGTGACGAAAAGCGTATCGCCCTGCATCACCAATCCCTTGGGCGCGTTAAAGCCGGTCACCCACTCGGCTGCCTGCAACTTTCCGTCAGGCGACACCTTCGAAAGGTATCCAACCCCATCCCTGCCGGCGGGGTCGCCAGCAATGTTGGAGACGTAGAAGACATTCCGGTTAGCGTCGAAAAGTACGCTCTCGGGGGCCTTGAACCCGTCAAGCGACCAGACCTCCTCCGCTTTCGCATGTGAACCCGCCAATCCTAGTAGTAGAATTATAAATAAACCTGACTGCAGCCTGATCATCATAGCCTCCCTGTGTTGTTTATCTGACGCGTTCAGGCAAAGTGCAACCGCACATTGCACAGGTGGTTTTGCAACTCTTACGGTTGACGCTTCGATTGCTCTGACGAGTCTGTTTGCCAAGCGGCATCTGCTTAGCCTTGTGAGCTTTATAATTCCCCAGATGAATGCCAGTTCCAACATCCCTGGAAGTCGACGTCGGACACACCTCATCGGCGGTTTGTTCGACCTTGCCAACCTCGGCTCACATGATCGCCGAGCGATTGCCTACCTCTGGTTGCGATGCCGACGCGGGGCCGCCAACGACAGGTCGTGCTTCTGACTAAGGCTTGAATTGCCTCGACAACTCCGAGGCGGGCAGCGGCCCAGAGAGCTGGCACAGATGTTAAAGAGGCCGCTGATGCGCCCCTTCAGTGGTGTTCAGTTCGCCATGAGGGCAACTTAGGGCTGCTCGGGGTTCTCGTCGGCCAGTTCCTGCTCTCGCCGCTCAAGCTGCTTCTGAAGCTCCACCGCTAATGCGAAAAGCTTTGGTGGCAGAGTTTGGTCGGCCTCCATGCTCAATCGCTTACGTAGCTTCCGACGATTATCTTCCGAACTGATCAATTCCCGGAAGGCATGATCCCCATTTCGAGTTGCCATAACGGTTACCTTTAGTTTTGTGCGTAACTCATCGATTACTGAAGAGTTCCATAAAAGGTCCGAAATGTTTGCTAGGAGCTTCCGAGCGATATCAGCTAACTACGCTGGATTGAACGGAAAGCTACGAACAGGCCCAGGGCAGTAGCCGCCTCGACAATAGCCTCGGTTATCTCGTCTTGGATGCGACCAAATCAGGCGCAGCCTGCCGAATTTGGTTCAATGCCGCTTTAATCGAGACGGTGTCCCCATAGTCTGCCCTATTGAGGGTTGCGGTAATCGCCTAATCTAGAACTGGACTGACCCTTTGGACGATGCTCATCCACTTCCCCCCGGATAGCGATGGGGCAACAATAACGTGTCCGAAGCCAACGCGCGAAATTTCGGCTCACGACCCCAAGCGGTCATCTGCGGTGCAGGCGATGAACGTCTCAATTGAGCCCATTCCAGACCTTCCGGTGCATGCACAGCAAAGGGCCTTGCGGCGATACAATGCCTCCGACTTCTGCTATGGTGCATTCCTCGGGCATAGGTGGTCTTAAAGAACGCCGTCGTGGATCGCAAGCTTGCTGCCATTCTTGCTGCCGATGTGCTGGGCTACTCCGCGCTGATGGAGCGTGACGGCCAAGCAGGCGGCCGACGCGCGCATGTGGGCCGGGGTCCATTTTCGCTCCGATGTGGTTGCGGGCCAAAAGATCGGTGAGGGTGTGGCCGAGCAGGTCATAGCGTTCGCGGTTCCACCGCCCCAGCGGTGGGCGCGACGCTCGCCTTCGATTGGGGGCTCCTTGGGGCTAAGCACTACGGAGCCCTAGGTTCCGTAGTGCTTAGCCCAGAGCTATCGGAAAAAGGTGGCCGAAGCGCACGGGGGAGAGTCGGATTGTCAACCGAGCATGTAGAGCGGCGACTTACGGCCATTCTAGCGGCCGACATCTCCGGCTACAGCCGGCTGATGGGCAACGACGAGGAAGGTACGCTCGCCCAGCTGAAGGCGCATCGGCGTGCTCTGGTCGACCGAAAGATCAACGAACACCGCGGGCGGATTGTCAAGACCACCGGCGATGGGATGCTGGTCGAGTTCGCGAGTGTGGTCGAGGCCGTGCGCTGCGCCGTCGAGATCCAGCGCGGCATGGCGGAACGCAATGTCGCGGTGCCGGCAGGACAACGTATCGAGTTCCGCGTCGGCATCAATGTCGGCGACATCATCATCGAGGATGACGACATTTTCGGGGATGGCGTCAACGTGGCGGCTCGCTTGGAGGGGCTCGCGGAGCCTGGCGGCATCTGCGTCTCGGGCCGCGTGCAGGAAGACGTGCAAGGCAAGCTCGACATTGCCTTTGAGGATATCGGCGAACAGAAGCTCAAGAACATCGCTCGGCCGGTGCGCGCATTTCGCGTGCGGCTCGACGCCACGGCCGCTCCGGCGCCCGCCGGCTGGCGCCGGGGATTGTTCGCCGCTCTGGCTCTGATGATTTTGCTTATTGTAGGCGCGCTGTGGGCCGGTCTTGGCTCTGAGTGGAAATTTCTCAGCATTCTGCGCTCTGGCGATCAATTCACAAAGAGTGCTGAAGTCAGCACGAAACCCGCGATCGCCATTCTCCCGTTCCTGAACCAGAGCGACGATTCGGCTCGTCAGTATTTCGCGGATGGATTGACGCAGGATATCATCAACGCACTGGGTCGGTTCTCCGCGCTGACCGTGATGTCGTGGAACGCTGTCTTCCCCTACAAGGGAAAGCCCGCAAGCCCGGAGGAGATCGGCCGCGGTCTCGCCGTCAGCTATCTGGTCGAAGGCAGCGTCCGCCAGACCGGCGACCGCGTGCGGGTCATCGCGCAACTCGTCGACACAAGGCAGGGACAGGTGATTTGGTCTGCACGCTTCGAGGAGGCGCTGGCGGACGTGTTCGCGCTGCAGGACAACATTGTCACTCGCATCGTCAGAGTCCTGGCGATTCGCGTGACCCAGATCGAACAAAATCGGGTGTTCGCGAAGCCAACCGAAAATCTCGCAGCCTATGATTACGTGCTGCGCGCCAGGCCGGCATTGCAGAGCCCGACGCATGCAAACAATGTGGAGGCGCGCGCCCTGCTCAGACGCGCCATCGAGCTTGACCCGAACTACGCTGCTGCATATGCGGCACTTGCCGAAACCTATCACATTGCCAGCTCGATGGGCTGGGCGGAATCGCCAACCGCCTTCCTGAGCCGTGCCGAGGAACTGGCAATCAAGGCGCTGAGCCTTGATGATTCCGACGTGCGCGCGCGCATCACTCTCGGCCACATCCACCTCTTTCGTCAGAGATACAACCAGGCAGAGGTTGAGATCGAGCGCGCCATTGCGATCAATCCGAACGATGCTCACGGCCTCGCCGGGCGCGGCACCATCCTGTTGTGGCTGGGACAGACGGATGCGGCGATCGAGGCCTTGGAGCAGGCGCAGCGTATCGACCCCGATCTCAATGCGATCGATCGCTTTGCGCTGAGCCTGGCCTACTATCTGAAACGGCGTTACGACGCGGCGATCGAACAGGCGGAACTTAGTCTTCGAACAACCGCAGGCGCGAACTTCAGCCGTATCCTGCTGGCGGCCGCCTATGCACAAGACGATCGAGCGGAGGACGCCGCGCGTGTCGTGACGATGATACGCCGCATCGACCCAACCTTCGACCCGCAGGAGTTCGGAACCAAGTTTCTAAGCTCTGGCGATCTCGAACATCTGCGCGACGGATTCCGCAAGGCCCGCCTCTACCCCGTCACAGGCGACCTGCCACCGGCCGAGAGAATGAACCGCTAATGTCCTTGAAGTAGCGCGCGGTTCTGGTTGGCCTTCGCGATGTTCGCAGCAAGGTCCTGCTGGAAGAGCGCGGGTCCCATCGGGGCCGGTTTGCCGAAAATATAAAGCTTTCCGTCGCTGATCAGCCAGTTCTCCGGGTTGGCCTCGTCGAGCTCGCCCAGGGCCAGCGCCATTGCACAAAAATTTCCGAACTCTGGCGCGTAGCGAACAGGATCGGCCTTGAAAAGCTCGCGATGTTCGGCGTTCGCGAAGAGGTAGCGGTGCTCATCCCATTCGTACTCGATCTCCGGCAGCCCGCGCGTGGGGCTTCCGATGGTGAAATAGGCGACCGGGTCATAACCCTTGATCGCCAGCGGAACCGCTTCCGTGGCAAAAGAGGGCATCGAGGTCGCAAACAGGGCGGCTGTGACCGCCAGAACGAGGCGAATGGCATTTCGCCGAGAGACATTGTGCATGGCGAATTCCCTGATTTGACCGTCCCGGGCCGCTACCAGCCCCGCGGCAAGCGAAGCCGTCTGCGTCATTCCGTTCGGGCACTAATTATCGCTCTTGTAGCGCTCGGCCGCAACACGTTTCGGAGATTTTCGGAGTTCGAGTGTGGTGAGGCCAGCGCCCATTGCAGGGGCGCCGGGCTCCATTCTTCGTCTGCTTAGTCCGCATCGCGGTCATCGTGCTCATCGCATTGAGGGACTGCTTCCCACCCTTACCCGACATCCGGCATTCTTCGAGTGAACGACCAATCTCGGGCCACAATCTCGATGGACTTAGAGCGGGTGGTTTTAGCCGCATTTCTGCGACGCCAGCAGAAAAGTGATCCTGATCGGTCAAAGCATTGCCTCATCGGCCGTAAGTGCATGCTCTCGCGTGCCGGAGACGATGATCTCCAGGACCTCATGCTCGTCGGTGTTTTTGATGTAGCGATCGCCGACGTTCTCGCCGCGCTTCAGCACCATCACGCGGTCGCCCACAGCGAAGATGTCAACGAGGCGATGGGAGATGATGATCTGGGCAACGCCCTGCTTCTTCAGTTCCAGCATGGTTTCGAGCAGCCGCTCGGTCGCCATCACCGAGAGATTGGCGGTCGGCTCGTCGAGTATCACCACGCGCGGCTGGAAGGAGATAGCGCGGGCAATCGCCACCGATTGCTGGCGGCCGCCCGAAAGGCTCTCGACCTTTTGATAGACGGAGTTCACGTCGACCTTGAGCCGCTTCAGCACACTGTCGGCTTCCGCGTACATTTTCCGCCGATTGACGAAAAGGCCCCTGAGCGGCCAACGGCCAAGAAAGATATTCTGACCGACATCCATATTCCCGCAAAGAGCGAAATCCTGGTAGATCATCTCGATGCCGGCGTCGCGGCTTTCGTGCGGGCTCTTGAAGTGCACCGGCTGCCCGGCGACGGAGACCTCGCCGGCGTCGCGCTGGTAGGCGCCGGTCAGGATCTTCATCAGCGTCGACTTGCCGGCCGAGTTGTCGCCGACGAGGCCCAGGATCTCGCCGGGATAGAGCACGAGGTCGACGTTGCGGAGCGCCTGCACCGCACCGAAGGCTTTTTCGATGCCCCGCATTTCTACGATCGGTGCAGGCGTGGTCGGGTCACGCATGGGTGGTCTCCGCCGTTTTTGTGCGCCGCGCGAGGCGCGCCCGCAGGCGGCCGAAGATGTTGGCCTGGCGCACCCAGATGTCGATCAGCACCGCCACGATCAGGATGCCGCCGATGAAGACGTTGATCCAGTGCTGCGGCATCGTGAAACCCTGAACGTTGAGCTGCAGCAGCGCCCGAATCAGGGTGATCACCGCCGCCCCGGCGAGCGCCCCGATCACGGTGCCGTAGCCGCCGAAGATCGAACCGCCGCCGATGATCACCGAAGCGATGGCGTCGAGCTCGCGGAACTGGCCGGCCACCGGGTTGAAGCTGCGGAAGTAGGCGACGTTGATGATCCCGGCCATTGTCGCGCAGAGCGCCGCCAGAATAAGCGCGAGAAAACGCACCCGGTTGGTATTGATTCCGGCATAAGCGGCGGCGCGAATATTGCCGCCGGTCGCATAGACCTTCTGCCCGAACGGCATGTAGGCGAGCACGACGCCGGCGATGAGGGCGACGAACAGCATCCAGATGGTCTGGACGCTCACCACCTCGGCGATCGAGCGCAGCAGCCCGTCCGGCAGCGAGATGCGGTAGTGCAGCAGGATGTCGTTCACCTTGCGGCCAAGCAGGTTGTAGCCCTCGGGCCAGCCGGTGAGCTGCTGCCCGGCTACGAACCAGGCGGCGAGGCCGCGGGCGATGTAGAACATGCCGAGCGTGGCGATGAAGGCCGGCAGCTTGAAGCCGACGGTGACGATCGCGTTGACGAGGCCGGCGCACATGCCCGCGAGCAGGCCCATTGCCACGGCGGTCACGGGGTCGGCGCCAAGGACCTTGAGGAAATAGGCGGCGGTGCTGCCGGCGAGAGCGAGCACCGCCCCGACGGAGAGATCGATATCGCCGGCGGCGATGACGTAGGTGAGTCCGATGGTGATCAGCGCAAGCTCGGTGTAGTTGAGCAAGATCGCGAAGCTGTTGGACAGGTTCCACCAGTAGTCCGGCCGGAGCGCGAGGCCGGTCAGCCACAGGAGCGCGGTCAGGATGATGGCGAGCGCGTCGCGCCGGGCGAGGAACTTGCCGAACCCGGTGGCCGACAACGCCATGTCGGTCGCCATCGCCCCCTTGGTCTGCACCCCCTCGATCGCGATGCCGCCGATCTCGTAGGCCGGTGGCGGCGGCCGGTCGCGGAGCCAGGCCCAGAGGCGCCCTGCCACCTGGCGGCGGATGAGATAGGGCTCGATGAGCACCGCGACGACGAGCAGCAGCCCGAGGAACACCGGCACCGCGCCGACCGGTAGCGAGAAAACGGCATTGACCGTGATCTCCTCGTCGCCGATCTTGATGATGCGCGTGATCGGCCAGCCCTCGCGCAATACCTTGTCGAGCAGCACCACCAGCAGGGCGCCAAGGCAGGATCCGGCGACCCGGCCGCGGCCGCCGAGGATCGAGGCGCCGCCGATGATCACGGCGGCAATGACGGTCAGCTCACCGCTGACGCCGTAGAGGGGCGTCACGCCCTTGTCCTGGGCAGCTGACATCAAGCCGGCCAGCGCCGCGCAGAGCGAGGAGATCAGGAAGGCTCGGATGCGCACCCAGTTGGTCGGGATGCCGGCATAGGACGCCGCCTGCTCGTTGCCGCCGGTGGCGAAGGTCTCGTAGCCCCAGCGCGTCTTGGCAAGCACATAGGCGCCGATCACGGCGACAACGAGGAAGATCACGATCTGGTTGTTGAAGCCGAGGAGGTTGGTCTCGCCGAGGTGAAAAAAACCCGGATAGCCGGTCGCCTTGGCAGGGTAGTAGATCGCCTGGCCGTGAGTGAGCGCCAGCACGAAGCCGCGGCCGATGAAGAGGACGGTCAGCGTGGCGATGAACGCCGGCACCTTCAGGATGGTGACGAGCACGCCGTTGATCAGCCCGATCAGCGTGCCGAGCAGCAGGCAGAGGATCGCCGACGTGACGACGCCGAGGTCAAGGAAGTTCGGCGCGAACAGCCTGGCAAAGACGACGGCGACTAGGCCGTAAGTTGAACCGACTGAAAGATCGAGGTCCTTGTTGACGATGACGAAGGTCACTCCGACCGCGATGATGGCAACCCGCGAGGTGTCGCGGAGCAGCGAGTGAAACGCTCCTGTTGACCCGAAGAACGCGGGATTGACGAGAGCGCCGCCGAGATAGAGCAGCAAAAGCAAGGCAACGAGCCCCACCTCCCAGCCGCCGACAATCTGGGACGGCGCACGGCCGAGCGATGTGGTCGCGGTAAGCGCCATGGTCTCTTCTGGTCGATTTCCTGCTGCCGCATTGCGGGAGAGCCTGCGCCCTCCCGCAATGATTTCAGACGTTCCGAGTGGACTCAGTTCTCGAAGCGCTTGCCGACGTCCTCGACGGTCTCCTTCGTCACCAGTTGGGCGCGTGTGTCGAGGTTGGCCGCCGCGATGCCGCGATCGATCTCCAGATAGAGTTGCATGACCGGCCAGAAGCCCTGCAAGAAGGGCTGCTGCCCGAGCGCGCCGGTCAGATCGCCGCTCTTCATCGCATCCTGCTGGGCCGGGCCCAGGTCGAAACCGTAGGCGCAGATCTTGCCGGTCAGTCCGGTCTGAGCGACGGCCTTGGCAAGCGCCGGCGTGAACACGTTGTTGCCGGCGAACGCGCCAACGACGTCGCCGCGCGATTCGAACAGCGTCACGATGCCGTTTACCGGATCATTCGGATTGGTGTCTATACCGGTGTTCTCCGGACCCGCGTCGACCTTGAAGGCATCAAGCTTGCCGGCATCCTTCAAGCCCTTGACGATGGCGTTGAAAGCCGAAGTGACGCGATTGTTCACCTCGATGTTGCCCATTGCGGTCGACGACGGCAGGACGATCGAACCCTTCTCGATACCCTTGTCCGCGAGGCACTTGACGAGCGCCTCGCCGGCGATTGCGGCAGCGGACGCGTCCTGGCCGGTGTGGCCGATGCCGCTGCGGTTGAGGAGCGTGCCGTCAAAGGAATTGGTCGTAGCGACCGGTATGCCCTTCGCCTCGGCGGCCTTGACGATGTCGTTGTAGGCGCCGACCTGGGGCGTTGTCATGATCAGCCCGTCGATCGTCGGATCCTGCACGATCTGGTTCAGGATTTCGATCTCGCGGGCAGGGTCGTCGGTCGGCGATTCCGAGCCGAGCAGCAGGACCTTGGCGCCGATCAGGTTGCCGGCGACGGTCGCGCCGACATAGACCGGATCGAAGAACCCATTGCCGGCAGTGTGTGTCACGATAGCGAAAGTGAGGTGACCATCGGCCGAATGGAAGTCCTTGGTAGCGGGGGCCTCCTTTGCGGCTTCTTCGAAGCTGTAGCCGCCGACCGCCTTGTCGACGCCGCCCGATTGTGCGTAGGCGTTCGATACGCCGAGCGATAACGCCGCGGCACACGCCGCGAGCGAGAAAATACGTTTCATGATTTTCCTCCCTTGCAACCAACGGTCGGAAGCCGTTCGGGCGCATTCATTCAGGATTCCGAATGCTTCCTCCCACCCCGTATATTCTGCCCAAAGCCTGCCCACGTAAATAGTGCTAGCGCGACGCGGTGTCAGACAGACGAGGAGACTTGGTGTATTATGATCCCTACCTGGGCCGCATTTCAAAAGGGAGCGACACAGAGAGCACCAAGAATAAAGTTTCACAAACGCGTAGGGAGGATACCGCGATGAATCTGCGACCAGACCCCACATTCTATGCGTCACCGAAGCTGGCTATGGAAGGGCCGCCGGAAACTCTGGCCTACACGTTGATGCTTAGCCCGGACTTCTCGCAACCCGACGGCCTGGCTGTGGTGAATGTCGATCCAAATTCGCCGGATTTCGGCAAGATCGTCCACACTGTGATCATGCCAAACAAGGGCGATGAGTTTCATCACTTCGGCTGGAATGCGTGTTCTTCGGCGCTATCACCACTGACTGGCCACGCCTTTCTGGAGCGTCGTTATCTGATCATTCCGGGCATGCGTTCGTCGCGCATCTACATAATTGATGTGAAGGGCGGGCCGACAGCCGCCAAGATTCACAAGATCATCGAACCCGCAGAAGTCTTTGCCAAGACGGGCTATTCACGCCCGCATACGATCCACTGCGGACCCGAGGGCATCTATGTCTCGACCCTGGGCGGCGGCGGCAAGGACGGTACCGACGGTCCTCCGGGCATTTTCATCATGGATTGCCAGACCTTCGATGTCATTGGCCGCTATGAGATAGATCGTGGCGCCCAGGACAAGCACTACGATTTCTGGTGGAACCTGCCGCGCGACTACATGGTCAGTTCCGAATGGGCCCTGCCGCCGCAGTTCGAAAACGGCATCGTCCCGGAGGATCTACTGTCCAACAAGTACGGCCACCGCATGCATTTCTGGGATCTGCGTGCGCGTAAGAACATTCAGACGATCGATCTGGGCGCCAATCACCAAATGGCGCTCGAAATCCGCCCGGCGCATGATCCAGTCCAGCAATACGGCTTCTGCGGCGTTGTGGTCGATACCACCAATCTCGAAGGCTCGATCTGGACTTGGTGGCGCGACGCAGATGGCAAGTTCCAGGCCAAGAAGACGGCGATCATCCCGCCTCAACCGGCCAATGCCGACGATCTGCCGGATCTTCTGAAGGGTTTCTCGGCGGTGCCCCCGCTGGTCACCGACATCGACCTCAGCCTCGACGACAAATATCTCTACGTGGCTTGTTGGGGTACGGGTGAAATGCATCAATACGATGTCAGCGACCCGATGAAGCCGGTTCTGGCGGGCAAGGTCGAACTGGGTGGGATCGTCAAGAAGACCAAGCACCCCTGTGGCAAGGTCTTCGGCTATGGGCCACAGATGGTCGAGATTAGCCGCGACGGCAAGCGTGTCTATTGGACCAATTCGCTCTATTCGACCTGGGACGATCAGTTCTATCCCGGCGAGCGCGGCGGGGCTATGGTGAAGGCCGATGTTGGCGCCAATGGTGGCCTGACGCTCGACACCAACTTCTTCGTCGAGTTCCCCAAAGGCTATCGAACGCACCAGATCCGACTTGAAGGCGGCGACTGCTCTACCGACAGTTTCTGCTACCCATCGGTCTAGGTGTCGCCCGAACTCCTTTCGACCACAGCCGGCCTCTGGTTTGCTGTGGTCGCCAGCGGGATTTACCATGGCGTAAACCCGGGTATGGGCTGGCCGCTTGCTGTTTCGGCCGCCCTGATGGAACGGCGAGCCTATGCGCTGCCGGGCGCACTCCTGGCGCTGGCGTTCGGGCATCTTGTCGCCATGACGGTGGTCCTCTTGCCCTTCGCGCTGATGACCGTGCTGGTTGATTGGCAAACCGAGATCCGCGTTGGCGCAGGTCTAATTGTCGTCGCGCTCGGAGTCTGGCTGCTCTTCAACCGGCGGCATCCTAGATTTCTGGCGCGCGTGCCGCCGTCGCGACTGGCGCTCTGGTCCTTTCTGGTCGCCGTCACGCATGGCGCCGGCCTGATGCTGGTGCCGATCTACCTCGGCCTGTGCGGCGTCGTTGAAACGGATGCTGGGCACCGTGCCGCGACCGCCCTCATTGCACGAACTGCAGCGCTCTCGATCGGCGTGGCAGCGGTCCACACCGGCTCGATGATCACTGCGGGCGGCGCTTTGGCCTTCGGCGTCTATCGGTGGCTGGGATTAAGGTTTCTTTCGAAAAGCTGGTTTGATCTAGATGTGATCTGGGCGCTAAGCCTAGTTCTGGTCGGGGCGATCGGCGTGTTTTCCGCGCTCTAGTTGGTCACCACGATCCGCGTGTTACGGAAGCCGGCTTGCCGCACCATCGAATAGAAGGCGGCGGCATTCGCCGGGTGCAGCCGCACGCAGCCATGCGACGCCGGGCGCCCGAGAGATTTTACCGCGCCGGTGCCATGGATGGCGTAGCCGCCGCGGTAGAATACCGAATGAGGCATCGGCGACATGTCGTATTTGCGCGAATACCACATCCGTGCCGTTCGTTGCGGCCGGTAGCTGCCGCGCGGCGTGATATAGCCTTTGCGCGCCGTGGATACGCGCCATCGGTAAACCGCCTGACCGTATCTTACAGTCATCGTCTGCGACGACACGTCGATCCTTGCAACCAGCTTGGCTGCCCAGCCCTCGACCGATGAACCGAGCAGCGTCGTTGCCAGTGCCGCTGCCATGAAAACGGTTTTCATGCGATCAAACCCCTTTGACTGCCCTTGCCTGCTTGCCTTCACGCAATTCTTCATCTTTTTAATCGCAAGTGAATGAGGTAACCACACACCTCTGACGAATTCACCAATCCAAAGCAGCGAATTTGAACGATTTCCCGCGATAGTTGCCGTGACGACACGTAACCACGTAACTAGGGCGCGACCCGCCATCAGGCTTGCCAAAGCGCATCATTGGCTGCTCAATTCGCCGAATGAACGAAATGAATGAACGGCTCCTGAAAGCGGTCGGTGATCGGGTCGACGACCTGGTCGCGTTGACCGCGGACCTGATTCGCTTTCCGACCATCAATCCGCCCGGCGAAGCCTATCGGCCATGCGCCGAATACGTCGGAGCGCGGCTGAAGAAGCGCGGTTTCGAAGTCGAATTCATCCGCGCCGAAGGCACGCCCGGTGACACCGATCGCTACCCGCGCGTCAATGTCGTCGCCCGCTTCGATGGCCGCTCGCCCGGCGCCTGCGTGCATTTCAACTCGCATATCGACGTGGTCGAAGCAGGCGACGGCTGGAGCCTCGATCCCTTCGCCGGCATCGTCAGGGATGGCAAGGTCTATGGCCGCGGCGCCTGCGACATGAAGGGTGGCCTGGCCTCGTCGATCATCGCCGCCGAGGCCTTCATGGAGGTCTTCCCCGACTTTCCGGGCGCCATCGAAATATCGGGCACGGTAGACGAGGAGTCCGGCGGCTTCGGCGGCGTCGCCCATCTGGCAAAGCTCGGCTATTTCTCCAAGCCGAAGGTCGACCACGTCGTCATCCCCGAGCCGTTGAACAAGGACCGCATCTGCCTTGGCCATCGCGGCGTCTGGTGGGCGGAGATCGAGACCAAGGGGGAGATTGCGCACGGCTCGATGCCGTTCCTCGGCGACAACGCGGTGCGCCATATGGGTGCCGTGCTAAAGGCCTTCGAGGACGAGCTGTTTCCGGCGCTCGACCGCAAGGTCACGCGCATGCCGGTCGTGCCCGACGGGGCCAAGCGCTCGACCATGAACATCAACTCGATCCACGGCGGCCAGACCGAGGATTTCCGGCCCGGCCTGCCCTCGCCCAACGTCCCCGATTCCTGCCGGCTGACCATCGACCGCCGCTTCCTGCTCGAAGAGGACCTCGGCACGGTCAAAAGCGAGGTGACCGATATCCTCGACCGGCTGAAACGCGAGCGCAAGAAATTCGACTACGAGATCCGCGATCTCATGGAGGTGCTGCCGCTGATGACCGAGCGCGATGCGCCGGTGGTCAAGGCGGTGGCGCAAGGCATCATGGAGATATTCGACCGCGAGCCCGACTATGTGATTTCGCCCGGCACCTACGACCAGAAGCACATTGCCCGCATCGGTCACATCTACGACTGCATCGCCTATGGCCCGGGCATCCTCGACCTCGCCCACAGGCCCGACGAATGGGTGGGGATATCAGACATGGTCGAATCGGCCAAGGTGATGGCGATCGGGCTCAACGTGCTGCTTAGGGGCGCGGGCGCTCGGTAGTCGGTGATGGGCGAAAAAACATTCCTGCCGGCGCTGCCGGAAAACACGAAACGCAATTTACTCGTTGGTGAAATCACGCTTCTATCCACCGGGTTTTGAGCATGTTTTTGAGCATATCGGGAGTTGCACGATGAAATTGTGGAAAACCATTCTCACCGCCGCGGCCCTGGTGCTGTCTGCCGGAACATCGGCATTTGCCGCGCGGACCGATCTGGTCATCGGCATTACGCTCGAACCTCCGCATCTCGATCCGACCGCAGGTGCTGCGGCGGCGATCGACGAAGTGCTTTACGCCAATGTGTTCGAGGGGCTGACCCGCATCGGTCCGAACGGCGATGTGCTGCCGGATCTGGCCGAAAGCTGGATGATTTCCGACGACGGCAAGGTCTACACCTTCAAGCTGCATACCGGCGTCAAATTCCATGACGGCACCGACTTCAATGCCGACGACGTGAAATTCTCGCTCGACCGCGCCCGTGCCGACAACTCCGTCAACGCACAAAAGGGCCTGTTCGCCGCCATCGATACGGTCGATGTGGTCGATCCGGCGACGGTCAAGATCACGCTGAAGAACCCGCAAAGTTCGTTCCTCTACAATATGGGCTGGGGCGACGCGGTCATCGTCGCGCCGGAGACAGCCGACACCAACAAGGAAAAGCCTGTCGGCACCGGCCCGTTCAGTTTCCAAAACTGGGCCAAGGGCTCGTCGATCACGCTGATCAAGTCCGACACTTACTGGGGCGCCCCGGTGTCCCTCGACAAGGCAGAGTTCCGCATTGTTCCCGATGCCGCTGCCGCTGTGCCGGCATTGCTTTCCGGCGACATCCAGGCCTTTCCCTTCTTCCCCGCTCCCGACAGTGTCGCCCAGATCAAGGACGACCCACGCTTCAAGGTGGTGATCGGCGCGACCGAGGGCGAAACCATTCTCTCGATCAACAACAAGAAGCCGCCTTTCGACAGACTGCAGGTCAGGCAGGCGATTTCGTTTGCGCTCGACCGCAAGGCGATCATCGACGGCGCCTCGGCCGGTTTGGGTGTGCCGATCGGCTCGCATATGTCGCCCGCCAACAAGGCCTATGTCGACCTCACCGGCCTCTATCCGCACAATGTCGAGAAAGCCAAGGAACTCTTGAAGGAAGCCGGTCTGGAGAACGGCTTCAAGGCGACGCTGAAACTGCCGCCGCCTCCCTATGCGCGGCTTGGCGGCGAGATCATAGCGTCGCAGCTTCGCGATGTCGGCATCGATCTGCAGATCGTGCCCGTGGAATGGGCGCAGTGGCTGGACCAGGTCTTCACCAAGAAGGACTACGACCTGACCATCGTCTCCCACACCGAGCCCAACGACATCGATATCTATTCGCGCAAGGATTACTACTTCAACTACGACAACCCGACCTTCGACAAGATCATCGCCGATCTGAGCCTCACCTCCGATGAGGCCAAGCGCATGACGCTGCTCGGCGAGGCGCAGAAGATACTGGCCGACGATGCCGTAGTCGGCTTCCTCTACGAACTGCCGAAAGCCGGCGTCTGGGACGCCAAGCTCGAAGGTTTTTGGGAAAACGCCCCGATCCAGGCCAACGACCTGACCAAGGTGAAGTGGACGGAGTGAGGGGCTGCTGGCCAAAGGGGCGAAGCTTGCAGCCGGTGGCACCCCCCTCTGTCCTGCCGGGATGCCTGGCCCGAGCCGCAGGGCAATCGCTTCAGTTCTGCGCTGCCCCTCATCGCCCTGCCGGGCACTTCTCCCCGTATAGTGACGGGGAGAAGGACGCCTTCGCAAAGGATTTCGCCAATCTCCAGCGTTGCAGAAGGGGTGCCAAGGTTGCGGCCAGCCCCCTTCTCCCCGTCACTATACGGGGAGAAGGTGCCGGCAGGCGGATGAGGGGCGGCGCCGGCATTAACAGTTGGCCGGTCGAGCGCTATCTTTTGTCTGAAGCAACTGCCCTGCCGAAGCCCGTGGCTCGGGCCGGCGCGTCCGGCAGGACAGACGGGGACGTGAAAGAGCACTGTCGCCCGATCTTTGCAGGCAACACAGCGGTTCCTCAACGTCCATGACCGCCTATCTCCTCAAGCGTCTTGCCATCGCGCTCATCACGCTGGTTCTCGCCTCCATGGTGGTCTTTGCCGTGCTGGAGATCATTCCCGGCGACCCGGCGCGGCTGATGCTTGGCATGAACGCCAGCGCCGACCAGGTCGAGTTGCTGCGCAACCAGATGGGCCTCAACGCACCCCTTGCGCTGCGCTATCTGCACTGGGCCGGCGGCTTGCTGAGCCTCGATTTCGGCCGCTCCTACACCTATTCGGTGCCGGTCATCGACCTGGTCCGCGAGCGCGTCGTCGTCTCGCTGCCGCTGGCCCTGATCGCGCTGGCGCTGTCCACCATCATTGCCATTCCGGTCGGGCTGTTTTCAGCCGGCCGGCACGGGCGGGCCGGCGACACGATTGCGATGGGCGCCGCACAGCTTGGCGTCGCTGTGCCGAACTTCTGGTTTGCGCTGATGCTGATCTACCTCTTCGCCGTCTGGCTGCGGCTGGTGCCGGCAGGTGGCTTTCCGGGATGGAGCGCCGGCGTCTGGCCGGCGCTGAAATCGCTGATCCTGCCGGCGATCGCGCTCGCCCTGCCGCAAGCGGCGATCCTCGCCCGCGTCACCCGCTCGGCGCTGATCGAAGTGCTGAACGAGGACTACATCCGCACCGCCCGCGCCAAGGGCCTGCCCTTTCGCGCGGTGCTGTGGCGGCACGCGCTGCGCAACGCGATGATCCCGGTGCTGACCATTCTCGGCCTGCAGTTCGCCTTCCTGCTCGCCGGCACCATCATCATCGAGAACGTCTTCTACCTGCCCGGCCTTGGCCGGCTGGTATTCCAGGCGATCACCCAGCGCGACCTGATCGTCGTCGAAAGCGTCGTCATGCTGCTGGTTGCCGCCGTCATCGCGGTCAACCTGCTCGTCGATCTCTCCTATGCGGTCGTCGATCCGCGCCTGAGAAGCCGCCAATGACGCTGCGCTTCGACATCCCAGAGGAAAATTTTGCCGACATCCTCGTCAAGGCCTTCACCAACCGCTCGTTCCTCGCCGGCTTCGCCATCACCGCACTGGTGGCAGCGGTCGCTATCGTCTCGTTCTTCTGGACGCCTTTTGACGTCACCAGGCTGATCATCGCCGACAAGACCCAGGCACCCTCGCCGGCGCACTGGTTCGGCACCGATCATTTCGGCCGCGACATTCTTTCCATGATCATGGTCGGCGCCCGCAATTCGATCGCCGTGGCGCTGGTCGCTGTCGGCATCGGCATGGGCGTAGGCGTGCCGCTCGGCGCCTTCGCCGCGGCGCGCGGCGGCATCGTCGATGAAGCGGTGATGCGGCTGAACGATCTCGTCTTCGCCTTCCCTGCCCTGCTGTCGGCGATCATGATCACCGCCATCTTCGGGCCGGGCGCGCTCAACGCCATCATCGCCATCGGCATCTTCAACATCCCGGTCTTCGCCCGCGTCGCCCGGGCCGGTGCGCTGGCGATCTGGCCACGCGAATTCATCCTCGCCGCGCGCGCCGCCGGCAAAGGCAAAACGCTGATCACGCTGGAGCATGTGCTGCCCAACATCGTCAGTTTGCTCCTGGTGCAAGGCACCATCCAGTTCGCGCTCGGCATCCTGGCCGAAGCCGGGCTTTCCTATGTCGGGCTCGGCACACAGCCGCCGATGCCGAGCTGGGGCCGGATGCTGTTCGACGCGCAGACCCGCATGGTGGCGGCGCCGTGGATGGCGATCTTTCCAGGCATGGCGATCGTCGTCACCGTGCTTGGCCTGAACCTGCTCGGCGACGGTATTGCCGACATCCTCGACCCTAAATCGCGGCGGCAGCGATGAGCCTGCTCGAAATCGAGCGATTGTCGCTAAGCATCGGCGATACGCCGATCCTGAGGGATGTCGAGCTCTCCGTCGCGCCCGGCGAGGTGATGGGGCTGGTCGGCGAATCCGGCTCGGGCAAGTCGATAACGGCGCTGACGGTGATGCGGCTTCTGCCCTGGGCGGCGCGCGCCACCGGGCGCGTCGTCTTCGACGGCATCGACATCCTTGCGGCCAGCGAAGACCAGATGTGCGCGCTGCGCGGCGACGATATCGGCATGGTTTTCCAGGAGCCGATGACGGCACTTAACCCGGTCAAGACCATTGGCGAGCAGGTCGCCGAAGGCATCCGCTGGCACACCAGGGCAAGCCGCGCCGACGCCGAGGACCGCGCGCGAAAAATGTTCGACCGGGTCGGCCTGCCGGCGGCACAGTTCCCGCTGTCGCGCTATCCACACGAGCTTTCCGGTGGTCAGCGCCAGCGTGTCGTCATCGCCATTGCCTGCGCGCTGAAGCCCAAGCTGCTGATCGCCGACGAGCCGACGACGGCGCTCGACGTCGTGCTGCAGGCGCAGATCCTCGACCTGTTGCGCGACCTGGTCGCAGAGAGCCGCATGGGCCTGCTCTTGATCTCGCACGACCTCGCGGTGGTGGCCGAGATGGCGGACCGCATCACCATCCTGCGCCACGGCGAAGTGATGGAGGCCGGCGACACGGCGCGCACTTTGTCTGAGCAGCTCCATCCCTACACGCGACAACTGGCGCAGGCCTCGATGCATGTGCCGGCGCGTGCCAGGACACACGAGGTCGGCCAAGACAACCCCCTGGTCCAGGCTGCCAAACCTCTTCTTCAGGTGGCCAAGCCTCTTCTTCAGGTAGAGAGCGTGACGCGGGACTATCCGGGACGGCGCAAATCGTTGCTGAAGCGCGCGGCCCCGATCCGCGCCGTCGACGATGTCTCGTTCTCGATTGATCCCGGGCAGTCTGTGGCGCTGGTCGGGAGTTCCGGTTGCGGCAAGTCCACGCTTGCCCGCATGGTCCTGGCGCTGGACGGGCCGACATCGGGAACGATCCGGTTTCGCGGTCAGGTCATCACCGGCAAGAGCGAGGCTGAGCTCAAGCCGGCGCGACGCGACATGCAGGTGGTGTTCCAGGACCCTTACGGCTCCTTCGATCCGCGCCAGAAGGTCGAAAAACTGGTCGCCGAGCCACTGCATGTCCTGGAGAAGAAGCCGACGGATGCGGAACGGCGCGAGATGGTGGCAAAGGCCTTGCACGAGGTCGGCCTTAGTCCACGCGACATGGACAAATATCCGCACGAGTTTTCGGGTGGCCAGCGCCAGCGCCTGTCGATCGCCCGCGCCATCATCACCCGCCCCAAGCTGGTCGTCGCCGACGAGCCGGTCTCGGCGTTGGATGTCTCGATCCGCGCCCAAATTCTCGACCTGTTCGCCGAGCTCAACCAAAAGCTCGGCGTTGCCTATCTATTTATCACCCACGATCTGACCGTTGCCCGCGCCATCACCGACCAGGTGATGGTCATGCATGACGGCAAGATCGTCGAGCGCGGCAGGACGAGCGAGGTTCTCGACCATCCGCAGTCCGAAGCCGCCAAGGCGCTGGTCGCAGCCGCTCCCGATTTGCATCGGGCGATCGCGAAACGGCTGCAGGAACAGGGGTGAGCGGCTTCGTGGCACGGCTAATTCGTCGGGCGCACGGGCGGGAGAATGGCTATTGACAGCCAACAGTTCTGAAACGCGCGAAGGGCCTGAGCCTCCTCCACTGGGCCTGGGCGGCTCTGCTGCGCTGTTCGGGGCGGGTGCTCTGCTGCTGTTCCTGGTAACGCGGATAGCCGTCCCAACGTTCGTCTCCGCTAGCGGGGCTGAGACTGTGGTGATGTGGTTCTTGGCCGCAAGCATCATTCTTTTTGGCCCCCTGCTTCTCACGGCTGCCCTGCTATTGCATCGAGAGCGGAGACAAGGAAGGCTGGTGTCGTTGGGCGCGCGGCTGTGGCTTCGCACTATGAATGGCGGCGATTGGCTCTGGGCTATTGGAGGGCTGGTGGCTGTCAGCGTGCTGACCGGCGGCATCGGCGCGGCGCTCCGGATGCTGCAAGACGGGAAGACTCTTCATCCCTCGTTCATGGCTTTCGAGCCGCTAGGTCCTGGGCGGTACTGGATTCTCGGCGCGTGGCTGCCGTTTTTTGTACTGAACATCGTTGGGGAAGAGTTTGTCTGGCGGGGTGTCGCACTGCCGCGGCAAGAGGTTGCCTTCGGGGGGTGGGCTTGGCTGGTCAACGGGATAATGTGGTTACTGTTCCACGCTGCCTTCCCTTGGCAAGTCCTGTTGACGCTCGTGCCGATCACGTTGCTCCTGCCCTACGTTGTCCAGCGGCGTCGCAGTACATGGGCCGGGATCGTTATCCATGCCGGGTTCGGGGCGATGGGCTTCCTGGTCCTAGCATTCGGGCTCGCCTAAGCGGCGCTGCTCTCGTAATCAGTTACGACCCGACTCGCCTCCAAGGGGCGGCGACGCTTCCATGGCCCATCAAATCGTTATCACACGATGCCTCAGCCTTGCGGCTTCACCACATCGGCAGGGCTGATTTCGAGCAGGTCGAGCGTGCGCCGCAAGAGCTGCATCTCGCTCCCGGCAAGTTGCGAATCGGCCTTGGCGATCTCGGCCATGTGGCGGGCGAGCAGCTTGCGCCGTTCGATGTCGAGGTCGCGGAACTGAGCGATGGCTTGCGAGCTGTTGGTCTCGTAGCCGAATTCGTTGAGATATTCGATGACGCTGTCGATGCTGGTTTCGGGAATGCCGAAGGCGTCCCGGCAGATACGCCTGAAGGCGGTCATTTCGCTTTCGCTGACCGACCCATCGGCCAGGATCATGCGAAACAGCATGAGCAGTTCCGCCGACAGTACAGGATCGTCCGCGACCTTGCGCACGCCGGGGTCGCCTTCGAAGATCGAGCGTATCTGGTCCAGCAAAGCGAATGACATCAGCGTCCCTTTCCGATTCGTCAAATGCATGTCGCTCAAAAGTGCGCAGCGGTTTTGAGATAACGACATGCATAAAACAAAAGAGCCAAGCGCGTCGCGGCGCGCTTGGCATAGGTAGCGCGGAATCGGCCTTGCGCAAACGGGTCGGCTGTGGTTCGAACGCCCACATCTTCCCGCTGGCCAGAAGCCCTTCCCGCAACCATCCGATGTTCGATCTCGCCACCCAGACCGTCGTCATCCTCGGCGTCGCCGCCTTCGCTGCCGGCTTCGTCGATTCGATTGCCGGCGGCGGCGGCTTGATCACCATTCCAGCACTGCTGCTGGCGGGCTTCTCGCCGGTCGAGGCGCTGGGGACCAACAAGCTGCAGGGCATGTTCGGCTCGGGGTCGGCGACCATCCACTACGCCGCCAAGGGCCATGTCGATTTGCGCCGGCAATTGCCTTCGGCCCTGTTGGCGCTTGCCGGCAGTGCTCTCGGCGCTTTGCTGGCGACATTCGTGCCGGGCGACCTGTTGCGGGCTCTTCTGCCGATCCTGCTGATCGCCATCGCGCTTTTCTTCGCCCTCAAGCCAAACATGGGCGACGTCGACCGCGCCCGGCGCCTGTCGCCGTTCCTGTTCGGGCTGATCCTGGTGCCGATTGTCGGCTTCTATGACGGCCTGTTCGGGCCGGGGGCCGGTTCCTTCTACATGCTGGCCTTCGTCACCCTGGCCGGCTACGGCGTGCTTAAGGCGACGGCGCATACCAAGCTGCTCAACTTTGCCTCCAACATCGGCGGCTTCATCGTCTTCGCTGCTGCCGGGGTCGTCTACTGGAAGATCGGCCTGATGATGGGTGTCGCCCAGTTTCTCGGCGCCCGTGTCGGCGCCAGCCTCGCCATCCGCAATGGCGCAAAACTGATCAAACCGCTGCTGGTGATCGTCTGCCTGGCACTGGCCAGCAAACTGCTGGCCGATCCGGCGAACCCGCTGCGCACGCTGATTGGTGTGTGACGACGCGACTGATACTATGCGGTTGTACGAATCATGTTGGAGGAGCCACGCATGAATCTCAGTGCGCCTACGCAGCTTATTTTTATCATATCCCTTGTTATCGCCCTCATCGGCCTGCTCGCCGCTCTCGGCGTTCTTGCATTCATTCCTCTGGCCGCGGTGTGGATCGTCCTCATCGCTTATATCGTGCTTGCTGGCGGCTGCCTGGTTCGCGGCGCTTAAGCACTCAGACCTCAGGCAACTCGGAGCGCCCGGCCACAAGCCGGGCGCTTTTGATTCTGAGGACTGGTCTGTTAGACTCCTTGGGCGGAAGGAAAGCTCATGCCCGCCGAGAGCGAAGACGGAAGCCGCCATGAAATTCCCGGCCTCGGCCGGGTCGAGATGGTGCGGCGTGCGCCCGGCCCTCGGCTCCACGGCTCAGTCACCGACATCTGCGGTTATCGTGAAACCGCGCCCGGCCGCTTCCGCAACGTCGAATATGCATCGCTGACCGTGCCGCTGGTCATCAGCTTTGCCGAACCCTTCGCAATCGGGCTCGGCAAGAATCCAGGCAACAATGACCGCTTCGCCAGTTTCGCCGCCGGCCTCTATGCCGGTCCGGTGGTGATCGAATCCTTCGGCGGCGCCTGCTGCGTCCAGGTCAATTTCACGCCGCTCGGCGCCCGACGCTTCTTCGGCCTTCCGATGAGCGAACTGACCGATCGCATGGTCGGCCTCGACGATGTGCTTGGCCCCGAAGGGATCGCGCTGCGCGAAAGACTTGGTAATGCGCGCGACTGGACCGCACGCTTCGCCATCGCCGAGACGTTCGTCGCCGCACGGCTGACTGAGGCCCGGGAAACGCCGGCCGAAATCGCCTGGGCCTATGACAGGATCATCGTCTCAGGTGGCCGCATTCGCGTCGCATCGCTCGCCGACAGGCTGGGCTGGAGCCGCAAGCATCTCTCGGGAAAATTCTCCAATGCGATCGGCGTCGGCCCCAAGACGCTGTCGCGCATCGTCCGCTTCAACCGGGCGCTCGGCCTGTCAAGGCAGGACAAATCCGGTTGGGCTGATATCGCCGCCGATTGCGGCTATGCCGACCAGGCGCATCTGGTGCGCGAATTCCGCGACCTTGCCGGCGAAACGCCGACGACGCTTGCCGCCCGGCCATAGGTTCTGAAACGCCCCTTGCCACGCCCAGTGGGCGCACGGGTAACATTTCTTCAAGACGTGCGAACAGCTTTCGCCCAGACTGGGTTATCGACAATCCAATTGAAGGAGATCGCCATGACCATGTCAGTCGAACCGCCCAGGCTCTATCCCACCTTGCGCTACCGCAATGCCGCGAAAATGATCGACTGGCTGGGTGAAGCCTTCGGCTTTGCCGTTCATGCCCGCTACGGCGAAGGCGACATTGTCCATCACGCCGAACTGACTTTCGGCTCCTCGATGATCATGCTGGGCACTGCACGCGACGACAAGTTTGGCCAGATGATCGGTGCACCGGGCCCGGGTGGCGGCAGATCGATCTATGTTGCCGTCGACGATGCCGATGCCGCTTATGCCAGAGCAAAAAAGGCCGGCGCCGAAATACTGGAAGAACTCACCGACCGCGATTATGGCAGCCGCGAGTTCATCTGCCGCGATCCGGAAGGCAATGCCTGGTCGTTCGGCACCTATTGGCCGAAGGCCGGTGAAAAAGCGTGAACTGGTAACGCTGCACAGGGAATGTGACGGTTGAGGGCCTGTTGGCGGCCAAGGTTTCACCGTTCGTTTCGGTCAATTATCATAAACATTCGGGATTGGTCGAAGCCTCCCCAACTTCGTCATCCCCGGGCGAAGCAGGAGCGAAGCTCCGTCGCGGAGACCCTGGGATCCTGCCATGACAACCTCGCAAGGCGCGGCGACCCAGAACCGAGCACCCTCCGTCGAGTTCCTTCGCAGAGGGGGTACTGTCCTGGGTACTGTCCCTCCAGCGTTCCGAAAGGTCCCGCACCGCAGGTAACGGCAGGATCCGCCAGGGCATGCGGTTCGTCAACGTAACATCTGACCTGTCAAAACTTCTGCGCGCCGAGGAGCTACCGCGCCAGACCAAAGATGGCGTCGCAGTCGAGGTGGGTCTCCAGTTCGGCTGCGACCTCGTCCAGTGCCCGTTCGACCTCGGCGCGATAGTCGATGCCGCCGCCTTTGACGCCAAGGTTTTCCAGGAATTTCGCCCGAAAAGCGTCAGCGGAAAACAGCCCGTGCAGATAGGTGCCCGACACCTTTCCGTCGACTGAGACAGCGCCGTCAGCGGCGCCGTTGATGACGGTGGACGGCCGCAGCGTGTCGGGACCGGTGGTGCGGCCGAGATGGATCTCATAGCCTTCGAGCGGCAGGTCGAACTGCAGCGAGCGCGCGCTGACATTGCGCACCGTCTTTTCCGGCTCCATCACCGTTTCGACGTCGAGCAGGCCGAGCCCTTCCGTCTCGGTAACGCTGCCCTCGATGCCGTCGGGATCGCGCACGACACGGCCGAGCATCTGGAAGCCGCCACAGATGCCGACGACGTGGCCGCCGCGCTTGCGGTGGGCGACAAGGTCGTGGTCCCAGCCATTGTCGCGAAATCTCAGGAGATCGCCGATCGTCGACTTCGAGCCGGGAATGACCACCAGCCCGGCATCCTCTGGCAAGTGCTGGCCGGGCGGAACGAACACCACCTCGACTTGAGGCTCGGCCTTGAGCGGGTCGAGATCGTCGAAATTGGCAATGCGCGAAAGCACCGGCACGGCGACCTTCAGCGCGCGCTTCTCGCCGGAAGCCAGGCGTTCGAGCACCACCGAATCTTCAGATGGCAACCGCGCCGCCGCCTTCAGCCACGGCACAACGCCAAAACAGCGCCAGCCGGTGAATGTCTCGATCGCCTTGATGCCGTCATCGAACAGCGAGACATCGCCGCGGAACTTGTTGATGAGATAGCCGACGATCATGCGCCGGTCCTCTTCCGGCAGGATCAGA
The DNA here is from genome assembly GCF_055811515.1 of Mesorhizobium sp. WSM4841. Lineage (NCBI taxonomy): Bacteria > Pseudomonadati > Pseudomonadota > Alphaproteobacteria > Hyphomicrobiales > Phyllobacteriaceae > Mesorhizobium > Mesorhizobium sp. WSM4841. Next base: position 236,439 of record NZ_JBVVQC010000003.1, read on the forward strand.
TGCGTGCCGGCGACCGAGGCGATGACGCCGCCACGATCGATGTCGCCGACGAGGATCACTGGCACATTGGCGCGCGTGGCAAAGCCCATATTGGCAATGTCTCGGCTTCTGAGATTGATCTCGGCCGGCGAGCCGGCGCCTTCGACGATGACGAGGTCGGCGCCCTCGCCGACCTTGGCCCAGGAGTCCAGCACGGCATCCATCAGCCGGCCCTTCAGCGCCTGGTAGTCGCGCGCCCGCGCCTCGCCGAACACCTTGCCCTGCACCACAACTTGCGCGCCGACATCGGTCTGCGGCTTGAGCAGCACCGGGTTCATGTGGACGGAGGGCACAACGCCACAGGCGATCGCCTGCAGCCATTGGGCGCGACCAATCTCGCCGCCGGAGTTGTCGCCCGGAATGTCGGCGACGGCGGCGTTGTTCGACATGTTCTGCGGCTTGAACGGCCGTACCTTCAGCCCACGGTTCCTCGCCGCGCGGCACAGGCCCGCGACCAGCACCGTCTTGCCGACATCGGAGCCCGTGCCCTGCAGCATGATTGCTCTGGCCATTAATTCCTGCCCTGTGAAACGCTGCCGGTGATCGTGGATTTCGCCGCCAGCGGCCCGCCGCGCCAGATGTAGAGCGCCAGCAGCGGCTGCTTGCCGGTGCGCATCGCGTGACTGATATCAGAGGCATGGTGGATCACCTCACCCGCCTCGCGCCTGCGAAATTCGGCTTCGCCAATGCGCCATTCGGTGCCGCCGGTCAACGGAATGTAGATCTCCTCGGCGACGTGGTGATGATCGGGATAGACGATATCAGGTCCGAGGATCAGCAAGCCGGCCGCGACCTCGTCGTTGACGAAATGGCCGCGCGTACCGAAGACCTCCAGCCAGCCGTAATTGTCGATGAACGTCTTGCCGAAATCCGCCTCGCTGTAGGTCTGGCCCCATCTCAGATCGCCGCGACGCTCCGCAAGCAGCCGCGACAGCGGCCTGGCACCTGCCGGAGCGAGCTCGACGATGCGGTCGAGCTGGCGCAGGCAGGCGAGCGGATGCGGCTCGAGCGGACGCGCCGGCATGGCCCAGCCGATCCGGGCCACCGCATCGCGCACCAGCGCATCATCGAACCCGTCGAGATAGGCATGAAAACACTCGAGCAGTTCATCGAAATTTGTCGTCACGCCTTGCTCCGCACACGCATTCGCGCACAGCCGCTCCCCAATGGTTGGATGGAGACGGTCGGCTTGCGCGGCGGCATCATTGGTCTAGATTGGACGGCGCGCAAAGCCAAAAACGACAGGCCAGCCGGCCGAAGACATCAGGGAGCACGCTATGGACGCCGCTGTCGATGCGGGTACCAGCCAGTTCGAACTCAACGAGGACCAGCGCGCCATCCAGGAGATGGCCGAAGCCTTCGCTGCCGACCGCGTCGCACCGAACGCTCTCGACTGGGACCGCAACAAGCATTTTCCGGCCGACGTGATCCGCGAGACGGGGCCGCTCGGCCTTGGCGGCATCTATGTCCGTGACGACGTCGGCGGCTCGGCACTCGGCCGGCTCGACGCCGTGCTGATCTTCGAGGCGCTTTCGCGCGCCGATCCGGCCTTTTCATCCTTCATCTCGATCCACAACATGGTGGCGTCGATGATCGACCGCTTCGGCAGTGACGAGCAGCGCCAGCGCTTCCTGCCGAAGCTGACCTCGATGGAGTGGCTGGCCAGCTATTGCCTGACCGAGCCGGGTTCGGGATCGGATGCGGCAGCGCTGAAGTCGCGCGCGGTGAAGAGCGGTGGCGACTATGTGCTGAACGGCGTCAAACAGTTCATTTCGGGCGCCGGCGACAGCGACATCTACATCGTCATGGCGCGCACCGGCGCCGACGGGCCGAAGGGCATTTCCACCTTCGTCGTGCCGAAGGATGCGCCCGGCCTGTCCTTCGGCACCAACGAGCACAAGATGGGCTGGCACATGCAGTCGACCCGCCAGGTCGTCTTCGAGGACTGTAAGGTGCCGGCGCAAAACCTGCTCTCGGCCGAAGGCGCCGGCTTCGGCATCGCCATGGCCGGGCTCGACGGCGGCCGGCTCAACATCGCCGCCTGTTCGCTGGGCGGGGCGCAATCGGCGCTCGACAAGGCGCTGTCCTACACCGCCGAGCGCAAGGCCTTCGGCGCCAAGATCAACCAGTTCCAGGCGCTGCAGTTCAAGCTCGCCGACATGGAGACCGAGCTGCAGGCAGCACGCATCTTCCTCTACGCCGCCGCCTCGAAGCTCGACCGCAAGGCGCCGGATGCCTCGAAATGGTCGGCGATGGCCAAGCGCTTCGTCACCGACATCGGCTTCAACGTCGCCAACGACGCGCTGCAACTGCATGGCGGCTACGGCTATTTGCACGACTACGGCATTGAGAAGCTGGTGCGGGATTTGCGCGTCCACCAGATCCTCGAAGGCACCAACGAGATCATGCGCGTCATCATCGCACGCGCCCTGATCGGTCGGTAAGGCAGTAGGCGATGGATCTGGCCGTCACCACCTACTCCTTGACCAAGGCATGGCCAAAAGAGGAATTGTATGGGTTGACCAGCCAAATCCGCCGCTCAGCAACCTCTATCCCTGCCAACATCGCGGAAGATTATGGCCGAGACAACAGAGGCTCTTATCAGCAATTTCTCCGGATTGCCCAAGGGTCGCTGAAGGAGTTCGAGACGCACCTCCAGATCGCTGAACGCATTGGCCTTGCTAGGCATGATCAAGCTTATCAGATCCTGTTAGCGACCGAGGGCATCGGAAAAATGCTTCGCCAACTTATTAGCAAACTCGCGCCCGAATAGGCTGCCTACTGCTACTGCCTACTGCCTACTGCCTTACCCAAACCACGGAGTGCCATTATGACCACCATCGCCTTCATCGGCCTCGGCAACATGGGCAACCCGATGGCCGCCAATCTCGTCAAGGCGGGATATGCAGTGCACGGCTTCGACCTGATGCCGGAAAATCTCGTCATCGCCAGGGACCATGGCGTCGTCGTCATGGCCAATGCCGTTGCCGCGGTGAAGGAGGCCGATGTGGTCATCACCATGCTGCCGGCCGGCAAACATGTCCTGTCGGTCCACGAGGACATCGCGCCCAAGGCGAAAAAAGGCGCGCTGTTCATCGATTCCTCGACCATCGACGTCGAATCGGCACGAAAAGCCCACGCCATTGCCGCCAAACATAAGCTGCTGTCGATCGACGCGCCGGTTTCCGGCGGCACCGGCGGCGCCGCAGCCGGCACGTTGACCTTCATGGCCGGAGGCTCGAAGGAAGCCTTCGCCAAAGCCGAGCCAATCCTCAAGCCGATGGCCGGCCGTATCGTCCATTGCGGCGACGACGGCGCCGGACAGGCGGCAAAGATCTGCAACAACATGATATTAGGCATTTCGATGATCGGTGTCGCCGAAGCCTTCGTTCTGGCCGAAAAGCTCGGCCTGTCGCATCAGGCGCTATTCGACGTCGCCTCGACATCCTCCGGCCAATGCTGGTCACTGACCACCTACTGCCCGGTGCCCGGACCGGTGCCGACATCGCCGGCCAACAATGGCTACAGGCCGGGGTTTGCCGCAGCACTGATGCTGAAGGACCTGAAACTGTCGCAGGAAGCCGCGCAAAGCGCCGGTGCGGTGACGCCGCTGGGCGCCGAGGCCGCCCAGCTTTATGCGTTGTTCAATGCCCAGGGCCATGCCGGCGCCGATTTTTCCGGCATCATAAATTTCCTGCGCGGTACCCCGGCCTAATGCATGTCGCCCAAAAGCTCGCCCTCGGGCTTGACCCTGGGCTTGACCCGAGCGTGCGCAGCGATTTTGAGACAACGACATGGGATAAAAACAAGAACTTAAAGCGCGTCGCATGAGTTCCTTCAGACGCGCCGCGCTTTAAGCCTTGAACTCGACTGGGCTTTTCGATTTCCCGGCAAAGAGAAACATCGCAAATTTAGATTTGCTTAAACTCTCGATAACCCCCCGGTAACGATGTGCCTGTAAAACGGAATGCGAGGCGGCATATCGCATCCGCCCGGCGCTCCGGATCAGGTCTCGCGTACCGGAGCCCGTAAGTTTCGCAAGTGTTCTGGTAGCGAAGCGCCATGCGTATCTGGCAAAGCCGCGTTCCCGATGGAGCGCGGTTTTTGCGTTTCGCATTATTCAAGGACAGTGAGACGATCGCCCTGGCGCGTCTCCAGATGGTCGTCTGCCTCGTGGCGGCGGTCCTGACCGACGTCGACCCACAGGTGGTAGCTCCAATGCTCCCCAGCGCGAGGGTTCGGTGAGCGATCTGAGATTACCTGACTCCCGAAGCTCGTCAGTCCAGTCGACAGGACTATCGACAGCATCACGAAGTGGCAGCAGATCAAGGAAGACGCCAAGAACGACGCCGACCACATCCGCGCCGACGTGGAGATCAAGCGGCTTGAGCGGACCTCATGAAACCTTCTGATTTCTAAGCCGTTATCGCCGGTATGTCCGGGGCTAAATTCAAGCCGAAATCGGTCTCCAAATCACGCGATGCCGAGAAGTCGCGCCAGGAGAAGCAGTCGACTGTCGAAGTCGCGTCTGAGATCGTCGGCGCGGCGCCGCCGCCGCTGGATTTCATCGAACCCGATCCGGAGCTGGCTCCTGAGGAGGTCGAGCAGGCGCGCAAGAGATACTTGCTGAGGCGTTTCTGGACCAGCGCGCGCGGTTACTGGGGCCGCGGAGGCGATAGGCTCGCTTGGCCGTACACGATCGGGTTATTGCTCCTGATCGTCATCAATGTCGGCTTCCAGTATGGGATCAATGTCTGGAATCGCGCAATTTTCGACGCCCTTGAGCAACGCAATGCTCGCACCGTCTATGTCCTGAGCGCCGTTTTTGTGCCGCTCGTGCTCGGAAGCGGAAGCCTTGTCGTTGCACAGGTCTTCCTTCGCATGACGATTCAGCGCCGCTGGCGTTCCTGGCTCACCAACGCGGTCATCGCGCGTTGGCTTGCAAGCGGCCGCTACTTTCAGTTGAATCTCGTCGGCGGCGACCACCAGAACCCCGAAGCCCGCATCACGGAGGATTTGCGGATTGCCACCGAATCCCCCGTCGACTTCATCGCCGGTGTCATCAACGCGTTTCTGTCGGCCTCGACCTTCATCGTGGTGCTCTGGACGATCGGCGGGGCCCTGACCCTGACGATCGCAGGTTCGACCGTGACCATTCCCGGCTTTCTCGTCATCACCGCGGTATTGTATGCCGCGATCACATCCACCTCGATGGCGGTCATTGGCCGCCGTTTCGTCCACCTCTCCGAGGAAAAAAATCAGGCGGAGGCCGAATTCCGCTACACGCTGACGCGCGTGCGGGAAAACGGCGAGAGTATCGCATTGCTCGGCGGCGAGGAGGAGGAGCGTAGCGGCATCGACAAGACGTTCGCCCATGTGCTCAGGCAATGGGCGCTCCTTACCGGTCAGCACATGCGCACAGCGCTGGTGTCGCAGGGGGCGAGTCTGTTTGCGCCTGTCGTGCCGGTTTTGCTTTGCGCTCCAAAGTTTCTCGAAGGCAGCATGACACTTGGACAGGTAATGCAGGCTGCTTCTGCCTTTGCCATCGTGCAGGGCGCGTTCGGATGGCTGGTCGACAACTACCCCCGTCTCGCCAATTGGAACGCCTGTGCACGGCGCATCGCCTCGCTGATGATGTCGCTCGACGGGCTCGAGCGCGCGGAACAGAGCAACACCCTGGGACGCATAAAGCGCGGCGAAACTGCAGGCGATGCGATGCTCAGCCTGAACAATCTGTCCGTGTCGCTCGACGACGGCACCGCCGTGGTCAAGGAAACCAAGGTCGTAATCGAACAAGGCGAGCGGGTGCTCGTCGCCGGCGAATCCGGCTCAGGCAAGAGTACACTGGTGCGGGCCGTCGCAGGTCTGTGGCCGTGGGGTGGCGGCAGCGTCAACATCCACGCCGACAGACGGCTATTCATGTTGCCGCAACGGCCCTATGTCCCCATCGGGACGCTTCGCCGCGCAGTCGCCTATCCAGGCGCCGCCGATCGCTGGACGCTGGACAAGATCAAGGCTGCCCTCGACAAGGTCGGACTCGATTATCTGAACGACAAGCTCGAGGACGACGCGCCATGGGACCAGACCTTGTCGGGTGGCGAAAAGCAGCGGCTCGCCTTCGCGCGTCTTCTGCTGCACAGCCCCGATATCATCGTGCTGGATGAAGCAACGTCAGCACTCGATGAAAAGAGCCAGGACAAGATGATGGAGATGATCGTTCACGAATTGCCGAAGGTCACCATCATAAGCGTGGCGCATCGCACCGAGCTGGAAGCCTTTCATAGCCGCAAGATCACATTGGAGCGGCGCGAGGACGGCGCAAAGCTTGTCAGCGATATCGATCTTGTCCAGCGCAAGAGAAGACGGAACTTGCTTGTGCGATTTATGGGGCGCCGGCGCGCCGCACCGAAGCGCAGCACGACGTTGAGCAAAGCGGCGCTGCCCGAGACAAAAAAGTAAATCCGCCGGTTGCGTCTTGTCAGGCTGGCAACTTCATTTGTTTTCGAAGGCTCTAATCGAAGGCATTTGCGGGACAAAGCGGCGGAGGAAGTGCGTCGACGTGCCTGTTTGCTGGCCGCCGCCGGCCTTCGCATTCATTTTTTGATGGAACGTCGACGAGCGATCAGATACTATCATTTTAGGAGTAAGTTACTATCACAAAGATATCAACATGAAGGATCTTTCGAACCAACCCTGTCTGATCGCTCGCAGTCTTGCCTTGGTAGGGGATGCATGGAGCATGCTGATCATGCGCGATGCGCATGCCGGGCTCAGTCGTTTCGACGAATTCCGCAAGAGCCTCGGTATAGCCCCGACTATGCTGACCAGCCGGTTGGCAGCCCTGACGGAGGAAGGGCTGCTGGAGAAACGGCGATACTCCGAGCGGCCGCCGCGCGATGAATACGTGTTGACGCAGGCTGGTCAGGATCTGCTTCCAGTGCTGTTCTCACTCGTCGCTTGGGGAGGCAAGCACCGCGGTGGAGGCAATTTCACCCGGTTCTTTGACGCAGAGACAGGATCCGAAATCGACCCGATTAGCATCGACCGTTCGACCGGAGCGCCGATCGGCACCCGTCCCATTCAGATTGTTATGCCCAAGTCCACAACCAACGAGTAAGTAGCGCGGTCTATCGGCCCTTCGGATCACTTGTTGAAGTCGACGAGACACGCCCCGCCGGCACCAGTCGATGTAGACCGGCAGAATGCGGCATTCAAACGCCGGACGTCCGGTTGGACGCCCGGCGATCGTTCTGTCTTATTGCTTGCGCAAATCCGCTTGCGCCAGATCAAGCGCCTTGGCGATACGGCCGCAGGCCATGTCGATCGTCTCACGCGTCCAGATCAACGGCGGCGACAGGATCATCGTGTCGCCGGTGGCGCGCAGCATCATGCCTTGGACAATTGCGTGATCGCGGACAAGCACTGCCGCACTCCCGGCCGGCAGGAAGCGCTCCTTGGTCGCCTTGTTCCTAACGATCTCGATCGCCCCCATCAGCCCGATCGAGCGCACCTCGCCGACCAGATCGTGACCGCCGATGTGCTCCTGCAGCGCCTTGGCGAAATAGGGTCCGGTGTCGTTCTTGACCCGATCGACCAAACCTTCCCGCTCGATGATCTCGAGGTTTTTCAGCGCCACGGCGCAGGCCACGGGGTGGCCGGCATAAGTATAGCCGTGATTGAACTCGCCGCCCTTCTCGACCAGCGTCGCGGCGATGCGGTCGCCGACCAGCAATGCCGACAGCGGCTGATAACCGGAGGTCAGCGCCTTGGCGGTGGTGATCGTATCGGGCTCGATATCGAAGGTCTGAGCCGCGAACCATTCGCCGGTGCGGCCATAGCCGGTGATGACCTCGTCCAGCATCAGGAGGACATCGTATTTGCGGCAGATGCGCTGCACTTCCGGCCAATAGCTCATCGGCGGAATCTTCACGCCGCCTGCCCCCATCACCGGCTCGCCGATGAACGCGGCGACCTTGTCGGCGCCGGCTTCGAGGATGGCGTCCTCGACGGCCTTGGCCGCGCGCAGGCCGAAATCATGGTCGCTTTCGCCGGGCAGAGCCAGCTCGTAGGCATAAGGCATCATCACATGGACGATGTTGGGAACCGCGCCGTTGAGCTGCTTGTGCATCGGCTCCATGCCGCCCAGCGACGCACCGGCGATAGTCGAGCCATGATAGGCTGTCTTGCGCGAGATGATGCGGTTCTTCTCCGGCTTGTCTTCCAATGCCCAATAGTGGCGGACAAGGCGCAGCGCCGTGTCGTTGGCCTCCGAACCGGACGAGCCGAAGAACACCTGGTTGACGTGCCTCGGCGCCAGTTCCGCCAGCTTTTTGGCCAGCAGCACCGGCGTCGGGGTCGAGCATTTGAAGAAGGAGTTGTAGTAAGGCAGTTCCTTCATCTGGGCGTAAGCCGCGTCGGCCAGCTCATCGCGGCCGTAACCGATGTTGACGCACCACAGCCCGGCCATGCCGTCGAGGATTTCCGTCCCTTCGGAATCGTAGATGAACGGACCGTTGGCGCGGGTGATGATGCGTGAGCCGGCCTCTCGCATCTCCTTGTGGTCGGTAAACGGATGAAGGTGATGCGCAGCATCGATCTGCTGAAGCTGCTTCAGCGAATAATTCTGATAGGTCATGTCCGATCTTTCCTCTTGAACCAATCCGGCAATTGCAGATCAATCCAGCAATTGCAGCGGGGGCGGATTCGTCAGAGGAAGGCGGGCGGCGAATAGCCGATGCGGGCGCAAAGCCGCAAAAGCTCGGCGCGAAGCGTGCGCGGCGACGGCGTCACCGCCACCCCAAATGCGCAACATGTCCTCACCCGAGCCATGGGCTTCACCTTAGGCGGTCTGATGCGATCAGTTCAAGCCGTTCAGTTCAAGCCGTTCCGTTCAGCGTCCGTTGTAGGAAGACATACTTCATCGCCGCCTGTGCCGCTTGCGGCCGGCGATCGCCGCGCCCGCCATGGCCGCCCTCGGTCTCTTCGAAGAATAGCGTCTTCGTGTGGCCGACAGCCTGCAGCCGCCCGGCCATCTTGCGCGCATGGCCGGGATGGACCCGGTCGTCGGCGGTCGAGGTGGTCAGCAGCACAGGCGGATAGGCAGCATCGGCCTCGACATGCTGATAAGGCGAGTAAGCGGCAAGCCACTCGGCCTCTTCAGGCTTCGCTGGATCGCCATACTCGGCTATCCAGGATGCCCCAGGCGGCAGCTCGGTATAGCGCAGCATGTCGAGCAGCGGCACGTCGATGATCACCGCACCGAAAAGCTCCGGATGCTGGGTCAGCGAAACGCCGGTCAGCAGGCCGCCATTCGAGCCGCCCTGGATGCCGAGCGTGGCCGGCGTGGCGATGCCGCGTTTCACCAGGTCTTGCGCGACCGCTATAAAATCGTCGAAGGCATTCTGGCGATTGGCCTTGAGCGCGGCCTGGTGCCAGTTCGGGCCGAACTCGCCGCCGCCGCGGATATTGGCCTGCACATAGGCATTGCCTTTTTCCAGCCACAGCCGACCGCGCACGCCGGCATAGCCTGGCAGCAGCGGCACTTCGAAGCCACCATAGCCGTAAAGCAGCGTCGGCACCGGCCCGTTCTGATCGCGCCGCCTGACGACGAAGTAAGGGATCTCTGTGCCGTCTTTCGAGCGTGCCTCGAACTGTTCCGAGACAAGGGACGACGCGTCGAAACGTGCCGGCTGCGCCTTCACCGTCGCAAGCGTCGCAGCATTGTCGTCCGACCAGATGATCGAGCTCGGCGTCAGGAAATCGGTGAAGGAGAAGGAGACGCTGGAGCCGAAACGCTCGGCGTGGCTGATGCCGACATTGCCGTTTTCAGGTAAGGCTACCGGCTCCAGTGACCAGCCGCTGCCGCTGCGATCGCAGGCGACGACCTTGCCGCGCACATTGTCCATCAGATTGATGAACAACCGGTCTTGCGTGCGGGCGACGCCGGCGATCGAAACACGATCCGCCGGTTCGAGCACGGTTTCGACAGGTCCCAGCGCATTGGTTTCGATCCAGCGCGCGAAATCCAGTGAATAGAGGCCGTCGGGTCGGCACAGCGTGCCGTCCGGCGCCGTCCACGGGCTGCGCACCCCGAAGACGAGCTGATTCCTGAACAGCATCGTGTCGGTGACGTCGTCCGGCAGCGGGATGCGCCTGTTTTCGCCGGAAGACAGACGCAGAAAGCTGTGCGAGGCAAAGAAATCGAGCGTCCGGGTCAGGAACAGATGCCGCTTGTCGCCGTCGAATTCGAGGGAACCGCCGGCAGCGAGATCCTGCTTCTGCGCCTCGAAGATCGGCGTCGCATCCTCCAGCCTGGTGCCGCGCTGCCACAGCTTGACCACGCGCGGATAACCGGACTGGGTTTTTTCGTCCTCTTCGAAGGCAGCCGAGACGATGACCGTGTCCTTGTCCAGCCAGTTGAAGCCCGACTTCGAGGCGGGCGCGCGAAAGCCGCCCTCGACAAAGGACTTGGTGTCGATGTCGAATTCGCGCATCTCACTGGCGTCGCCGCCGTCCGGCGACAGGCTGAGCAGGCAGCGGCTGAAGTCGGGGTAAAGCCGGCTGGCGCCGCTGAACACCCATTTCACGCCCTCTTTCGCGGACAGACTGTCGAAGTCGATGATCGTCTCCCAATCCGGCTTCTCGGTCTTGTAGGAAGCGACCGTCGTGCGCCGCCAGAGGCCGAGCACATTGGTCTTGTCCTGCCAGAAATTATAGACGTGGCCGTTGAGCGCGGAGCCGACCGCAATGTTGTCTTCGGCGGTCATCAGGTCGAGTGCGGTTTGGAAGTAGGCCTGGTAGGACGGATCGCCCTGCAATTCACCTGTTGTAGCCTCGTTCTGACGGTGAACCCAGTCGAGCGCTTGCTTGCCTGTCCTGTCCTCCAGCCAGAGAAAGGGATCTTCGTCCGCCGAATTCGGCTGCGTCTTTGTGTTCGACATCGTCAAATGGTCTCCGATAAATTGGTCAAGTTCGGTGCCGCAAACATCGGCATGGCGCTATCAACATTCAATTGGAACACGTAAAATCGACGGATCTCCGCAGTTGCGATAGCCAAGCCTTCAGTGCGGACGGCAAGGGAAACTTCATGCAACGTCTCTACATCGCGACTGAGAGATTTGGCCCTTCCGATGGTACCGAATGGAGGAACTACATCGAGTGGTCAGGCCTCAGCCAGTTGACCGAGGTCGTCACGCTCGACGGAATGCTGTGCCCGTTCGCGCTCCCAGAGACCAAGGAGAGCCACTGGCCGCATATTGTTCAAGAAGACAATATGCTCAATTTCTTCTTGGACCTGGATTTCCTTCTTTCGGAACTGGCCGATACGGGCAACCTCAACATCCTTGGCGTGATCCGGAGGCCAACGGTCGATGTGCGCTCGCTTGATTGGGACGGGTTTGCCTTCATGGGCTACGAGTTGCTGGACAAGGACGTCAGCATCAGCGCATTGACCAATTGCGGCGGATTCCCCGACGTGTTTGCAAATGCAGAACTTTCCAGTGTCGGGCTGATAGATGACTTTGATCGCGCGGCCGAAATTCGGGATTTGCTGCATGAAATGCACCCCGAAGAACATCATGCCGACTGTGACCTCTGGGCTGTTTTCAGACGGCAGGGCAATTAAGCGACTGCACTGCGCCGATAGATGCCTCACGCCGTCCGCCGACGCAAAACCGTGGCAACCGCCAACGCCAGGCAAATCGCGCCAAGCGTGATCGGCAGGCCGTCCGCACCGAGAATATCCATGGCGCCGCCCGCCAGCGGCGGCACGGCGATGCCGCCGACGCCCCACATCAGCGAGAAGGCGGCATTGCCGGCGACCAGCGCCGAGCCGGTGAACCGCTCGCCAAGCTCGATGATCGACATCGTGTAGATGCCGTAGGAGACTGCACCCCAGATAAAGACGCATGGCCAGATCAGCGGCGTCTCGATGAGAACCGGCAGCAGCACGCATCCGAGCAGCGTTAGCGATACACAGATAAATCGGACCAGACGCGCCGTCAGCCGTTCCGCCAGCAGGCCGAGCGGCACCTGCATGGCGATGTTGCCGGCGATCATCATCGACAGCAGCGCCGACATGCGGGTTTCCGCGATGCCATAATGCGCTCCGTAGACCGGCAGCAGCGCCAGCACCGCCTGTTCGAAACCGGCGGCCACGACGACCGCCGACAGCAGCAGCCATGCCATCGGCATGAACCCCATGACCGAAACCCGGTGCCCGGCCTCATCGACCTTCGGCAGCCGTCGCAGCACCAGCGCCAGGCAGGCGCCGCAAAAAACGAATGCGGCGATGCCGACGAGAAACGGCGGCCATCCTTCGGTGCCGACGGCAAGCAGGCACAGCGGGCCGGCGGCGAAGCCAGCCGAAATGACCGTGGAATAGATCCCCATCACGCGGCCGCGGCGCAAGGGTGGCGCCAGCGCGATCACCCAGATCTCGCTCAGCACATAGAGTGGATTGGTCACCACGCCGATCAGGAAGCGCAGCGGAAACCAGAGATAGACATTTTGCGTCCAGCCGATCAGCGCCAGCATGATCGCGGAAAGCGCTGCGCAGGTGAGCGCCGTGCGCCCTGCCCCGAACCGGCGCGCCAGCGCCGGGATGAGCGGCGACGAGACGATAAAGCCGACCGGCGTCATTGCCGCCGAAAGGCCGATCATGGCCGGCGAGACGCCCTGGCGCTGCAGGATGAAGCTCAGCAGCGGATAGCTCAGCCCTTGCGCGATGGCGAACACCGAAACGGTGGCGATCACGCCGGTGATCGCCGCCCACTGCATCGTCTCGCCGCTGTTCTGTTCCGCCAGGTCCATGATCCGCACCAATAAGAACCTGCACGATTAGCGTTTCGGCGCCGTGCCGGGAAGCACCGGCGGCAAGAACCGCTTGCGCCAGCCAGAGCATGACTTGTTCAAGAGTCCCCGGCGCCATTCAGACCACTACGGAAAATACCGGGCAATCGCCCCCTTCCTGCCCTCCGCGTAAGGCTTCAGCCACTTGTCGTCGATGGAGAGCCCATCATTGTCCGACGGTCCTTCTCCAATCGTTCTGCGCCAGGCGCGGAACTTGTAGTGGTCGAACACGTCGAGCATATGCACCGCAAAGGCCGCAGCGAACGTCTTGTCGCCTTCTACAATCACCACGTTCTCGTCGTTTTCATAGGACGCCTTGTAGCCAAGGTTGTGGCTGCCGGCGATGACGGTCGCGTTGTCGGCCATCGGATCGATGATGACGATCTTGTCGTGCACGATCGCATGGCCGACGGTCAACACTTCCGCCTGGAAATCCCGCGCAACGGAGGTCCCCGTCAGGTTGGCCGCCCTGACGATGGAGACGTTCGGCGCCTCCCAGACCTTCTCCGGAAAGACAAATGGCGATTTGCCGTCCTTGTTCGATCTGTTGGTGACTGGATCCCTGGTCGGGGCAACATAGTTGGGCATGGCGGTGTGATCGCTGATTGCGCCTTGCACGATCAGTTTTGGATTCGCCGTCGCCGCCGCGACCGCCTGATCGACGACCGAATTGTTGCCAAGCCGCGAAGGATTGAACACGAGAAAGAGCACCGCCTCCTTCGCCGCCTTGATCCGTGCGAAAACGTCTTCGAGATCGACAGGCCGCACCGAGATGTCCTTTTTGCTGCGGTCGGGATCGTTTGGCGAGAACCAGATCGTGGTCCCATTGACATGGTTCGGTGTGCGATTCTTCAGGCGAAACGGCTTGCCTTGCTTCTGCGCCACACGTCCGGCGGCGCTATCGCTCGCCGGCGGCGGGAACACGTCGGCCTTCATCCGCTCCCAATAGGCATCGAACACTTTGGCCATGGCAGGGTCGTCGCGGATGAAGGCGTTGTTGGACTGTCCGCAAATGCCCGTCGACGTCCAATTGGTGCTGCCAGTCATCACCGCTTGCGGGTTGCCCTGGGCGTCGCGGTAGACGGCAAACTTGTTGTGGCCGATATGGTTGTTGTTGAACAGACGATCGGTCAGCACGACGCCGGCGTCCCGCAGCCGCTTTCTGAAGGGCGCGTTGCCCGCGTCCCACGCCTTCGTTTGTTCATCCCTGCCCGAATTCGAAAGAATGACGTCAACGAGATCCTTGGCGTCGATGATAGCGTCGCACAACTCGTCATCGCCAAGTTCATAGAGGGCAAGCCTGACGGTGCCGCCCTCGGCCTTGGCCCGTTTCATCAGGCTGGTGAGCACATCCGGAACCTCGCCGTGAAGATAGGCGCGCATCTTGCTGCCGGGACGCTGAAGCTCGGCCCTGATCTTATCGCGCTGCCCGACTTTGATGCCGGCATCTTCCAGGGCGCGCGACAACCATTGCGTCGAGAGCACGCCGTTGGTGAAGGCGAGCCTCGCCTTGCCGAACATCGATCCCAGGAAGATGGTCGGGCTGACGGCACCTTGTCCGAGATAGCCGAGCGGCCGAGCCGCTCCGGTATAGGCTTTCTCGGGGCGCACCGGCACCGGATCGAGGCCGGGGCGCATGTCGCCGACCGGACGCACCCGGTAGGCGACCATTTCGCCATCCGGCCTGATTTCGAGGCTGTCGCGGCGCCGCCGCACCGTAAGATCGCGCCAGAACGTCTTCTGCACCGGCCAGACGCCGGTATCCTGCGGAATCCAATCCCTGTTCCGTTGCCCTTTGAAAGGCACCCAGGACGCCAGACAGCGTTCCTCGCCGGTGCCGGGATAGATGCGGACGATTTCGAAGCCGAGACAGCCGTCGATCATTCCGTCAATATCCCAGGCAATGAAGGCGACTTCGTTGTTGGTCGCTGCACGCACGCTGACAACATCCGACACGAAAATAGTCTCCCTCAGCACGGTTTTATTCAATGTACTTACTCAATATGACGTGATCGCAACGTGACATGTTTCACAGTTCGGACACAGACCTGGTTTCGCCCTGGTGCGTCCGGCTGGCGAACGTCCATGTCGCTTCCCTCGTCCTAGTGGTCGCCGCCTCCGCAATGGCGGGACGGCCGGCGGTCCATTATGCCGCCGCACTGTCGCAGCGTACGAGGACTATCATGACCGCCGCCCTTCATCCCGCCGAACCGGCATTGGCAAACGACCGCGCCCGTCGCGGCGGCCGCGCGGGAAAGCGCGCCGGCGGATCGGCGGCGTTCGAGCAGCCGCCTTTCCGTCAGCTGAAAATCCCGCTGACCCCAACCAGGCTGGTTTCCGACGACGAGTTGGAATCGATCCATCTCGCCTCGCTGCGTGTTCTTAGGGAAATCGGCGTCGACGTGCTGCACGACGAGGCAAGGCGCATCATGAAGGCGCATGGCGCGGATGTCCGCGAAGGCAGCGAGCGGGTGCGCTTCGACAGCGACATGATCCTCGAGCTGGTTTCCCACTGCCCGTCGGAATTCATCATCCATGCTCGTAATCCGGCGCACAATGTCCGCTTCGGCGGCGACAACCTGATCATCTCGATGATGGCGTCGGCGCCCAATTGTTCCGACATCGATCGCGGCCGCCGGCCGGGCAACCAGCAGGACTACCGCAACTTCCTCAAGCTTGCGCAGATGCACAACATCCTCAATTGCACGGGCGGTTATCCGGTCGAGCCGATCGATATCCATCCGTCCGTCCGCCACCTCGAATGCATCCGCGATCTGAGCGTGCTCACCGACAAGGTGTTCCACATCTATTCGCTCGGCAAGGAGCGCAATGTCGACGGCATCGAGATCACCAGGATCGCGCGCGGCATCAGCGACGAACAGCTTCTTGAAGAGCCGTCGGTGTTCACCATCATCAACACCAATTCGCCGCTCAAGCTCGACGTGCCGATGATGGAAGGTATCATCCAGATGTCGAGCAAGGGCCAGGTCGTCATCGTGACGCCGTTCACCCTGTCGGGCGCCATGGCGCCGGTGACCATCGCCGGCGCGCTGGTGCAGCAGAATGCCGAAGCGCTGTCCGGCATTGCCTTCGCCCAGATGGTGCGCAAGGGCGCGCCAGTCGGCTATGGCGGCTTCACCTCCAACGTCGACATGAAGTCCGGCGCGCCGGCCTTCGGCACGCCGGAATACATGAAGGCGCAATTGGTCGGCGGCCAACTCGCCCGCCGCTACAACATCCCCTACCGCACCTCCAACACCTGCGCCGCCAACACGGTCGACGCGCAGGCGGCCTATGAAAGCGTGTTCTCGCTGTGGGGCGCCATCCAGGGCGGCGGCAATCTGATGATGCATGCGGCCGGCTGGCTGGAAGGCGGCCTGCGCTGCTCCTACGAGAAGACCATCCTGGACATCGATCTGCTGCAGATGGTGGCCGAGTTCCTGACCCCGCTCGACCTCTCCGAGGAGGCCCTCGGCTTCGACGCCATCCAGTCCGTCGGTCCGGGCGGCCACTTCTTCGGCACCCAGCATACCCAGGACCGCTACAAGACCGCTTTCTATTCGCCTATCATCTCCGACTGGCGCAATTTCGAGACCTGGGCGGAAGCCGGATCGCCGACGGCTATCGAAAAAGCCAACCGGGTGTGGAAGGAGCGGCTGGCTACTTATGAAGAGCCCTACATGGACCCGGCTATCCGCGAGGAGATCAACGCCTTCGTCGACAAACGCCGGTCCGAAGGCGGCGCGCCGACCGATTTTTGACCATCTGTATTGGTTTGATGAACAGTCGACCCCCACTCCGTCGAGCTTCGCTCGACACCTTTCCTCCGTTCGACGGGGTAGAGGAAGGGCGTGAGATTATTCCAGCCGGCGCCCTTCTCCGCTTTGTTTTCAGGCCCCGCTCACTCGATTCAATCTCTTCAAAAACGGAACTATCTTCATGAAATCTCATGCAAAAGCGGTTGTCATCGGCGGCGGCGTCGTCGGCTGCTCGGTGCTCTACCATCTGGCCAAGGCCGGCTGGACCGACATCGTGCTGATCGAGCGTTCGGAGCTCACCTCCGGCTCGTCCTGGCATGCGGCGGGCGGCTTCCATACGCTCAACGGCGATCCCAACGTGGCCAAACTGCAGGCCTATACGGTGCAGCTCTACAAGGAGATCGAAGAGCTTTCCGGCCAGTCGTGTTCGCTGCACCTGACGGGCGGCGTGATGATGGCCGACACACCCGAGCGCATGGATTTTTTGCGCCTTGCCCACGCCAAGGGCCGCTATCTCGGCATGGATACCGAGCTGATCACGCCGTCCGAGGCCAAGGCGATGTTCCCGCTGATGGACGAGACGAATTTCGTCGGCGCCATGTGGGATCCGGTCGAAGGCCATCTCGACCCTTCCGGCACCACCCACGCCTACGCCAAGGCCGCCAGGAAGATCGGCGCCGAGATCGTGCTGCGCAACCGCGTCGTCGAGCTGACGCAGGAGGTCGACGGCACCTGGAACGTCGTTACCGAACAAGGCACGGTCAAGGCTGACCACGTCGTCAACTGCGGCGGCCTGTGGGCGCGCGAGATCGGCCGCATGGTCGGGGTCGAGCTGCCGCTGCTTGCCATGGAGCATATGTACCTTTTGACCGAGCCGATGCCGGAGGTCGAAGAATTCAACAAGTCGACCGGCCGCGAAATGATCGGCGTTATGGACTTCAAGGGCGAGATCTACACCCGCCAGGAACGCAACGGCATCCTGCTCGGCACCTATGAAAAAGCCTGCAAGCCGTGGTCTCCGGTCAACACGCCGTGGGATTTCGGCCACGAATTGCTGCAGCCCGACATCGACCGCATCGCGCCGTCGCTGGAGATCGGCTTCAAGCATTTTCCCGGCATCGAGAAGGCCGGCATCAAGCAGATCATCAACGGTCCCTTCACCTTCGCGCTCGACGGCAATCCGCTGGTTGGCCCGGTGCAGGGCCTGACCAATTTCTGGTGCGCCTGCGCCGTCATGGCCGGTTTCTCGCAGGGCGGCGGCGTCGGGCTGGCATTGTCGAACTGGATGGTCCATGGCGATCCCGGCTTCGACGTTTGGGGCATGGACGTCGCCCGCTTCGGCGAATGGGCGACGCTGCGCTACACCAATGCCAAGGTGCGCGAAAACTATTCGCGCCGCTTTTCCATCCGCTTTCCCAACGAGGAATTGCCGGCCGCCAGACCGGCGCAGACGACGCCGCTCTACGACACGATGCTGGCCAACAATGCCGTAATGGGCGACTCGTGGGGCCTCGAAACCCCGCTCTGGTTCGCGCCGAAAGGCACGGAGCCGAAGGATATCGTTTCGTTCCACCGTTCCAACGATTTCGGGCCGATCGGCGAGGAAGTGCGCACCACCCGCGAGAAGGTCGGCGTCACCGAGATCGCCAACTTCGCCAAATACGAAGTGTCCGGGCCGGGATCGGAAGATTTCCTCAACCGGCTGATGACCAACCGCATGCCGAAGATCGGCCGCATCGTGCTGACCCCGATGCTGAACGAGTTCGGCAGGCTGATCGGCGACTTCACCATCGCCAAGGCTGGTGAAGAGCGCTTCATGATCTGGAGCTCGTCGGCGGCGCAGAAGTATCACATGCGCTGGTTCGAGAAGCACCTGCCGAGGGATGGTAGCGTCCGCATCCACCGCTTCGACCAGACGCTTGTCGGCCTCTCGATCGCCGGGCCGAGATCGCGCGACCTGCTGCAGAAGCTTGTTGACGTGGATGTCTCGACCAAGGCTTTCCGCTTCATGGATTTCCGCGAGATGGCGGTCGGCGGCGCGCCCTGCATGGTCAATCGCATCACCTATACCGGCGATCTCGGCTACGAGATCTGGATGGCGCCGGCCTACCAGCGCCTTGTCTATAAGGCGATCAAGGATGCCGGTGCAGAGTTTGGCCTCGTCGATTTCGGCATGCGCGCCTTGCTCTCGATGCGCCTGGAAAAGAATTTTCCGACCTGGTTTCGCGAGCTGCGCCCGATCTACGGGCCGTTCGAAGGAGCAATGGATCGCTTTATCAAGCTCGAGAAGAACGATTTCATCGGACGCGAAGCGGCGGCCAAGGAACAGGCAGAAGGGCCGAAACTGCGCCGTGTCTCGTTCATCGTAGATGCCGCGGATGCTGACGTGATGGGCGACGAGCCAATCTGGGCCAAGGTCGGCGGCAAGGATTTTGGCACGGTGGAAAAGCCGCATGGCTATGGCGCGCCGCGCTTCGATATATCAGGCAAGGAAGTGCGCGGCTCCATGGCCGCGGAAGGCGCCTCGGCCGTGCGCGGAATTGTCGACGGCGACTGGCGCGTGGTTGGCTGGATCACCTCCGGCGGCTATGCGCATTACGTCCGGAAATCGATGGCGCAAGGCTATGTGCCGGTCGCCTTGGCCGAGAACGAGAGCGCCGGACTGTTCGAGATCGAAATCCTCGGACACCGGCGGCCAGCCCGCATCAATGTCGAGCCGCCCTTCGACCCGAGCGGCGAGAAGATGCGGACCTAGAGCACCGGACCCAAAGGCCAGCCCTCGCGCTTGACCCGGGGGTGGGACCGATTTGGGAAATCCGATGCTAGAACAAAAGAGAGAGCGACGGTGCGATTCGACTTGCCTGCCCGCCGCTCCGGCAGCGATCAGGGCTGCCACATTGTGCGGGGCATGGTCTTCATGCTAGCGGAGCCGGCAGCAACTGGCACGGGCGATGAGAACTCGTTGAAGTATTCGATGAAATGGGACGAATGGCTTGCCGAGAGCAGAATCGGCCCCTTCCCGGCGGCGATTGTCATGGTCGCCGCTTACTTGGCCTTGCAAACCATCATATTGTCCGTTCTGGCCACTTGGGCAGGAACTGGCGTCGGCGTCGATGACGCGGAGCAACTGATTTATCTTCCCTATCTTTGGGCTGGATATGGCGGCTCGCAACCACCTCTCTACACTTGGATCAACTGGCTGGCCGCGCAAATTTTCGGCACCAGTATTTTCACGCTGAAGCTCGTCAAATACTCCGTGCTGTTCCTCGCCGCCTGCAGTGTGTTCGCCGCCATGCGGCAGTTCGGCTACACGAAAGCGACGGCAGCGGCGGCCATGCTGGGACTTTTCACAATCCCGCAAATCGCCTGGGAATCACAGCGCGCCTTGTCGCATTCGGTCGCCGTTGTCGCCTTCTGCGCGCTGCTGCTGCTCGCGATGGCTAATCTGATCGAGCGGCGAAGCGTGATCGCCTATGCGATGTTTGGCTTGGCAACGGCTGCGGCAATTCTTGCCAAATACAACGACGTATTCCTGGTGGTAGCGCTTGTTGCGGCGGTGTTGTCGCTGCGCGAGTTGCGCGGCGCGATCCTCGATCCGAAATTCGCAATCAGCGTTGCGGTAGCGATATTGGTGCTGGCGCCAACCACATATTGGAGCCTCATGCATCCTGCCGATTTGCTGGCGAGAGGCGAGAAGTTCGGAATAGACCTACAGCAGGGGCGCATGACGGCCACGGCCATCGGCGCCGGCAAGTTTATCATGGGGACCTTCAATTTCGCTGTCTTGCCGGCGCTCGTTTCCGCGCTGGCTTTCGCGCTGGTGGGGTTCCGTTTCTCTGAGCGTCCCCCCAAGGCTCCGGCCAGGGAAGTTCTCTTGTGGCGTACCTTGGCGCTCGGCTTGGCCATGCTGGCGATACTTGTGGTGGCCACCGGCGTGACGGAGGTCAAGGCCCGTTGGCTGGTGCCGGTCCTGGTCATCTTGCCACTGGCGACGGCCGCCTACATGGAACGGCTCTCACCACGCGGCAGGGACGCCCAGCTCCTGGTGATCGCGGCCGGAGCGATCATCGCCGTTCTGCTCGCGCCCGCCACTTGGTACTTCCAGATAAACGGGACCAGTGGTCTCTCGCGGATGATCCGGGTGGATTACCCGGCCCTGTATCGCCAGCTGACTGCTGACGGGCCGGTGAAAACCGCAATATCCGACGGTGCATGGGTCGGAAATCTGCGGCTGGTCGACGAAAAATTGGTCGCGCTTAACCAGGAAGTGCCGAATTTCGACAGGCTGGTGCAAGAGCCGGCCGTACTCGTCTGGCTCGACCACGACGATCCGCGGCCGGTCATTCTGGATCAGCTCAAAAAAGCCGGCCATGAGCCGGACGGCCAACCAAGGCAAATCATGGTTCCGCTATTGCCTAGCACCGACAAGTCTGCCCGGCCCGGCGCGTATATAAGATTGAAGAGAGCGGCTGCGGAAAAAGCCACAGCGCCCGAGGAAGGCGTTAGCAAAGGAGCCGAGGGTGGACAGGAACCCGACTGATCGGCCTCCTCGTCACCGCAGGATCATGCCGTTCGAGCCGGACGAAGCAGGCTCCATCGATGCGTTGCGCCTGAAGTCGCGGCGGAAGGCCGCTGAGCTCAACCAGCATGTGCTGGGCTACGGCGCACTGGCGGAAGCCGAGTGGCACGCCGCCGGCATTGCCGCCCCCGACCTGCCCGCCATGCGTCAGTACCGGCTCGACCGCATCCGCGCCGAGCTGAAGCGCCGCGACTATGCGGGGGCCCTGTTCTACGATCCGATCAATATCCGCTACGCGACCGACTCGACCAATATGCAGCTCTGGGTCGCGCACAATCCGACAAGGCATTGTTTCGTTGCCACCGAAGGCCCGGTGGTGCTGTTCGACTATTTTTCCTGCGAGCACCTTTCCGACCACTCCGGCGTGGTCGACGAGGTGCGGCCGGCAGTGTCGTGGATGTATCTCTACAGCGGCGAACTGACCGAGCAAAAGGTCCGCCGCTGGGCGGCCGGCATTGCCGATCTGGTGAGGGAGCATGGCGGCGGTATCAGCCGCATCGCCGTCGATCACATCAATCCCGAGGGCGTCGAAGAGCTCGCCCGCCTCGGCATCTCGATCGGCAATGGCGAAGCGCTGATGGAAAATGCACGTCTGATCAAATCGCCCGACGAAATCCTGGCCATGCGCCGGTCGATCGTCGCTTGCCAGGCGGCAATGGGCGAGATGGAAGCAGCATTGAGGCCAGGCATTTCCGAAAACGAACTGTGGGCCGAACTCCACCGCGGCAACATCGCGCGTGGCGGCGAATGGGTCGAAACCCGGCTCCTGACGTCCGGCCCGCGCACCAATCCCTGGTTCCAGGAATGCTCGTCGCGAACGATCGAAGCCGGCGATCTCGTCGCTTTCGATACCGACCTGATCGGCCCCTACGGTTTCTGCGCCGACCTGTCGCGCACCTGGCTCTGCGGCGACACCGAGCCGTCCAACGAGCAACGCGACCTGTTTCGCATCGCCGCCGACCAGATCGCCCACAACATCCGCCTGATGCAGCCGGGCATATCCTTCCGCGACCTTGTCGAACGCTCGGCGGTGCCGCCCGGAGATTGCTTCCCGGCGCGCTACGGCGTGCTCTATCACGGCGTCGGCCTGGCCGACGAATACCCGACGCTGCCGCATGCGATCGACTGGACTGAAGACACGCCCGACGGCGTGCTCGTGTCAGGCATGGTGCTTTGCGTCGAAAGCTATATCGGCCGGCTTGGCGGACGCGAGGGCGTCAAGATCGAGGAGCAGATCCTGATCACCGAAACCGGCAACGAGCAGCTTTCGACCTATCCGCTCGACGAGCGGCTGCTCGGCGGCTGACTGTTTTTATGCGATCGCCGCGACTGCCTCACGCAGCGCCACCACGATCTTTTCCGGTGTCGCTCTGGCAGTGATGAACGGCAGGCCCTTGCGCCGCCTTGTCCAGCCAACGGCCGCTACCTTCTGTGCCGCAGGCTCGAAGCGCCGCGCCAGCGCCCAGCTCTGGCAGTCGATGGCCGCGACATCGGCCTTGCCCTCGGCAATGGCGACGATCGAGGCGCGGTGGCCACCGCTTTCGCTGCGCTCAGAGAAGATGTTCAGGCTTTCGCCCAGCGCCTCCAGGTCACGCGTCAGCCCGACGAAGCCCGACATCGAATCGGAGTGGTTGAAGGTGAAGCGCATGTTGCGCAGCAGGTCGAGAGAAACAAGAGGGCTGCCGTCATCAGGTGCTCGAACAGACGGCGAGCCGTCCGCGCGCATCACGATGGCGCTCGAATAGAGTTCGCCCTGCCCGCCCTCGTATGCGTCGTAGCTCGGCTGGCCGACCACCTGGACATGCTCCGACAGGCCGAGTTCCATCGGCCCCCAGCAGGTCTGTGCGAACAGCAGCGCCGGATGCAGCCAAAGCCCGTGAAAATCCAGCTCGTCCGGCGGCAGCGTCGCCGGATCGGGCGCGATCACCTTTCCGGCGGCGTCACGGATGCCGCCGTCTACAGGCCACAGATCGGCATTGACGCGAGCGATGGTCTGCGGCGCGTCGATGCCTCTTTGCCGGAAGGCATCACGCAGCCGTGCCCATTGGGCATCGACCTCGCTCCGCATTTCGGGCCAGTCATACATCGGCAAGGCGGCAACGAAATCGCTCGTGCCGGGATTTTGGTCGCTACGCTGAGAAACTGACGAGACCATTGACGCGCACCTGGGCATCGCCGCCGGCGATGCCGCAAAATTCATTCTTTCGGCGGCTCGGCGGGCACCGGCGCACTGCCAAGCCCATTGAGGCTGCGCGCCCTGACGCGCGGCTTGAACGCCCGGCCCGGTTCCGGCGTGCGCCGCAGCACCGGGTGGACGATCGGCTCCTTCGCCTTGAACGCATAAGCCTTGAGCAGCGCGAAATAGTTTGGATAGGCGTAGCCATTGTTCATTCGTAGCCACTCGTCACGGCGCTCGCGAAACAACTTCGGCAGCCGGTACCAAGCCACCGTCGGGCTCTTGTGATGCACGAAATGCAGATTGTTGTTGAGGAACAGCAACGACAGCGGCGAACGCTCGACAATCACCGTTCGGCCTTCCGGATGCTCCGACCATTGATGCTCGGCGAAGGTACGGATCGAGATCAGCGACTGGCCGAGCCACACCGGCACTAGCACGTAGAGCCACAGCGGGATGCCGAAGCCGAACTGCACGACCGGCAGCACCACGGCGAGGCCGATGGCGTGCAGCAGCCATGCCTTGCGGATCACCTTGTCGCCGGCAAGCATCTGCTTGGCATCGTCGATGAAGAAGCCGGTGCACGACAGCCACGGGCCGAGAATAAGGCGGCCGATCATGGTGTTGTTGATTTTCAGCAGGAACTTCATCGCCGGCGGCAATTCGTCATGGTGCCACAGCGCCTTGTAGTAGCTTTCAGGATCGTCAAGCGGATCGGTCAACCGTTCGTCGGCATGGTGGCGCAGATGAATGGTCTTGAACCGGCGGAACGGCCAGACGAGGCCGATCGGCAGGAAGACGATAGCTTCGTTGAGCTGCGCATTGCGGGTCGGATGGCCGTGCAGGACTTCGTGCGCCAGCGAGGATTGCAGCGCAGCCATCAAGGCCAGAACGACGAGCGCCAGCAACGGATAGGACGGCCACAGGAACAGGCCGGCTGCGAGCCATGTGCCGTAACAGAAGAACGCGAGAAACACGGTCGGCCATTCGATGGCCGGTGCATTGCGTCGTCTGTTATTCATGCTCGTCATGGATCGACCACTGCCCTTCCAGTCGCCGGAACCGTTTTTGATTCCTGACAGTATTGTGTCAGGAGCGTTGACATGCTGCAACGCGACAAAGCGCACAAAATGTTGCGATTGCGCATTTTAAGTCGCATATGTTATTTATTGTAAACGAGCTGGCGGATTCATTTACGCCTGAGGTGCCACTTTGGCGAACTCGGCGGAATTTTTTCCTCCCAATGGCCGGAATGACGATATGGACAAACGCGACCTGTCGACGATCTTTCGGGAGCGCCTGAAAATGCTCCTGACACGATCCGACTTGAACCAGTCCGCCTTCGCGACGGCGGTGGGCATCGATCGCTCGGCGCTTTCGCAGCTGCTGTCCGGCGCCTCGACACGCCTTCCCCGCGCCGAAACGCTGCTCAACATCGCCGCCGAATTCAAGGTGTCGCTCGACTGGCTGCTCGGCCTCAGCCAGGACGAAGGCGTCACCGGCGAAATCCGCGAGAGCCTGGAGATCGAGGAAGCGCCCGACGGCTTCGACCGCACGCTGCTGGCCAAATGGCATGCCGAGGCTGCGGGCACGAAGATCCGTTACGTGCCCGCCGGCATTCCCGATCTTCTGCGCACCGAGGCGCTTGTCGACTACGAGGCTGGTATTGCCAACAAGAGCCGCGAGGCGCAGGCCGGTGAGACGCAGTACCGCATCGACTACAACCGGCGGCCGGAAACCGACATGGAAGTCTGCATGCCGCGCCACACGCTGGAGATCTTTGCGCGCGGACTGGGCGTCTGGGACCGTTTCCCTGAGGCCGACCGCCACCAGCAGCTTCTTCACATGGCGACGCTGCTCGACGACCTTTATCCCACCTTCCGCCTGTTTCTCTATGACGGCCGGATGCGCTACTCGATCCCCTACACTATCTTTGGGCCTTATCGCGCCGCCATCTATGTCGGCGACATGTATCTGGTGCTGAACGCGACCCAGCCGGTCCGCACGCTGACCAGCCATTTCGACAATCTGATCCGCGCCGCCGACATCAACGCACATGAGGCGGCCAGCTTCACGCAAAGGCTGGCGGAAATGCGATTTTAACGGCTTGTTTACCACGCCGACATTGACGCCATATAAAGATTTCTTTATATCCTTATCTCGACAAAGAATTCCCGGAAGGCGTATTTCCAATGACCAATCCAATTGACGCGCTGCTTGCCGAAAAGGGCGTTCTGCTTGCCGATGGCGCCACCGGTACCAATCTGTTCGCCATGGGGCTCGAGGCTGGCGAGGCTCCAGAGTTGCTGAACGAGACGGCTCCCGACACCATCACCAGTCTGCACCAGAACTTCGTCGATGCCGGCGCCGACATCATTCTCACCAACTCCTTCGGCGGCACCCGCCACCGGCTGAAGCTGCACCATGCGCAGGACCGCGTGCATGCGCTGAACAAGCGCGCCGCCGAGATCGCCCGCGCTGTCGCCGATAAAGCAGGCCGCAAGGTCATCGTGGCGGGCTCGGTCGGCCCGACCGGCGAGTTGCTGGTGCCGCTCGGCGCGATGACCTATGACGAGGCGGTCGAGGCCTTTGCCGAACAGATCGAGGGCCTGAAGGCCGGCGGCGCCGAAGTCGCCTGGATCGAGACCATGTCGGCGCCGGACGAGATCCGCGCCGCAGCCGAAGCCGCGATCCGCGTCGGCCTGCCCTATACCTATACCGGCTCCTTCGACACCGCCGGCCGCACCATGATGGGGCTGTTGCCGAAGGACATCCATGGCGTCGCCGATGGGCTGCCGCAGGCGCCGCTCGGTGTCGGCGCCAATTGCGGCGTCGGCGCCTCCGACATCCTCGCTTCGCTGCTCGACATGACCGAGGCGAAGCCGGAGGCGACGGTGATCGTCAAGGGCAATTGTGGCATTCCGGAATTTCGCGGCGCAGAAATCCATTATTCCGGCACGCCCGAACTGATGGCCGACTATGTCAGGCTGGCCGTCGATGCCGGCGCCAAAATCGTCGGCGGTTGCTGCGGCACCTCGTTCGCCCACCTCGCCGCCATGCGCAAGGCACTCGACGCGCACACCAGGTCGGATCGCCCGACCGTTGAGAAAATCGTCGAGCGCATCGGCCCGATGCGCAACAAGCAAGCCACAGTCAACACCGTCGAGACCAGCGAAGCCCGCCGCGAGCGCCGGCGTAGCCGCGCCTGACAAATGTTGAAAAAGGCCGGCAAGGTTTTCCTTGCCGGCCTGTCTCACCCGCCCGTGTGTCGGTTTCCCGTATCAGGACGATTCCATCTGAGGAAACCGGCCGTCATCACCATTACCGGTTACCGCCGAGCGCCGAGGCAAGGCGCACCAGCGAGAGGAACTCGGACCGGTACCCAAACGGGTCGGCTCCCCGGGCGGCAGTGGCAATCTCCAGGATCTTGTCGTAGCCGAACTTCGCGGTCGCATCCTCGTCGCGCAGCTTCTGGCCGAAGGCCGCGACGGCAACGGAGAAACGCTGGTCGGTGCTGGCCTGGTCGAAATCAGCCACTTCATTGGCCGATGTGACCGGCGTGGTGATCAGCTTCGAGGCACCCTCATTCGGCAACTTGTAGCGGATCTTCACGAACGCATATTCGTCGGCATTGGCGACGCCGCCATTGTTCACTGCAGCCTGGCCGTAGCGCAGCGGATCGATTTGCTCGCCGCCGTTGCCTTTCGGCGTGATCTCGTAGATCGCAGTGACCGAATGGCCGGAGCCGATCTCGCCGGCATCGACGCGGTCGTTGTTGAAATCCTCGCGGTTCAAGGCGCGGGTCTCGTAGCCGATCAGCCGGTATTCCGAGACTTTTTGCGGGTTGAACTCGACTTGGATCTTCACGTCCTTGGCGATGGTGAACAGCGTCGAAGACGCATCCTCGACCAGCACCTTCTCCGCCTCGGCC
Organism: Mesorhizobium sp. WSM4841; assembly: GCF_055811515.1. Classification (NCBI taxonomy): domain Bacteria; kingdom Pseudomonadati; phylum Pseudomonadota; class Alphaproteobacteria; order Hyphomicrobiales; family Phyllobacteriaceae; genus Mesorhizobium; species Mesorhizobium sp. WSM4841. The sequence continues at coordinate 263,771 of NZ_JBVVQC010000003.1, forward strand.
AAAGTGTCGATATAGGCGGCGGTGCCGTTGCCGTTCTGGGCGATGGTCTGCATCATCTGATCGTTCAGATTGCCGCGACCGAAACCGAACACCGACAGGAACACGCCGGTCTTACGCTTCTTTTCGATCAATCGCTTCAGATCGTCGTCGTCGGTCTGGCCGACATTGAAGTCGCCGTCCGTGGCCAGCATCACGCGATTGATCCCGTCGTTGACAAAGGATTTCTGCGCCAGCCTGTAGGCTTCCTTGATACCCGCCTCGCCGGCAGTGCTGCCGCCGGGCGCCAACGTGTCGATGGCATTGAGAATCTTGTCCTTCTCCGAAACCTTCGTCGGCTCCAGGACAGTGCCGGCATCGCCCGCATAGGTGACGATCGAAACCGTGTCGTCGGGCTTCAATTTGTTGACCAGAAGCCGGAAGGCGGACTGCAAGAGCGGCAACTTATCCTGCTCGTTCATCGAGCCCGACACGTCGATCAGGAAGACCAGATTGGCCTTGGGCTGCTCGGCCGGCTTCGCGTCGAAACCTTTGATGGCGACATGCATCAGCCTGGTGTGCTCGTTCCACGGCGTCGGCATGACGCTGACGGTCGAGTTGAACGGCGTCGAGGCAACGTCCGGACCTTTCCAGTCATAGGGGAAGTAGTTGATCATCTCCTCGACGCGGACCGTGTCGGCCTGCGGCACAACACCATCCCTGAGCGAACGCCGCACGAAGGAATAGGAGGCAGTGTCGACGTCGATCGAAAAGGTCGACACCGGGTCTTCGAGCGCGGCACGCACCGGATTGCTCTTGAAATCCTCGACGCGGTCGCGGTTTTGCTCCTGCGGCAGCATCTGGTCGGCCGGGGCGGTCGAAGGCTGAGCCATCAACTTGGATTGGGCCACAGTACCGGTCACACGGCCAACCCGCGCGGCGCCATCGGCTGCAGGAGCCGCGGTACTTGAACCGCCAGCCAGCGCCTCGCGAGGCGAGGGCTCGGGCGCATTGCGAGCCACCATATCCTGCTGCACCAGGCCACCCATCGCGTTCGATTCGGGCTTCGGCGGCGATGCCGGCGCAAGCGCCTCGGCTGCGTCGCGGCTTTCGACGTCGGCATCGGCTTTCTTCCGCTTGTCGGCCTCGGCTACGGTGAGCGGCCTCACCGTTGCCGGGCCTTTAGCCACTGGTTTATCGGCCAGCGTTTCACTGATCTTCTCGTCCCCACCGGAATGGAACGGCTGCTCCTGCAGCATATAGATGGTGACGTATCCGGCGATCGGCAGGACGATGAGCCCGGCAATGGCCGGGGTGGCGAGGAGTTTCTTTTGCATGATTTCGCTCCAGAGCTTTTGTGCTCGCTCTGTGAGACGAAGCCCTTTCGCCGATCCTTGGGCGGCAGGTGACGTTTTTTCGTCCAGGTCGTAAGCCCGCATGGCGGCCTCGAAGGCACGCGCCTTCGCGTCGGTGCCCGGTGCCGGTGCTGCGATGTCGCGCAGCCTGTTGAGTTCGTTGTCGTCAACCATGATCACACTTCCCCGGCTGAAAGCATGAGCGTCTTCAGCCGTTTCTTCGCTTCATGGATGTGCCAGGAAACCGTCGACTCCGAGATGCCCATCGCCTCGGAAGCGAGTGCGTGGCTCAGCCCTTCGCCATAGACGAGCAGCACCGCGTCGCGCTGCTTGTCCGGCAGCATCCGCACCGCCGCCCAAAGCGCCTCGGCTGGATCTTCGGGCTCGGCCGGGGCCTCTCCCGAGATCAGCTCATAAGCCCCGTAGGCTTCGGTCTTGATCGTCTCGCGGACGGTTTTTCGCATCATGTCGCGTGCCGCATTCAGCGTCATGGTGTAGAGCCAGGTGGTGAAGGCGCCGCTGCCATGATAGTCGCGGATCGCCCGGCCGAGCCGAACGCAGACTTCCTGGGCGATATCCTCGGCGTCGGCCTTTTTCCCGCACCAGCGATACGCGGCGCGATAGACGAAGTCATAGTGCCTTTCGAGCAATTTGCCGAAAGCCCCCCTGTCTCCGCCCTTCGCCCGACCGATCAGCTCGGCGTCGGAGGCTTCGCTTTCATCCAGCATCAGCGCCATCATTTGCCTGTTGGACGAAGGCTAGCGGCGATTCCTTGGGCAATGGAAAGAATTTTTTTGTCAGCCGTCAGACGACGACCACGGTCGCGCGATATCCACGCAGGCCAACAGGGCAAGTCGCAATGGGGCAACCCCTGCAAATCCGTGCGGCATTCGGCGACGCTACAGGCTCGCGAACGCGGTCATGTGGAAGGCTTGAACCTGTGGTGGATAGCGATAGGCCGCGCCGTAGGGACAGGCGTTGCGGTCGAGACAGCCGCCGGTCCGGCAAGGCGCGCCGTTTGCCCACGCACATGCGCCAGACATGTTCCATGCGCGAAACCATCTGCAGAATAGGCACCGACCGGACAAGATTTCAGGCAAGGTTTGTCGAGACATCCATCGCAAAGGTGAATCACGTCGCGGGCTTCTGGAAGCGCTATTTCGTCCTCGAACAGCAGCGCGCCGCGATAGGCGTGCCAGAGCCCGTATTGCGGATGCATGAGGATGCCGAGCGGCGACGGCCGCAAGCCCTCCGCCCGCATCGCCCATTGCTGGAACGGCAGATACGGCCTGTCGGAGGGCGAAACCGCCCGCGCCCCGAATGTCTTCGCCACCGCGCCGATGACTTCGCGCGACCAGGTGTCGAGCGGATTGGCAACGGTCTGCAATTGACTCTCCCGCCAGCGCAGGAAATGCGGCCATGGCGCGGCGCCCGCCTGCCCGACCAGCAGGACGGATTTGGCGACAGCGCCGGAGAGACCGGAGGGTGTTTCCTCACCGCCTGCAAAATTGAAGCCGCCGCGAAGCATGAGGCCGGAGGCGGAAAGCGCTGCCGCCATATTTTCGATCAGGCTGCGCTCGAGGATCATCCCTTCCTGTCCGGCTCGGAGAAGGCGCTCCGCCAGACTTCCTTGTGGATGATGTTGGCGACTTTAGCCCCGCCTGACTCGGGCTCCTTTCAGGTGAAGGCGTCGGCCATCGACGCCTTCTTCCTGGCGATGAACTCCTTCAGCCCGTCGTCAATACCCTGATCGAGATGCGGCGCCTCGTAGCTTTCCAGCCAGCGGCGGGCGAGTTCGTTGGCGCGCTGCGGCGCGGTTTTTTCGCCCTCGGCCAGCCACTGCTCGTAGGAATTGTTGTCGGCGATATTGGAACGGTAGAAGGCGGTCTGGAAATTGGCCTGGGTGTGGTCACAGCCGAGATAGTGGCTGCCCGGACCGACCTGGCGGATGGCGTCCATCGCCTGGCCGTTTTCCGACAGGTCGACGCCTTCGGAGAACTTCTGCGTCATGCCGAGCTGGTCGATGTCCATCATGAATTTTTCGTAGCAGGAGGCGAGCCCGCCCTCGAGCCAGCCGGCCGAGTGCAGCACGAAGTTGGTGCCGGCAAGGATCGTCGAGTTCAGTGTGTTGGCGCTCTCATAAGCCGCCTGCGCGTCCGGTATCTTCGAAGCACACAGCGAGCCGCCGGTGCGGAACGGCAGGCCAAGCCGGCGGGCGAGTTGCGCCGCACCATAGGAGACGAGCGACGGCTCCGGCGTGCCGAAGGTCGGCGCGCCCGACTGCATCGAAATCGACGAGGCGAAGGTGCCGAACAGCACCGGCGCGCCCGGCCGGATCAGCTGCGTGAACGACGCGCCGGCCAGCACTTCGGCCAGAACCTGGGTCAGCGTGCCGGCGACCGTCACCGGGCTCATTGCGCCGGCGAGAATGAACGGCGTGACGATACAGGCCTGGTTGTGGCGCGAATAGACTTTCAGCGCGCCCAGCATGGTCTCGTCGAACACCATCGGCGAGTTGGCGTTGATCAGGCTGGTCAGCACCGTATTGTTCTCGACGAAATCGTCGCCGAACACGATCTTGGCCATCGCAACCGTGTCTTCGGCGCGCTCCGGCGCGGTGACCGAGCCCATAAACGGCTTATTCGAATATTTGATGTGGCTGTAGATCATGTCGAGATGGCGCTTGTTGACCGGCACGTCGACCGGCTCGCACACCGTGCCGCCCGAATGGTGGATCGACGGCGCCATATAGGCGAGCTTCACGAAATTCTGGAAATCCTCGATCGTCGCATAGCGCCTGACGCCATCGAGGTCGCGCACGAAGGGCGGGCCGTAGACCGGCGCGAAGACCGTGGCGTTGCCGCCGATCTGCACCGAACGTTCTGCATTGCGGGCATGCTGGGTATAGACGGACGGCGCGGTTTTCAAAAGTGAGCGGCAGAGCCCCTTCGGGAAATGCACGCGCTCGCCCTTGACGTCGGCACCGGCTTCTTTCCAGAGTTGCAGCGCCTCGGCGTCGTCGCGAAAGATGATGCCGATCTCCTCGAGCACCGTGTCGGTGTTCTTCTCGATCAGCGCCAGCCCTTCCTCGTCCAGCACCTCATAGACGTTGATCTTGCGCTTGATGTAGGTGAGCTGGGTGCCGGGGCCGCCACCCGAGCGCGCCGCCCGCCGGGCAGCGGCGCCACCGCTGGCGGCGCGTCCGCGCCGCGCGTTTGACGCTTCCTGGTCGACCGCCGTGTTCTCACTCATGATCGTTCTTCCCTGACTTTGTTCTGGCGCAATTGTTACGGCCGCATATCGCGGCTTCTGGCCGGATCGTAGTCATGCACCCTATTCGAAACGGCCCGCCAGCGCCAACGCCTGTCGCAAAATCGACAAGAATTCCAATAGATTTGCAGTCGCTTTCCTTTTGCGGGAAGTCGCAAATCAGCTATGGACGCAAGCCTGTAGCGGGTTAGGTATTGACGTGATATTTGAGGCCCCGCAACTGTATCCGTGCGGCAAGGAGCTGGATTAAAAATGGCCGACGACGAGATCATCCTTTCCGAGCTTTCCGACGACGAGCTCGTGCAGCAGATGCACGACGATCTTTATGACGGGCTGAAGGAAGAGATCGAGGAAGGCACCAACATCCTTCTCGAGCGCGGCTGGGCGCCTTACAAGGTGCTGACCGAGGCGCTGGTCGAAGGCATGCGCATCGTCGGCGAGGATTTTCGCGACGGCATCCTGTTCGTGCCGGAAGTGCTGTTGTCGGCCAACGCGATGAAGGCGGGCATGTTCATCCTGCGTCCGCTGCTCGTCGCCACCGGCGCGCCAAAGCAGGGCAAGATGGTGATCGGCACCGTCAAGGGCGACATCCACGACATCGGCAAGAACCTTGTCGGCATGATGATGGAGGGCGCCGGCTTCGACGTCATCGACCTCGGCATCAACAATGCGGTGGAAAAATATCTCGACGCCATCGAGCAGCACCAGCCCGACATCATCGGCATGTCGGCGCTGCTGACGACGACCATGCCCTACATGAAGGTCGTCATCGATACGATGAAGGAAAAGGGCATCCGCGACGACTATGTCGTGCTGGTCGGCGGCGCGCCGCTCAACGAGGAGTTCGGCAAGGCAGTCGGTGCCGACGCCTATTGCCGCGACGCTGCCGTGGCGGTCGAGACCGCCAAGGACTTCATGAAGCGCAAGCACAACGTCCGCGCTTCGGCCTGAGCTTTTTAACCAACTCCCCGCAGGGACTGGCCCGGTGCCGTCGGCCCCGCGCGCCATTGACCTCGGCGGCAAGCTCGCCACTGGATTCTCGATCGGCATAGGCATTGCCGTCGGCATGGCGCTGGCTGGCTAGCTATTGGGAAGCACGGTACTTCCGCGATCACGCCATACCCACGGTCCCAACCTGTGTTAGCTTATTCGTGCGGCGGACCCCAACGCCGCCCGGCCGGCGCCCTACAAGGCACTCTACCCCAACGCCCCCCAAAGCGGCGCCGGCCATCCCCTTATCTGGCGTATCGCACTGACAAGGAGAAGCCCGCGCTCCTCCTCTGAGCGCGGGCCGATCGGGCTGCGGGCCCGATCTGCAGCGGGGGCCAAGCGGGGATAGGCCCACTGCTCCCAGATAACTGTTAGAAACTCCTAATGTTCCGCTTGATCAGCACCGCAAAACGGAGGCGGGATGCCGGTCACTCTTCCTCCCGTTAGGCACCAAATTGACTCTAGGCTCATCCGGTTTGATGACTAAGGGAACGGATCATGACCATTTTACTAAATTAGAAATGTTGCATGGAATGACCTATAGTTCGGCCCAACCGGCGAACGGACCCAATTGCCCGCTGGTTAGGCCCGGCGGCCAGCTTGTCGCCCCCGATTGGCTGTCGGGCCGTCTTTCAAACGCCCCGTTTGGCCCAAACGATCGACAAGCGGAACCTTGCCGAGGTGCTGCATCATCATCTCCCCGACCATGAGCCGCTGCAGACCAAACAATAGGTTCCGCCAGCCTCTCGACATGGGGGCAAAATGCGGCTCCTCATTGTCCGCTGGCCTGCCTTGCCCTTCGGATGTCCAGCATCAGGAACATGCTGACGAACAGTGTTCGTTCGAATGATGCTATTCCGTTGCCTTGAGCGTAAGTTTTTGGTCAGCCAGCACAGCGCCTCCTCTTAAGCTAGCTGGTCAAGGCCCAGCGGCCTCCAGCTGCCAGTCCCCCTCGCAACCAAGCCGCTGGGCCGTTCCCGCTAGAGCGAAGCGCGTTGTCTCGTCTATCAGCAACCTCTTGACGTGGCGGCGATCACAGCCACTGTGCGAAGGCGGTAAGCGAGGGACCGCGTAAGCGTCTCCATCCCCTCCTACGAATTCCGGCACTCCATCCGCGATTCTACAAAGGTCAAGCGCGGCCAGCATATTGAGCTTTCTGGCGAGATTACGCGCATAGACGAGGAGGCCGGCAAGGTGACGATCGACCTTGGATCGCTGGTTACGGTGGGTTTGGATAAGGTCAGGCGGGTGGAGAAATACCCGCCGCAGGAGCGCAAGAAGCCGCTGCGTGACATGGTGCGCTAGCATGGAAGTCCAACAGAACATCCGCAGCGCCTGGGCCGCCCTCAAACTGGTTCGCATGGCTTTTGAACAGACCTGCCGGCCCGGCTTGCTTCCGAGCGCGGAAGCAGTTTTGTTGCTATTCGGATCCGAGCCTGTCCATGAAGGCGAAGCCCTTGCCAAAGCCATCATTGAGACGGTTGAAAGGCTGGCCCGATGATTCGCCTTGAATCAGTGCCGCGACGAGGAGCGAGCAATCGAGCTCCTCCGGAAACGAAACATTCAAGTCACTCTGAGTTGCCATGCGAAGGGATTTCAATCTTGCCGTCTTTGCGGCGCGTTCGGCGCGCTCAGCCTCAGCGATTACCTTCGCGGAGCGCCTAACTGTGCTATTTCCCAGCCAACACATCTATTCGATCCAGCAGAATTCCGATGCGCCGGTCATGCCCTGACTCTTTGAGATTGTCGCCGTTCATTGTGATGAAGTCGGTTTCGATCGATGAGGTTAAACCTGCACTCCAGCCATGCGCGGGCCGATCGCCTTGGGAATAGCCGTTGGCTTGGCGCGCGCCACCTAAAGCCGACCCTTGGGCGCGCGTCTGGTCTCCGATTGGCAACAAACGCATTGTTGACTCTGGGAGGAGTGGAAAAATCGCGCTACGACAATCGAACTGGCCAGTGGCGAAAGCGCGCTGGACCCCGCCGACACTGGCGACCTTCGCGCGATGCGACTTGGTGGGCGTCGGTTGCTGCGGCAAGCGCAATCCTGATCGGCCTGATCGCCCTCAAAGGCGGATCTCCCTAGGCGCACTGCAAACGTTCATTTGCCACCACCCTAGGTGCCATAGCCACCACGCCAACATCACCTGTTGCTGCTTGCTCGTCGCGGCGTTGCAATGGGCTTATGGGAATAGCCGTTGGGATGGCGATCGCAGGATATTTAGATATTTCGCCCGCGCGGCTGGGGGATGGCAGACCAAGGAGGAGACCGAAGCATAAGTACGACAGCCCGTACTTATGCTATACCAAGCCGAGGCGGCGCGCGACGCTGACATGTCTTGACATCAACAAGCAACAGCGCCCCGCAGCGAACATACCGGTGAAACTTTGGACGGGAAGTTGAGCGCGGCAAGCCTCGCTCGGAGCGTTCGGGCGGGTTGAAGCGCCTATTCTGACTCTTTTGCCTCTTCCTTTTTCAGGATCGGCGTGTCGGCAGTTGTCGGCGTATTTGCGACGCTTGCGACTTTGGTCTGCTGATCTACGCTTGCAGCTTTGGTTTGCTGATCTACGGAAGCCGTCGTTTTAGTGTGGCCAACACATTCCGCTGCGGCGCCGGACACCGAAAGGCCCAGAGCGGCGACAACTAAGAGAGCGGTCTTCATCCTATGGCTCCTAGCTTCTAGCTTCGTTGTTGAGGGTACCAGAAAGGATTAACGGCATATCCCCCGCTCGAAAAGTCAACTTTTCGTGCCCGCCCCAACGAAAATAATTGCAATAGGCGGACACGACGTCCGCGCTTCGGCCTCATCTGGGCGAATTCGGCATGGACCAAAAACCGATCCGCGCCTTGCAGCACGACTTTCTTGTTCCCAGATGTTACAAGGACTTAATGCGCATCGCTTGAACTATCTTGAGAGCAATGCGCGTTGGCGAGACTGCGGATCAGGGGTTCTCGACCGTGTCCTCAACCGCGTTGGCTGTCGATTTGACGTCCCTGCCGACGCCACGGATGGTGTTGGCACAGGCCGAAAGTGCCAGGGCGCAAGCGAGAATTGCGATCGGTGCAATGCGTAGCGGTTTCATGAATGGTATCTCCCTCAACAGATAGATTCGTGGGACAGCAACGAAAATCGGTTAGACTGGTTCCATGAGCATTGCGCGAAAGCTACAACCCGATCAAGGCGACAGGCTGCTTGTCATCGCCTGCGGGATGATTGCGCGCGAAGTTCTGGCCGTCAAGGAGCAGCTGGGCCTCGACCATCTCGAGCTGACCTGCCTGCCGGCGGAGTTCCATTTCTACCCGGACCGCATCGCGCCGGCCATGGACAAGGCAATCGAGAAGGCCAAGGCGGACGGCTATAGAAACATCTTCGTCGGCTATGCCGATTGCGGCACCGGCGGCCTGCTTGACCGCGTCTGCGAGAAGCATGGCGTCGAGCGCATGGCCGGTCCGCACTGCTTTGCCTTCTACCAGGGCATGGACACCTATGCGAAGGTCGCCGACGACGACATGATGTCGTTCTACATGACCGATTTCCTGTGCCGGCAGTTCGACGCCTTCTTCATGAAGCCGCTCGGCCTCGACAGGCATCCCGAGCTGATCAAGGACTATTTCGGCAATTACGAGAAGCTGGTCTATATCGCCCAGACCGACGACCCGGAACTCGACAAGGTCGCCGAGAAGGCGGCGAAAATGCTCGGCCTCGCCTATGAGCGCCGCTCGACCGGCTATGGCGATCTGACGACGGAGCTGGCCAGCGCCGCGGCACACAGCTGACCGTTCGATCAGGCGGCACCATCTTCCGCTGCAAGCCCGGCGAGCACAGCGGCAAAGCTCGTCTTGCAGACGAAGCCCAGCCTGTCCCGCGCCCGCGAGGCGTCGTAGACGCGGTCGATCGAGGAAAACATCGTCCAGCCCTTTCGCGCATAGAGCGCCGGAAATTCCGGAAAATAGCGGGCGACGACGGGCGGCGCGTCAGCGATCAATGCCTCGCAATCATCAGGCCGGAACGGCGTTGGCGCCGAGATGATGAAGATGTCGAAGCCTAGTTGTGGCGCCTTCTCCAGCGCCGCGACATGGGCCTCGGCGGCATCTTCCACCGTCAGTCGGCGGAACAACAGCTCATTGACCTTGGTGTTGGCGTCCGACTGCTCGATCGCATGCGCCATGTCGTCTGCTTCGGGAAAGAACCGGGCAGTGCGCAGCACGATCACCGGCAGTGCGGACTGGATGTGATAGAGGCGGCAAAGATGCTCGGCCGAAAGCTTGGTTACGCCGTAGATGTTGCGCGGCTCGGGCGACACGTCTTCCGTCAGCCAGGCGGCCCTGCCCGCACCGCCGGTCAAGCCGGCGCTTATGGCTTTCGAGACCATCAGCGAGGTCGTCGACGTGAAGATGAAGCGCTGAACGCCTGATGTCACCGCCGCGTCGAGCAGGTTGAGCGTGCCGCGCACATTCGTCTCGATGAAATCCTCATTACGGTTGTGTTCGATGTCAGGCTTGTGCAGCGCGCCGCTGTGGATGATCGCCTCGATGCGGTTTTCCCTGACCGTCCGCATGACCAGATCACGGTCGGCGACCGAGCCGATCACCTGCGTTTGCGCCGACGGGGCGGGATCGAGGCCGATGACGCCATGGCCAAGAGCCCGCAGGCGCGGCGCTAGCGCGCTGCCCAGCCAGCCTGACGATCCCGAAAGCAAGATCCGCATCGGCGAAATCACGATTTTTAACCCGATCGCTGTTAAGCACGGATGACAGGTCGCCGCGAACGGGTAAGTTGTATGCCAAACGAGAAAACAGGCTGATCCAGCTTTCGACTAGGAAACGCACCGATGGTCGCTCGCCTCCTGATTGCCGCAGGCGTTGTCTGCTTCGCTCTGCCCGCGCTCGCCGATGGCGAGGTGCAGAAGCTGATCACGCCCGCCGACAAGGTGCGGCTCGACAAATATGACGAGACGCGCAAGGCAGCCCTTGACGAAGCCAGGGCTGGCGACGCCGCCGATATCAAGCAGCTCGACGCCTTGCTGGCAAAGCCGTTGGTCTCGTTTTCCGACAAGGACCTGACCGGCAACTGGCAGTGCCGTACCATCAAGGCCGGCGGGCTGAGTCCGCTCGTCATCTATGGCTGGTTCAAGTGCAAGGTGAGCGACGACGGTTCGGGCTGGATGCTGGAAAAAATCACCGGTTCGCAGCGCACCAAGGGACGTTTCTTCGACGACGGCGAAAAGCGCTCGATCTATCTCGGCTCCCTTTCTGTCAACGACGATCCTGCAAAACCCTATGGCGGCGGCCCACAAAGCGATCAGGTCGGCTATGTCTTTCGCAACAGCGCCAACGAATGGCGCATCGAGTTCCCGGCGCCCTATTACGAATCGAAGCTCGACATCCTTGAATTCAAGCGCTGAGCCCGCGATCCCTAGCTTGCGGCGTGCTGCGGCAGGTGCGCGGCAAGCCTGAGGCAGGCGATACGATTTCAAGCTACGCGCTGCGGCAGGCGGCATTCTCACGCGATAGCATCGAGGCGGTCAGGGATGCGCAGCCGGCAAGTTTGCCACATCATATCCCGGCCTGCCCTCGAAACAGTGGTCATCCGACGATCTGGTTCTATTTCTGGACCGGCGTAAAACCGGCGTCTGTTAACGAGCACCGATTTACCGGACAGCGCCCCGGCGATAAGCTTGGCCCCCATGAGCGAAAACGACCACCGCACCATCATCGCCAGCCTTTCGGTCGAGGATCGTCGCGACCTCACCGCCAAACTGGACAGGCCCGGCATTGTCCGGCTGGCCGTTCACGGCGGGCTGGTTGTCGTGCTGGGCGTGCTGATCGCCGCCCGCATTCCGTTGTGGCCGGTTCTCATGCTGCCGCAGGGAATCCTGATCGTCTTCTTCTTCACGCTGTTGCACGAGACCATCCACGAGACGGCATTTAGGACGCCGTGGCTCAATCGCGCCATCGCCGCCGTGACCGGTTTCCTGATCCTGCTGCCGCCGGCATGGTTCCGCTATTTCCATTTCGCGCACCACCGCCACACGCACGATCCGGACAATGATCCCGAACTGATGGCTCCGAAACCGGAGACCATAGCCCAGTACCTGCGCTATCTCTCCGGGATCCCCTATTGGAGCGGCATGGCGCGCGTGATCGTCGTCAACGCGGCCGGCCGCAACCGCGACGGCTTCGTGCCTGACAAGGGCCGCGACAAGGTGATTTCGGAAGCACGTTGGTTTCTGATCGCCTATGCGGTGCTGCTGGCGGCCTCCCTGGCCGTGCAGTCGGCGCTGCTGCTGTGGGTCTGGATTGTGCCGGTGCTCGTCGGCCAGCCGTTCTTGCGGGCCTATCTGTTGGCCGAGCATGCGCTGTGCCCGCATGTCGCCAACATGCTCGAAAACACCCGCACCACCTTTACCACACGGCTGGTACGCTTCGTGGCGTGGAACATGCCCTACCACTCCGAGCACCATTCCTATCCGGCCGTTCCCTTTCACCGCCTGCCGCGTTTCCACCAGATTGTCGCCGAACATCTGCGCACGACCGAGCAAGGCTATATCCGCTTCCACAGGAAGCTTGTCGGCAGCTTCGATCGTCGCGCCGGCTGATCCATACCAAGCCAAATACCAAAAACTTTCATCTTTCCCTTGTGGCCTTCAATCGCGTCGCTTTTGAATGCGCGCGCGTCGTCCCATAACAAGCAGCCCAACAGCGCTTCCGGCAATGCTCGAAACCACTGCATCGGCCCGAAGATCGATCTCCGGAAAGCACGATGCAGCTGAGTCAAAGTGGTAGAGCGTCCTTTGTCCACCCGATTGGACGCACGGCCTCTACGGGAGCAGGAATTCATGGCCGATCTGATCGTCGTCTACTGGCGCGACATCCCCGCCCAGGTCATCGTCAGGAAAGGCCGGCAGAACGCCAAGCGCGAACTGCCGCTGCGCTTTACCGAGGCGATCGACATGTGCGCGATGCGCACCGGCGCCGGCGGCACCGACGACTACCTGGCCGAATGGCGCAAGGCCGACCCCGTGCCGGTCAGCGACGATCTTGAAGGCGAGGCCGAAAAAGCCTTTCAGGACATCGACGCGAAATACGACCGCGAGCGGCTGGTCGCTCTGGTCAAGGCGGGCGGAAAAGAAGATGTCTGAAACGACCCCGGCGATTACCCAGGCCACTCTGGTCAAGAAGGCAGCGCCGAAATCCGACTACAAGCCGGCCGACGTGTCGCCGCAGCGGCGCGTGCAGCGGTCCTTCGCTGTCCGGCTGTGGTCCGTCCGCCACTCGCGACTGCTCGAATGGTTCTACGCCAGGTTCTCCGACATGTTTTTGCTCCTCCATCCGCTATGGAAGGGCATCGGTTACGGCCGCGTCGAAGGTCCGATCAAATTCGTCGAAAAACGCGTCAAGGGTTTTATGTTTGACTGCCGCATGTGCGGCCAGTGCATCCTTTCCTCTACCGGCATGTCATGCCCGATGAATTGTCCCAAGCAATTGCGCAATGGCCCTTGCGGCGGTGTGCGCGCCAACGGCAATTGCGAGGTCGAGCCTGATATGCCGTGCGTCTGGGTCAAGGCCTGGGAAGGTTCGCGAAACATGGTGCATGGCGACAAGATTCTCGACGTGCAGAAGCCGGTTGACCAGTCGCTGCGTGAGACGTCGGCATGGCTGCGGGTGACCGCACAGGCTGCCGCCGCCCGCGAAGCCGCGCGCAACGCTCCGAACACCGGGGCACCGGCATGATCGGCCGCCAGCCCGACGAGAACCCGGCCGGCATCCATCTGCCGCTCGACCCCCTGCCCGGCCACACCTCGCGCGGCCGGCTGGAGCGCGTCCTGAGACGCGGCGAGTTCGCCGTGACGACCGAGCTCAACCCGCCCGACAGCGCCGATCCGGAAGACGTCTACAACCGCGCCAAGATCTTCGACGGCTGGGTCGACGCCATCAACGCCGTCGACGCGTCGGGCGCCAACTGCCACATGTCGTCGGTTGGCATCTGTGCGCTGCTGACCCGCATGGGCTATGCCCCGATCATGCAGATCGCCTGCCGCGACAGGAACCGCATCGCCATCCAGGGCGACGTGCTAGGCGGGGCGGCGATGGGCGTCGCCAACATGCTGTGCCTGACCGGCGACGGCGTGCAGGCCGGCGACCAGCCAGGCGCTAAGCCGGTATTCGATCTTGACTGCATGTCGCTGCTCGAAACCTGCCGCATCATGCGCGACAACGGCAAGTTCCTGTCCGGCCGCAAGCTGACGACGCCGCCCCAGCTTTTTCTCGGTGCGGCGATCAACCCGTTCGCGCCGCCGATCGATTTCCGCCCCTACCGGCTGGGCAAGAAGATCGCCGCCGGCGCGCAGTTCGTGCAGAGCCAGTACTGCTTCGACGTGCCGATGTTCCGCACCTACATGCAGCGGGTCCGCGATCTCGGTTTCACGGAAAAATGCTTCATCCTGTGTGGCGTCGGGCCGCTGGCCTCGGCCAAGACCGCCAAATGGATCCGCTCCAACGTGCCGGGCATTCATATCCCCGACTCGATCGTCAAGCGGCTGGAAGGCGCCCAGGACCAGAAGAAAGAGGGCAAGCAGCTCTGCATCGACATCATCAACGAGGTGAAAGAGATTCCCGGCGTCTCCGGCGTCCATGTGATGGCCTATCGCCAGGAGGAGTACGTCGCCGAGATCGTCGATGAATCGGGCGTGCTGAAGGGCCGCCAGCCCTGGAAACGCGAAATCCGCCGCGACGACCAGCTCGTCGCCGAGCGGCTCGACCACATATTACACGACGAGATCACCGAAACGCAGGTCGACATGGTCAAGACCGCGCATTGATGGCGCGGACGGTCACCATTCGCTTGATCGAAATCAGAAACGATATAAAGAAGTCTTTATATCACGAGGGAGAGATTTCATGACCCGGACGATCGTCGCCTCGGCGACACGAGAAATCATTATCGGCTTCGACCAGCCCTTCTGCGTGATCGGTGAGCGCATCAATCCAACCGGGCGAAAGAAGCTCGCGGCTGAGATGATCGCAGGCAATTTCGATACCGTCATCAGGGACGCACTGGAACAGGCCGCCTGCGGCGCGACCATGCTCGACGTCAATGCAGGCGTCACCTCGGTCAACCCGAACGAGACCGAACCCGGCCTCCTGGTGCAGACGCTGGAGATCGTGCAGGGGCTGGTCGACCTGCCGCTGTCGATCGACAGTTCGGTGACCGCCGCGATCGAGGCGGCGCTCAAGGTCGCCAAGGGCCGGCCGCTGGTCAATTCCGTCACCGGCGAGGAAGAGAAGCTCGAAGCCATCCTGCCGCTGGTCAAGAAATACAATGTTCCGGTTGTCGCCATCTCCAATGACGAGACAGGCATTTCGATGGATCCGGATGTGCGTTTCGCCGTCGCCAAGAAGATCGTCGAGCGCTGCGCCGATTTCGGCATTCCGGCGCATGACGTGGTCGTCGACCCGCTGGTCATGCCGATCGGCGCGCTCGGCGACGCCGGCCGCCAGGTCTTTGCCCTCCTGCGCCGGCTGCGTGAAGAGCTCAAGGTCAACACCACCTGCGGCCTGTCAAACATCTCGTTCGGCCTGCCGCATCGCCACGGCATTAATGCCGCCTTCATCCCGATGGTGATCGGCGCCGGCATGACCTCGGCGATCATGAACCCGGTGCGGCCGCAGGAGATGGAGGCGGTGCGCGGCGCCAATGTGCTGAACGGCACCGACGAGAACTGCACCAACTGGATCAGGACCTACAAGGACTACAAGCCGGCCGAAGGCGGCCAGGCGATCGCGGCGCCCACACAAGTCAATGCGCCGGGCGAAGGCAATGGCAATGGCGGCCGCCGGCGCGGTGGCCGTGAAGCCCGTATGGCCCGAGGATAAGCGCGCAATCGTGAACTCTCCTGCCAACATCACCGATCCGCTCGTGCTGTTCATGCCGTCCGGCAAGCGCGGGCGGTTTCCGGTCGGCACGCCGGTGCTCGATGCCGCACGCCAGCTCGGCGTCTATGTCGAGAGCGTGTGCGGCGGACGCGCCACTTGCGGGCGCTGCCAGGTCGAGGTGCAGGAAGGCAATTTCGCCAAGCACAAGATCGTTTCCTCCAACGACCACATCTCGCCCAAGGGCGCCAAGGAAGAGCGCTACGAACGCGTGCGCGGCCTCCCCGAACGGCGCCGCCTGTCCTGCTCGGCGCAGATCCTCGGCGATCTCGTCGTCGACGTGCCGCAGGACACGGTCATCAACGCGCAGACCATCCGCAAGGACGCCGACACCCGGGTCATCGCCCGCGATTCGGCAATCCACATGTGCTATGTCGAGATCGAAGAGCCCGACATGCACAATCCATCAGGCGATCTCGATCGCCTGAAGATCGCGCTGATGAAGGACTGGGGGCTCAAGAGCCTCGATTTCGATTTCCATCTGTTGCCGCAGGTGCAAGGCATCTTGCGCAAGGGCAACTGGACCGCGACCGCCGCCATCCATAAGGATGCCGAAAGCGAGATCGCGCGGGTCATCTCGTTGTGGCCCGGCCTCAAGAACGAGGCTTACGGGCTTGCCTGCGATATCGGCTCGACCACCATCGCCATGCATCTGGTGTCGCTGCTGTCGGGCCGCGTCGCCGCCTCGTCGGGCACGTCGAACCCGCAGATCCGCTTCGGCGAGGATCTGATGAGCCGCGTTTCCTATGTGATGATGAACCCGGACGGCCGCGAGGGCATGACGGTCGCGGTGCGCGAGGCGATCTCTGGTCTCGTTGATAAGGTTTGCGCGGAAGGCAACGTCCAGCGCAACGACATCCTGGATTCCGTCTTCGTCGGCAATCCGATCATGCACCATCTGTTCCTCGGCATCGACCCGACCGAACTCGGCGGCGCACCCTTCGCGCTGGCCGTCTCGGGTGCCGTGCACATCAAGGCGTCGGATATCGGCCTGAAGCTCAACCAGGGCGCCAGGCTCTACATGCTGCCTTGCATCGCCGGCCATGTCGGCGCCGACGCGGCGGCGGTGACACTGTCGGAAGGCCCGCACCGCCAGGACGAGATGATGCTGATCGTCGACGTCGGCACCAATGCCGAGATCGTGCTCGGCAATCGCCAGCGGGTCGTGGCGGCCTCCTCGCCCACCGGTCCGGCCTTCGAGGGCGCTGAAATCTCGGGCGGCCAGCGCGCCGCCCCCGGCGCCATCGAGCGCGTCCGCATCGATCCCGACACGCTGGAGCCGAAATACCGCGTCATCGGCTCGGAACTGTGGTCCGACGAACCCGGCTTCCTCGACAGCGTGCAGGCAACCGGCGTCACCGGTATCTGCGGCTCCGGCATCATCGAGGTGGTCGCCGAAATGTATCTGGCCGGCATCATCTCCGAGGACGGTGTCGTCGATGGCGGGCTCTCCGCCCGCTCGCTGCGGGTCACCGCGAATGGCCGCACCTTCTCCTACGTGCTGAAGGAGGGTGAACCCAGTATCACCATCACCCAGACCGATGTGCGCGCCATCCAACTCGCCAAGGCGGCCCTCTACGCCGGCACCAAGCTGTTGATGGAAAAGCAGCATACTGATCATGTCGATCGCATCCACTTCGCCGGCGCCTTTGGCTCCTTCATCGATCCGAAATACGCAATGGTGCTGGGACTGATCCCCGACTGCGATCTCGACAAGGTCTCGGCCGTCGGCAACGCCGCCGGTGCCGGCGCGCGCATGGCACTCTTGAACCGCGGCTATCGCCGCGAGATCGAGGAAACGGTGAGCCGGATCGAGAAGATCGAGACCGCGCTGGAGCCGAGATTCCAGGAGCATTTCGTCTATGCCATGGCGCTGCCGAACAAGGTCGACCCGTTCCCGAAACTATCGGCGGCGGTGAAACTGCCACCGCGCAAGACCGTCAGCGAGGACGGCATTGCCGGCGACGCCACCCCGCGGCGGCGTTCGCGCGAAGGCCACGCGGCCCGGCGCGGCCGGGGGTAGCATCCCGCTGCTAAAAGCTGCACTTCGCCCTCATTCTCGTTTGCATGCAAATGTTTCCGGATCAGCTCAAACTGAAACAAGACGCTGTATTCCGTGAAATCCACCAGATACATGCACGGCGCATTTAACCGGCATCGAACGGCAGGCAGGAAATAACTTTCAGCCGCCGCAGCACTTCAAGGGAGATGAAGATGTCGATGTTCGAGAGCCTCGGCCGCTTTGGTGCGGCCATCAGGCATGCGCACAACAGGAACAGGTCGGTCCGGGCCCTGAACAGCCTGCCGCCCGAAATTCAGAGGGACATCGGCTGGCCCGTGTCGCCGCGCGAAGACCCGCAGGTCACCTCCCCGGCCCTGCTTCTGGGTTCGGCGCGCTGATGACCTTCGCCGACAAATGCAAGCTGCTGGCCAAGCGCCGGAGCCGTCATGCGGCTCCGGCAGCAAGCGACAGTCGGCTGCGCGCCGCACTGCTGCCTCCGCGATGAGCGTTGCGGCGGCACATGGGCAATGACCACCGCCGGTCTTGCTTATGGCTGAATCACACAACCGTGTTGAAACCGTGCAAATCTTGACATTCTGGGCGAAGGCACGATCTTCGATAGCGAGGGGTTCTCTTAGTCGGCTCAGCCGAAGTCCGTGTGTCCGCATGCCCAGTATCAAAAGCCACGTCGTTTCCTTCGTGCTCAGGTATAGCCGCAAGAAAGCCTTTTCCAGCCCGGAAAACCTGCAGCGCTGGATCGCCTATGCGCGCAAGACGGAGAACCACCAGCCGCCCGCCTCGCTGCGATCACGTTTCGAGATCACGACGCGCAGCGTTGACGGCTTTCCCGTCTACGAAATCGCGCCCAAGGCCGGCGAGCGAAAGCGTATCCTCTACCTGCATGGCGGCGCCTATGTCTTTCAAATCACGTCCTATCACTGGGGGCTGATCGCCGATATGGCCGACCGGCTGGGCTTCGGCATCACCGTGCCGATCTACCCCATTGCTCCCGAACACGATTTCCACGCCATGTTCGGCATGGTCGGCGAGGTCTACCGCCAGATGCTCGACGAAGCGGAAGCGCAAGACATCGTCTTCATGGGCGATTCCGCCGGCGGCAACATGGCCGTGGTGCTGACCATGATGGCCGCGGAAGAAGCCCAGCCCTTGCCGTCGCGCCACGTGCTGATTTCGCCCGGCCTCGATTTGTCGCTTGCCAACCCCGAAGTGTTCGAGGCGGAACGCTACGATCCGTGGCTGGGAATTCCTGGCGGGCTGGAGGCGGTCCGGCTCTACAGTGCCGGCATAAATCCCAGCGACTGGCGCATCAGCCCGCTTTACGGTGACCTCTCGGTGTTGCCGAAAACGCTGCTTCTGACCGGTTCGCGCGATATGCTGACCCCCGACAATCTGGTCTTCGCGCAAAAGGCCCGTGCCGCCGGTGTCGAGATAGAGGTCGTCCACGAGCAAGGCATGTTCCATGTCTGGCCGCTGATCGACATGCCAGAAGCGCGTCGCGCGCGAGACAGCATCGTGGCGTTTTTAACCAGCGAAACCGAGAGCTATCACGCCAAGGCCGGCGAATTGGCGCTGCAAAGGACAGATCGCGACGTCACCGCTCACAACCTGGCTGCGCCGTTGAGGTCCTGAATCAAAATTTCCCGGTTTCCCTGAACACTTCGAAGGTCGCACGGATGTGGTCGGCGACCGCCTTCACCGGCGCGCTGGCGTCCGGCGCCACGACCATGGCCAGATTGTAGGTGCCGATATCCGGCATGCCGTCCTTCGGGCAAAGCTCGACCATGTCGCTGCCGAGGAACGATTTCGGCAGCGGCGCCACCGCGAGGTCGGACATGATTGCGGCGCGCTGGCCGGCCGTGTGCGCGCTCATATAGGCGACGCGATAGTTGCGGCCCTCACGGCCGAGCGCTTCGAGCGCCCCGGCCCGCCAGGCGCAGCCCTCTTCCCACAAGGACACCGGCAGCGGTTCGCGCAGATGCGCGCAGCCACCCTTGGCGCCGGCCCAGACGATCGGTTCGGTGAGCAGCACTTCGGCGCCGAGTGCGCTGGTCTTGTAGGAATTGGTGAGCAGCGTGATATCGAGCGCCCGGTCGTCCATGCGCCGGCGCAGATTGCTGCTCTGGTCGATGGTGACGTCGACCGCGATCGAAGGATGCGACTGCGCAAAACGCTTCAGCACATGCGGCAGCACGCGCTCGCCATAATCGTCCGGCGAGCCGAGCCGCACCACCCCGACGATATCGGGGATGATGAACTTCGATACCACCTCGCGGTTGATCGACAACAGCCGGCGGGCGTAGCCGAGCAGCATCTCGCCATCCGTGGTCAGCGTCACCGAGCGCGCATCGCGCGCGAACACGGAGCGGCCAAGAATGTCCTCCAGCTTTTTGATCTGCATGGAAACGGCCGACGGCGTGCGGAAGACGGCATTGGCCGCGGTGGTGAAGCTGCCGGTCTCGGCGATTGCCACGAAGGTGCGCAAGACGTCGAGATCGAGCAGCGGCAACGGATGATTGAGTGGGGCGTTCATCGGGATCCACCTTCAATTTTTCTGATGCAAACCATCATTCCATTTCGTTTGATTGAACATCACTTTGGGAGGATAGTCAACTCCATCGAAGGCAGACGTATCGAAAGTGCCTTGAAACGGCCCATGACACGGATCTGCAATCGACACGAAATGAAGCTGAAACAAACCTGAAGTAGCGCTTCGTGTGCGGAGCGACCGGCAAACTCCCGGCTCAACGTAAAGGAGAATGAAAATGTCCATCCTGTCATCCATCGGCCGCATCGCGACCGAATTCAGCGCGGCTCGCGCCCGCTACCAGACCGAACGCGCCATCCGCTCTCTGCCGATCGAACTGCAGAAGGATATCGGCTGGCCCGAAGCCGCCGACACCAAGACCGGCACTCGCCATGGCGTTGGATCCTGGGCTGGTGGAGCAAAATAGATCGTGTGTAGTCAAAGCTGAAGGCCTGCCGCGCAGATCATGTCCGGCAGGCCTTTTTATTTGTAATCAAATGTTTTTTGGAGCCATGTCACCGCCGCATGGCGCATATGAACAGGCTGCATAGCAGCCCATATTTCGAGCTAACGCCCTATAAATAATCACAAATCTTGCCAGTTGCCAAAATTTGTCACATTCCGTGTCGCTTTTCATATCAAGTGGTTCGCTTTTGCGATTTAGTTTCCCCTCACGTAAGCCTATATCAGCGCCAGCCAACGAGCTGCCCCACTCCATCAAGCGAAGGCGACCCGTCTGAGCAACCGAATGGAGATGATGATGAAGCTTTTTGCCCGCCTTTTTTCTCGCCGTGAAATGAACCTGACGACCGCGCTCGAGCGCCAGCGCCTTGCCAACACCATGCCTGGCCAGACCGGCGCCGTGGCCGCCGCGCGCCTCGGCTTCGTCGCCTGATCTGACAAGCTCGCAAGCGGCGCTCCCTGCTGCTGCTTCGAAGTTGATCACAGCGCCGCTTCGGTTTTGCCGAGGCGGCGTTTTTTTGTCATGTGCCGACCACATGCCGCATATTTTGCTCAATCCGGCGGCATGTTGGGACCGTCAACGTATAGCGATTGCCCATTTGCGACCCGTGTCGCAAATAAAGTCTTTCCGTCGCCGCCTAGCCAATTGACAGGAAAGGTTTTTCCTGATGTCGCTATGCTGATCGCGACATCCTGTTCGCGCCATTGCAGCGTGAGGGCTACCCTGTGAACGTCGTAAATCATCCGGTCAGGCGATCGTTTGTATTCTTCCTGGTCCCCGATTTCACCATGATCGCATTTGCGACGGCGCTCGATCCGTTGCGCTCGGCCAACCGGATGCTCGGCTACGAGGCCTACCGCTGGCGGCTCGCCAGCATCGACGGCAAGCCGGTGCGAGCCTCGAACGGCGTCGAATGCGCCGTCAACACTTCGCTGGAGGACGAACGCAAGAAGATGTCCGGCCCCGAACGGCCGAACATGGCGGTCGTCTGCAGCGGCATCAATGTCGAGCGCTACCAGAACAGATCGGCCTTTGCCTGGCTGCGCGAGGAATACAACCGCGGCGTCGCCATCGGCGGCCTGTGCACTGGCGCGCATATACTGGCTTCCGCCGGCCTGTTGTCCAACAAGCGCTGCGCCATTCATTGGGAAAACCTGCCGGGCTTTTCCGAGGCGTTCCCGAAGGCCAATGTCTTTGCCGACCTCTTCGAGATCGACCAGAACATCTATACCTGCGCCGGCGGCACCGCGGCGCTCGATATGATGCTGAAGCTGATCGGCGACGATTTCGACGACAACCTCGTCAACCGGGTCTGCGAGCAGGTTTTGACTGACCGCGTACGCAGCCCGACCGATCGCCAGCGCCTGCCGCTGCGCGCACGCCTTGGCGTACAGAACTCCAAGGTGCTGACCATCATAGAATTGATGGAGGCAAACCTGTCCGAGCCGCTGTCGCTGATCGAGATCGCCGATCACGTTGACCTGTCGCGCCGGCAGATCGAGCGCCTGTTCCGCACCGAGATGGGACGATCCCCTGCCCGCTATTATCTGGAAATCCGCCTCGACCGGGCCCGGCACTTGCTGATCCAGTCATCGATGCCGGTGGTCGAAGTGGCGGTCGCCTGCGGCTTCGTCTCCGCCTCGCATTTCTCCAAATGCTACCGCGAGCTCTATGCGCGCTCGCCGCAGCAGGAGCGCGTCGATCGCAAGCAGTTGCTGGTCGCGTAGACGCCATGCCTCCCGGCGAGGAGCTCGCCAAGTCTAGAGGGTCCGATACTCTAGCGACTGTCGAACATCCAGCTTCGGTCGCGCCACATTTTCTCGCCGACCAGGCAGTCGGTGGCCGGCTTGTCTTGCGCCAGCACGACCGGCAGATGCGCCGCTTCTTCCGCCGCCCATCGCGGTGAGTCAGGCCCGGCAAGCTCGAGCACCAGCTTGCGGCGGATCGCTTCGGGAAACTGCGTCCACTCATTGACCGGGATCATGAACGCGCCGGGCCCACCGATGACGCAGTCGGTGTAGTAGCGGTCGAGATAGTTGACGTCGTAGACGCTGGTGAAGCCGCTCCGGGTCATCAGCGGCAGGCCATTGATGGTGATGCCTTGCTTGACCAGCCCGTCACGGGTGATGTCGACGGGAGCACCTTGATTGTTGGGGCCATCGCCCGAAATGTCGATGACGCGCTTGACGCCTTGAAAGCCGCTTTCGGCGAAGAGATCGCTGCCGAATTGCAAGGCACCGGAAATCGAGGTGCGCCGGGCGCTGTTGGGCATATGGGCGGAGAGTTGCTCGACCACCCGCTCCGCGTCGGCACGATTGGCGATTACCGTCCACGGCACGATGACATGCTGCCAGGTCGTGCCGGCCCATTCGACATAGGTGACGGCAATCTTGCCATAGGCGCCATCGGCGATGGCCTGCAAGACCGTGTCGTGCGTCAGCGCCGCGACATAGCCGCGTCGCTGGATTTCGAGTTCGGCCGGCGACATCGAAAGCGAAACGTCGACGGCTAGAACCAGCTCGATGTCGACAGGCTCGGCGGCGCGGGATTCCGGCGTCAGCCAAGGCACCAGCGCAAGCGCGGCCGTAGCAGAGAGGAGATGTCTTGCGTGGGGAAAAGCAGACATGCGGTAAGGTAAGCGAGAATCGTCGTGTCATAAAGCGAAAAGCCCGGCGCCGGGCTAAGTCTTTGCGTTCACGTTTTTGCGAACCCGCCCCTTACCCTCCTGCGGGAGGACCCGTAGACAGTCAACGCTTAGCTGCGTGGATTGAGGTTCTCCGGATCGTAGAGCGGTCTGTAGCCGACGGCGGCCACTTCGACCGGGTATTTCTCGCCGAAATATTCGACAGTCAGCTTGCGGCCCTCCTGGCAATACGCCCAGGGCAGATAGGCGAGCGCAATGTTCTTGCCGATGGTCGGGCCGTAGGCGATCGAGGTTGTGAAAGACCGGCGGCCGAGTTCGTCGACCAGCGTCTCACCCGTTTGCGGGTCCATCACCGGCATCGTGCCGACGGGATGACGGGCAACGCCCCTGGAATCGATATTATCCGTCATGACAAGCGTGCAAAGCATGGCCGGCTGATGCGCGCGGGCGCGATATTCCAGATGCTTTGCCTTGCCGCTGAAATCAGCCTCCTTCACCTTCGGGCGGGCAAGATCGGCCTCCAGCAGATTGTACTCGGTCAGAAGGTCGGCATTCTGCAGGCGCAGGCTCTTCTCCATGCGGCGGCTGTTGGCATAGGTCTCGACGCCAAAGGCCATTACGCCGGTCGAACGCAACGCGTCCCATACGGCCAGCCCGTCTTCGTATCGCATATGCAGTTCCCAGCCCTGCTCGCCGACATAGGAGATGCGGAAAGCGGTCACGTCCTTTCCGGCGATCCTGACAGGCTTGATTGCCGCAAAGGCAAAGTTCTCCGGCGTCAGGCCATCCGGGTCCTCGACGACCTTCTGCAAAGTCGAGCGCGCGTTCGGACCCCAGATGCCGATGGTCACGTATTTTTCGGTCACGTCGGTGACGGTGACGTCGAACCCTTTGTCTTCTGCCGTCCGCCGCATGTACTGGAAGTCGCGCGGGCCGGCATCTGCGCCGTCGATGACCCGGCAGCGGTCGGCCATGCGGATGACCGTCAGGTCAGCGCGCACCATGCCGTGATCGTCGAGGAAATGGGTGTAGATGCCTTTGCCGATATTGCCGTCGCCGCCGATCTTGGCCGCGCACAGCCACTCCATCAGCGCGACATGATCCGGACCCTCCACATCGTACATCGCGAAGTGCGACAGGTTGACGATGCCGCAATCCTCGCTCATTGCGAGATGCTCGGCGTTGGAGACGCGCCAGAAATGGCGGTTGTCCCACTCGTTTTCGCGTACCGGCACCCGGTTGCCGTATTTTTCGAGCAGGTGCTCGTTGGCGGCATAGCCATGGGCGCGCTCCCAGCCGCCGAGCTCCATGAAATAGCCGCCGAGTTCCTTCTCGCGCTCCCAGAAAGGCGAGCGGCGCACGTCGCGGGCCTTGGAGAAGGGCTCGCGCGGATGCACCGCCGGATTGTAGACCTTCATCGCCGTTTCGGTGCAGCGGTCCCAGATGAACTGCTCTTGCGTCTGGTGCGGATAGAAGCGCGAATAGTCGATGGCATGATGGTCAATCGACGTCCGGCCGTCCGTCATCCAGTCGGCGATGAGCTTGCCCATGCCGGGGCCGTCCTTGACCCAGATCGCGACGGCATACCAGAGGCCCCGCACCTTCTGGCTCTCGCCCATGGAGGGGCCGCCGTCTGCCGTCACCTGCAGAAGCCCGTTGAAGGAATGGCTCTCATTGTAGCCCAGTTCGCCCAGGATCGGCGTCAGTTCCATGGCCCGCTCGAGCGGGGCGAGGATCTGTTCCATGTCGAGGTCGCGCTGCGAGGGCGAAAGACGGGCCTGGTCCTTCTCCAGAAGGTCGCGCGGATGGCAAAGTCGCGGATTGGTCTCTTCGTAGTAGCCCCACTCGATCTGCCCGCCTTCGGCGGTCTTGGGATCGCCGGTGTCGCGCATGTAAGCCGAGTTGCCTTGGTCGCGCAGCAGCGGCCAGCCGATCTCCTTGCCGGTGCCGGCGAACTCGGTGTACGGCCCGAAGAAGGTGAGCGGATGGTCGATCGGCATCACCGGCAGGTCCTCGCCCACCATTTCCGCGATCAACCGGCCCCAGATACCCGCGCAAACAATCACATAGTCGGCTTCGATGGTGCCGCGATCGGTCACCACGCCCTTGATGCGACCGTTCTCGACGATAAGCGACCTGGCCGGTGTGTTGGCGAAGGATTTGAGTTTGCCGGAGGCTTCCGCCTGGTCGACCAGCTTGCCGGCGACCGTTTGCGAGCGCGGGATGACGAGACCGGCATCGGGATCCCAGAGGCCGCCCTGCACCATCTCTTCTTCGATCAGCGGGAACTTCTGCTTGATCTCGGCCGGTTCGATCAGGCGGGCACGCGTGCCGAAAGCCTTTGCCGAGGCGATCTTGCGCTTGATCTCCTCCATGCGATCATCGTCGCCGACGCGGGCGACCTCAAGGCCACCGATGCGGGCGTAATGGCCCATCTTTTCGTAGAAATCGATGGAGTAGAGCGTCGTCCAGCAGGACAGGAAATCATGGCTGGTCGTGTAGCAGAAGTCGGAGGCGTGCGCCGTCGAGCCGATATCGGTCGGGATGCCCGATTTGTCGATGCCGACGATGTCGTCCCATCCGCGCTCGATCAGGTGGTGGGCGACCGATGCACCGACAATGCCGCCCAGCCCGACGATGACGACCTTCGCCTTTTCCGGAAACCCTGCCATTGCCCGCGACTCCAAAAGTGCTGCTGCGGGCGCCCGCACCCGCTTGATCGGCGCACAATATGCAGGCGACGGCCATCGTGCTACCGCCTGTTTGCGACACGCTGCAGGTGCGGCGCGACCCCGGCGCATAACCCGAAAAATCGGAACCGATTTCCACTGGGATTATGCGCAGAAAAAACTCTACGGCGTCCTGTGCGCGTCCAAAAGGACGCGTGGCACTGGTGTTGAGAGATCAGCTGCTTCAAGGGAAAATGATGCGCGCCAGGCTGGAGGCGGAACTCATGATCCATTTTTTGGAACGACGTGCAACACTGCGGGGCGACGCCCTTTGATGCTCGCCCACAGCGCCTTGAAGGGACCGGCGAGCAGCAGGAACGGTGGGATCAGATTGGGAAAGTAGATGCGGGTGTCGTGGGCCAGCACCCCGAGCACCAATGCCGTAAACAGGACGCCGGGCGGAGCGGGAATCGTTAAGTTTCGATGATCCGAAACCATAAAAGGCCGGGCAACTGCCCGGCCTTCGAAAGACAAGTCGTCGTTTGATTATGCGTTACTTGATACGGGCGACGCCGCCTGAGATTTCGATCGTTTCCGAACCGGTCAGCGCCTCGAGGTCGCCATTCGGCATGGTAACGAAACAGCCGGTCGGGCAGAATTCCGCGGTTTCGCCGGCGGCCAGCGCCAGCTCCGTCTTGCCACCGCCTTCGGTCACGACGAGTGTGCGGGTCTCGGCGTCCTTGTTGGTCGCGCTGGCGGCGAAGGCTGAACCGCCCACGGCAAGAAAAGCAATGGCGGCGACGAGAGACTTCCACATTTGCAATATCGGTGTTTCCACCGCCTCTGTTGCATTTCGCAAGGCATTCTCGCCCTTTGCATGTGAGCTTATATGAGATGCAAGCTGAACAGCAACTGAATGCCGCATTCATGCCGCAATTGGTTTTCGGAACGTTCAGCCGAAGCGCCGTGTCGTTCCACAGCAGTGTTGGGAATTGAAATAGATGAATGGCAAAAAGCCTTATCCATACCCGCCGCACACCAATCGTGAACTGGAGATGATGCTTGCTGGGGCCAAGCCCTTAGCGATGTTCGCCCACGAGCGCGTGGACGGCTTTGAAAAATCCGATGCATTGGCCTCGCCACCCATGTTGCAAATGGAACGCTGTCCGAGCATCTCCGAACTTTCGAAGCAAAAGGACCGGGAGGAACCCGGCTCAACATCGACTATTATTTCTACGCCCGCGAGGGCGAAGCATGGAGAGTGGAAGCCTTTTCGCTGCTTCTCGAGCTTCTACACCGCGGCGCCTGGTGCCCGCAGTTGGAATGGCTATCGGGAAAGCTCCTCGGATACACTGACGAGCAGAACCGGCATCACCTCTCAAGAACCTATCCGTCAGATCAACTCGAGCACATAAACTTCTAGGGTGATCCGCCATCCACGCTTTTGCTTGGATCTCAGCCTTCAATCGGGATCCGGCTTGCGGGTCTTGCGCCCGGATCTAGCCAGGCGTTTCGTCTCGGCCACAGCTTCAGCCGCCGCGCGTTCCTGCTCGGCGAATTCGGCCTCGATCTGATCGTCATCGATCGGCCATGCCTCATGCTTCTTGGCCTCGACGACGGCGCGCGGCGCCGATGGAATTTCGATATGCTGGTCGGCGAACTCATCGAGGACGGCAAACCGGATATCGTTCTGTACGATGTTGCCGTTCATCACGTCGGCCAGGAACACACGGATTTCGAATTCGAGAGCGGCCGGCCCGAAATTGGTGAACAGCACGAAGGGTTCCGGATTTTTCAGCACCAGCGGATGGCCGCGCGCAATCTCCAACAGCACAGCATGGGCCTGCTTGACGTCGCTGCCGTAGGCGACGCCGACCTTGATGTCTATGCGCCCGAGCTTGTTGCGGTGCGTCCAATTGCCGACGGCATTGTTGATCAGGTTTGAATTGGGCAGGATCACCGACTGGCGCTGGAACGTCTCGATCTCGGTAGCGCGCACGCTGATCTTCTTGACCGTGCCGCTGATCTCACCGGCGACGATCCAGTCGCCGACCTTGAACGGCCGCTCGGCCAAAAGGATCAGACCGGAGACGAAGTTGGAGACGACATTTTGCAGGCCAAAGCCGATACCGAGTGACAGGGCGCCCGCGACAAGCGCCAGGTTGGAGAGATCGATGCCCGCCGCCGACACGCCGACGAGCGCTGCGAGCGCCACGCCCGCATAGCCGACCGCCAGCCGGATTGAGTTTCGCACGCCGGTATCGACTTTGCCGCGCGCCATCACCGAGCCATCGAGCCAGCCCTGGAACCAGCGCGTCAGGAAATAGCCGATGATGAAGACAACGATGCCGGTCAGGATGCCGGTCACCGAGATCGTCACCGAGCCGATGGTGAGGCCCGTCGCCAGCTTGTAGGCCCAGGCCTCGATGTCGCCGGGCTGGAAGCCCCACATCAACAGGATCAGCGGCAGGAACACCAGCACGATCATCAGGTTGATGGCGACGCTGACGACCAGGCCGAGCTGGTCGAGCGCGGACTCCTCGTAACTGGAATTGGTCGATAGCCAGCGCCCGATCGACGTGTTGGCAAAGCCGCCTTCCTCGCTGATCGCCCGCGCCGACAGGAAGCCGATATAGGCGGTGACCAGAATGGTTCCGGTGACCACGACCTGCAGCGAGACGAAAATGGCAAGGCCGATATAGCCGAGCAGCGCCGTGGCAATGGTGAAAAGGCCGAGCGCGACAGCGGTGTAGCGCAGCCACGCCGGCCAGGGACGCCAGCTTCCGTCGGCGGCCTTGAACGGTTTCAGCAGCCCCATCAGGATCAGGATGACGCCGACGATAACGGTGCCGACAAAACTTCTGGCGATGGTCAGCGACAGCGGCGAGCCCATCTTGTCGTTGACGACCGACAGGAAATTGTTGACGCCGATCACCACCGCCATGGCGGTCGTCAGCCGCACCAGCCAGCGGGCCGGACCCGATTCAACGGGTATCAGCCGCCAGTTCGGCAGCCGCGGTTCCAGCGCCGCATTGGTCAGCCGGTTGACGCAGAACACCACCGCGATGACCGAAACCAGCGCATTCAGGAAAACGCCAATGTCGCCGCGCAACACGTTGTAGTAGTTGAAAAAGAACACCGTCGAGACCAGAAAGACGCCAACCGCCAGCGTCGGCAGCAATGTCGACCAGAACGCCACCGACAGCCGGCTGAGATAGGAGGGATCTTCGACGGAAGGGTCAGCTTCGAAGACACGCCCGAACAGGCGCCGCCCACCGACAAAAAGTACCGCCGCCAGGGAAAGTGCCGTCAAGGTCGCGGCCAGCACGGCCTGGAACTTGAACTTGAAGGCGAAGGTCAGCCACGATGACACCGCCTTGTAGAAGCCGGTAAATTCACCGTTCGCATCGGAAATGACCTCAGGGCTCAGAGCGTCGGACAGCACGTAGCGCTTGGTGAGCAGATTGCGAAACAGCTCGCTGCGCATATTGGCGATCTTGGCGATGAGGCCGCTGATGCGGATCGACAGGTTTTGCGCCGCGGCGATGACAGCATTGATCTCGGCCTTTTCGGACGCCAGCGCCTGGCGTTCGCTGGTCACGATGTCGGGTTCTGGCGGCTGGCCCGCGGCCGGAGGCGCCCCGATCTGATCGAGCCTCGCGTTGATCTCCGAAAGGCGCGGGCGGAAGGCAAGCGCGCTGTTCAGCGCACCTCGCGACATTTCCTCGAGCTGCAGGCGGATATCGACAAGACTGGCGTCGTCGTCACCGTCCTCCTGGATTTTCTTTTCGAGATTGTCGGTCCTCGTCGTCAGGTCCTGCAGGATTTTCTGCTGGTCGGCGACTACTCCGGAGACAGCCTGGTCAAGCCCCTGCGCCGCCGCATCAAGCGACAGCGGCGCCGAGGCGACGATCGCCAGGACCAGAACGAAGCGGAGCAGTCGGAAAAGCATGATCGGTTGGCGACTCACAGGCGGCAAGGTGTTCTAAAGCTCGTCCTTGATAAAGACGCTCATACCAGGGAGCAAGCCGTCCCGCTCTGCTCGTCGATCTCGGCGTCGGCCAGTCGAAAAGCGATGGCGCAATATTGGCTTTGCGGCAGCGGCCTGCTCTATAGTGTGCCGCATCGCCCAAAACGGATGACAAAAAGCCAGAACGGATAACAAAAAGAATGGCGGAATATTCGGCCTTCTCGCTTCTCAAAAACGCGCTGACCGGCAACAAGGACTGGAAACCGGCCTGGCGCAAGCCGGACCCGAAGGCGTCCTATGACGTGATCGTCATCGGCGGCGGCGGCCATGGCCTGTCGACCGCCTACTATCTGGCCAAGGAGCACGGCATCACCAATGTCGCGGTGCTGGAAAAGGGCTGGCTCGGCTCCGGCAATGTCGGCCGCAACACGACGGCCGTGCGCTCCAACTATCTGCTGCCGGCCAACACGCGCTTCTACGAACATTCGATGAAGCTGTGGGAGAACCTCTCGCACGACCTCAACTACAACGTCATGTTCTCGCAGCGCGGCTGCCTCAACCTCGCGCACACGCCTGCCCAGCTCGACGATTTTGCCCGCCGCGGCAACGCCATGCGCCATCTCGGCGTCGACGCCGAACTGATGACCACGGCCGAGATCGCACGCCTGGTTCCGGCGCTGGACGTCTCCGCCACGGCGCGCTTCCCAATCGTCGGCGGCCTGATGCAGCGGCGCGCCGGCACCGCCCGCCACGATGCCGTCGCCTGGGGCTATGCGCGCGGCGCCGACCGTCGCGGCGTCGACATCATCGAGAATTGCGAGGTCACCGGCTTCCTGCGCGACGGCGACCGCATATCAGGCGTCTCGACGTCGCGCGGAGAGATCCGCGCCAGGAAGGTGGCGGTCGCGGTGGCCGGCAGCACCGGGCAAGTCATGCGGCTCGCCGGCATCGATACGATGCCGATCGAGAGCCATGTGCTGCAGGCCTTCGTGACGGAATCGCTGAAGCCGTTCATCAACACGGTCCTGACTTTCGGCATGGGCCATTTCTATATGTCGCAGTCGGACAAGGGCGGCCTTGTCTATGGCGGCGATCTCGACGGCTACAACAGCTACGCCCAGCGCGGCAGTTTGCCTGTTGTCGACGAGGTGATGAGCGAGATGCTGGCGCTGTTTCCGGCTCTCGCCCGCGTTCGCATGCTGCGCTCCTGGGGCGGCGTCTGCGACATGTCGATGGACGGCTCGCCGATCATCACCATCGGCCCGCTGCCGGGCATGTATCTCAACTGCGGCTGGTGCTACGGCGGCTTCAAGGCGACGCCGGCCTCCGGCTGGTGCTTTGCCTGGACCATCGCCAAGGATGAACCGCACGACATCAATGCGCCGTTCACGCTCGATCGCTTCCATCGGGGCCTGGTGATCGACGACAAGGGCCAGGGCCCGACGCCGCGGCTGCATTAGACCATGATCCCGAACCGAAGGTCAGCGTAGCAAAAAGTGGAAACCGGTTTTCGGCCAAGACCATGGTCAAACGAGAAGATACAATCGCATGCTGATTACCTGCCCCTATTGCGGCCCGCGCGACGTCATCGAATTCACCTATCAGGGTGACGGCAACCGCGAGCGCCCTCAGCCTGGCTCGCAGAACCTCGATGCCTGGAACGCCTATGTCTACGACAGGTTGAACCCGGCGGGCGACCACAACGAGATCTGGCAGCATTCCGGCGGTTGTCGCGCCCATCTCAGGGTTGTGCGCAACACGCTGACGCACGAGATCTCCAGCGTCGCCTTCACGCGCGGCGACCACAAGTCAGCTGCTCGGCACAAGGCGGAGGGCAAGACATGAGCCCGCGCCGCACCGATGCCGGTGGCCGGATCGACCGGCTGCGGACCATCCGGTTCACCTTCGACGGCACGCCCTACACCGGCCATGCCGGCGACACGCTTGCCTCAGCGCTGCTGGCCAACGGCGTCACCCTGTTCGGGCGCTCGTTCAAATATCACCGCCCGCGCGGCGTGCTGACATCAGGCGTCGAGGAGCCGAACGCCCTGGTGACGGTATTGCGGGACGAGGTTCGCGAGCCCAACATCGCCGCGACCATGGTCGAGATCTATGACGGGCTGACCGCTGTCAGCCAGAACCGCTTTCCATCGCTGGCCTGGGATGTCAGCGCCGCCAACCAGCTCGGCGGCAGGCTTCTGTCCGCCGGCTTCTATTACAAGACCTTCATGGGACCCGCGATCGGCCCGCTGAAGAGCACGCGTTTCTGGATGTTCTGCGAGCATTTCATCCGTCGCGCCGCCGGTCTCGGCCGCGCCGGGACCGCTGCCGACACGGCACGTTATGAGCGCATGAACGCCTTCTGCGATGTGCTGGTGGTCGGTTCCGGTCCGGCCGGACTGATGGCCGCCAGGGCAGCCGCCGATCAGGGCGCGCGCGTCATCCTCAGCGAGCTCGAACCGCGCTTCGGCGGTTCGGCCAACTGGTCGGGCGAGACGATCGACGGGATGCCCGGGGCGGACTGGGCAGCGCGAGCCGCTGGCCAGCTCGAAGCCTATGACAATGTCCGCCTGCTGCCGCGCACCACGGTCTGGGGCTATTACGACGGCAACGTGCTCGCCGCGCTCGAACGGGTTACCGACCACAAGGAGAGGCCCGGCAAGGGCGAGCCGCGCCATCGCTACTGGATCATTCGCGCCAAGTCGGTGGTCCTGGCCACCGGCTCCTTCGAGCGGCCGCTGGTGTTTCCGGGCAACGACCGGCCAGGCGTGATGCTGGCCCAAGCCGCCGAGCGCTATGCCAACGAGTACGGCGTGCTGCCGGGCCACAGGATCGCGCTCTTCACCAACAATGACAGCGCCTATCGCTCCGCCCTGGCGCTGAAGAAGGCCGGTGCGGCGATTGTCGCCATCGTCGACGTGCGGCCGGAGCTTTCGAGCGAGATGCGCGAGCTCGCCGATGAAGCGGAAGCCAAAATCCTTTCCGGTCACGCCGTGGTCGCCACCGAAGGCGGCAAGGCGCTGTCCGGCATCAAGGTGCAGCGCTTCGACATGGTCAACGGCGCGCTTGCCGGCGAGGCGCGCAGCATTCAAGCCGACTGCCTGCTGATGTCGGGCGGCTGGTCGCCGACCATCCATCTGGCCAGCCAGGCCGGCGCCAAGGCGGAATGGAATGCCGCCCGACAGGCCTTCCTGCCACCGAAGCCAACACAGCAGTGGATTGGCGCCGGCGCCTTCACCGGCAGCTTTTCCACCGCCGAGGCAATCGCCGAAGGCCGCGCCGCCGGCCTATCCGCGGCGGGTGGAACGGGTACGCCAGCGGCCTTGCCGGTCGTCGAAGCCGCACCTGGCGATCCCGATCCGGCGCCGGTGTTCGAGATCAGGGCCGATGGAAAAAGCTTCGTCGATTTCCAGCACGATGTGACCGCGGAGGATGTGCGGCTTGCGCATCGCGAAGGCTTCATCTCGGTCGAGCATCTGAAGCGTTACACCACGCTCGGCATGGCGACCGACCAGGGCAAGAGCTCCAACATACCCGGCCTAGCCATCATGGCCGAAGCGTTGGGCAAGCCGATTCCCGAAGTCGGTACGACCCGTTTTCGTCCGCCCTTTTCGGCCGTGTCGATCGGCTCGCTGGCCGCCGAACGGTTCGGCGACCTGAGGCCCGAGCGGCTGACGCCGATGCATGACTGGCACGTCGCCAATGGCGCAACCATGTATTCGGCCGGCCTCTGGTATCGCCCGATGATCTACGGGCTTTCAGGCGAGACGATCGAGCAGGCCTATGTGCGCGAAGCCAGGGCGACGCGCGAGAGCGCCGGCATCGTCGACGTCTCGACACTGGGCAAGATCGCCGTGCAAGGCCCGGACGCCGCGGAATTCCTCGACAGGGTTTACACCAACATGTTCTCGACATTGGCCGTCGGCAAGGCCCGCTACGGGCTGATGCTGCGCGAGGACGGCCTCGCCTTCGACGACGGCACGACGTGGCGGATCGGCGAACAGGACTTCCTGATGACCACCACCACCGCCAATGCCGGCAAGGTGATGCAGCATCTGGAGTATTTCCTCGACGTCATCTGGCCGGAGCTGAAGGTCCATGTCACCTCGGTGACCGACGAATGGGCGGGTGCGGCGATCGGCGGGCCAAAGGCGCGAGCCATTCTTGCTGCTTGCGTCACCGGCACTGCCGTCGACAATGCCGCACTGCCCTTCATGGGCATCGTGCACGGCAAGATATCGGGTGTGCCGGTGATGATCTGCCGGCTTTCCTTCTCCGGCGAAATGGCGTTCGAAGTTTACTCCGGCGCCGGCTACGGCACCCATGTCTGGGAAGCGTTGATCGAAGCCGGCAAGCCGTTCGGACTGGTGACTTACGGGCTTGAGGCGCTGGGCACGATGCGCATCGAAAAAGGCCACGTCACCGGCGCCGAGATCGACGGCCGCACCACGGCGCGCGACCTGCATCTCGACTGGATGCTGTCCAGGAAAAAGCCCTTCATCGGCTCGGCGATGATGGATCGCGAGGGCCTGATCGCGCCCGGCCGTCTGGAACTCGTCGGCCTGGTTTCGCTGGACAACCAGCCGCTCAACGGCGGCGCGCACATCGTCGAGGCGCTTGACGAAGCCAATCCGCACGATTCCATCGGCCACATCACAGCTTGCTGTTATTCGCCGGCGCTCGGCAGGTACATCGCGCTCGGTTTGGTCAAGGACGGCAAGGCGCGGCGCGGCACGCGCGCCCATATCTCCGATCCCTTGCGCAACCGGTTCGGCCCGGTCGAGATCGTCTCCAACCACTTCTTTGATCCGGACGGGAGCCGCATGCATGGTTGAGCGCCAATCACCGATTGAGTTGGCACCGCTTGAGCCGGAACTGCGCACCGGCTCGCACGGCGATTTCGAACACGGCGTCGATGTCATCCTCTCCGAAACCAGGCCGGGGACGATCCTGCAGCTCGCTGCCTGGCCGGGCCAGGAGAAGGAGTTGATATCAGGTATCCGCACTGTTACCGGCCTCGCTCTGCCCGATGGCGCCGGCGCCGGCAGCACCGACGGCGTGAGGTCGGTGTTCGGCTTTGCGCCGGGAAAATTCACTGTCGTCGATGAGGCCGAAGGCCTGGCATCGGCCTTTGCCAATGTCGTCACCCCGGCGATCGGCACGGTGACCGACCTGTCGCATGGCCGCACCGCGATCCGCATCGCCGGACCGAAGGCCGAATGGGTGCTGGCGAAATTCTTCGCCATCGACTTCGCGCTGCCGGCCTTCCCGGTCGGTGCCGGCCGCTCGACCATGCATCATGACGTCTTCGCGCAGATCCAGCGCACCGGCGCCGACCAGTTCGACATCTATGTATTCCGCTCGTTTGCGCGCTCGTTCTGGAAGGCGCTCTGCCATGCCAGCGAGGAAGTCGGTTACGAGGTACAGTAGACCGAGAACGGCGTATCGTCACCCTCACTTGGCGAACGTCACCCACTCTTCCAGCGGCGCGCGGTCGGTGCGGAACTCGTTTTCGGGCTTGGACGTGTCCTCATGGCCGAGCGCCATGCCGCAGACGACGATCTCCTCGTCGGGAATGTTGAGCACCGGCCTGATCTGCTTGTGATAGGGTGCAAAGGCGGCCTGCGGGCAGGTGTGCAGGCCCCTGCCCCGTGCCGCCACCATGATGTTCTGCAGGAACATGCCGTAGTCGATCCACGATCCCTTGTTCAGCCGCCGGTCGACGGTGAAGATCATGCCGACCGGCGCATCGAAGAAGACGAAGTTGCGGTCGTGCTGCGCGCGCATCCTGTCCACCTCGCGTCGGCCGATGCCGAGCACGCCGTAGAGGCCGAAGCCGTTGGCCCGCCGCCGGG
The DNA here is from genome assembly GCF_055811515.1 of Mesorhizobium sp. WSM4841. NCBI lineage: Bacteria > Pseudomonadati > Pseudomonadota > Alphaproteobacteria > Hyphomicrobiales > Phyllobacteriaceae > Mesorhizobium > Mesorhizobium sp. WSM4841. The sequence goes on from NZ_JBVVQC010000003.1 coordinate 299,444, forward strand.
TGAGATAGGGTTCGAAGAACTGGTCGGGATAGTAGCGATACTCGTCCCACTCGGCCTTTTCGGCGCGGATGCCGGAGTTGAGGATGGCGTCAGTGATCTGCTGCTTGACCTCGCCTTTGGTGACGTAGACCCGCCAGGGCTGCATGTTGGTGCCCGAAGGTGCACGCGCGGCAACAGAGAGAATGGCGCGGATCGTCTCGTCATCGACCATGTCGGGCAGGAAGGCACGCACCGAACGGCGCGAGGTTATCGCCTCGTCGACGATCGCCGCATCCTTGGCAATTCGGGTGTTGTTTTCCAGCATGGGCCGTCCTTAGCGCATGACCCCGGAAACCGGAAATCGGTTTCCGGAAAAGATCATGCGCAGTCTAGAAATGATAGAGCGTCCTTTGCGCGTCCAATTGGACGCGCGGCGCTCTATCGTGGGTCTCAACCGGACGCCCCTCAACTCGCCGTTCGTAGCCGAGCCCTTTGCCTGAACCGTCAAAATGGCGCAAGTAAATCTTGGGGCTTCATGAAAATACTATTGATTTTTTCACGAACTTGACTTCTCATGAAATTCGCCCCGTATTTTTCACCAAAAGGGCTTTTCACCAAGAGAAATGGCTTTGCCCTCAACCGCCATCAGATCGGAGCAGGAAAACCGCGAACGGCTGCTGGCCGGCGATATCAGGGCGCTGCGCCGGGCGCGCGGGCTGACGCTTGCCGAGATTGGCCTGAAGCTCGGCCGCTCCGTCGGCTGGGTCAGTCAGGTCGAGCGCGGTCTGTCGATCCCATCGCTTAGCGATCTCAGAGCCTTCGCCGAATTGTTCGGCGTGCCGGTCAGCCTGTTCTTCAGCCACGACGTGCCCGTCGAGAACGAGCGCGGCGTGGTCGTGCGCGCCGGCAGCCGCCGCACGCTTGGTACAAGCGATTCCGGCCTGGTGGAGGAGCTTCTGTCGCCCGATCTCGGCGGTAGCTTCGAGATGCTGCGTTCGGTCTTCGCGCCGGGTGCTGAACTGAAGACCGAGGCGCGCCGGCCGACGGAGGAAGCCGGGTATGTCGCTTCCGGCAGCTTCGACATCGAGATATCAGGCGTCTGGCACCGGCTTGGTGAGGGTGACTCCTTTCGCTTCGACGGCAAGCCGTTCCGCTGGCGCAATCCTGGAGCGGAGCCGGCGGTAGTCATCTGGGTGGTTTCGCCACCCGTCTATTGAAGGTTTGGAGAAGAATATGGCCGGTTTGCCGACCACGGCACGTGTGGTGATCATCGGAGGCGGTGTCGTCGGTGCCTCCTCGCTCTACCATCTCGCCAAGGCGGGCTGGACTGATTGCGTGCTCTTGGAAAAGAACGAGCTCACCTCCGGCTCGACCTGGCATGCGGCCGGCAACGTGCCGACCTTCTCCTCGTCATGGTCGCTGATGAACATGCAGCGCTATTCGACCGAGCTTTATCGTGGGCTGGCCGACAAAGTCGGCTATCCCATGAACTATCACGTCACCGGCTCGCTCAGGCTGGCCCATACGGCCGAGCGCATGCAGGAGTTCCAGCGTGCCAAGGGCATGGGCCGCTATCAGGGCATGGACATCGACGTGGTCGGGCTCGACGAGATCAAGCGCCGCTACCCGTTCATCGAAACGCATGAGCTGAAGGGCGCGCTCTACGATCCGAACGACGGCGACATCGACCCGGCGCAGCTGACCCAGGCGCTGGCCAAGGGCGCTCGCGACATGGGCGCGACGATCATCCGTTTCTGTCCGGTCATCGGCGTGCGCCGCGAGAAGGACGAGTGGGTGGTCGAGACCGCGCAGGGCGAGGTCCGCTGCGAGATCGTCGTCAACGCCGCCGGCTACCGCGCGGCTGAAGTCGGCAAGATGTTCGGCCGCGACGTACCGATGATGGTGATGAGCCATCAATATATCCTGTTCGAGGAAATCCCCGAATTGGCCGCATGGTCGAAGGAGCAAGGCAAGAAACTGCCGCTGCTGCGCGACGTCGACACCTCCTACTATCTCCGCCAGGAAAAGAACGGGATGAATCTCGGCCCCTATGAGCGCAATTGCCGTGCGCATTGGGTCGGCCATAACGACCCGATGCCCGATGATTTTTCGTTCCAGCTGTTTCCCGACGATCTCGACCGGCTGGAGGACTATCTGGCCGATGCCGTCGCCCGCGTGCCGATCCTCGGCACCGCCGGCCTGTCCAAGGTCATCAACGGCCCGATCCCCTACGCGCCGGACGGCAACCCGCTGATCGGGCCGATGCCCGGCGTGCCGAACGCCTTCGAAGCCTGCGTGTTCACCTTCGGCATCGCCCAGGGCGGCGGCGCCGGCAAGGTGCTGGCCGAATGGGTGACTGAGGGCCAGACCGAATGGGACATGTGGTCCTGCGATCCGCGCCGCTTCACCAGCTTTGCCTCGGCCCCGGATTACTGCGTCGCCAAGGGCATGGAGATCTACGGCAACGAATACGCCATCCAGTTCCCGCGTCATGCCTGGCCGGCTGGGCGCGACCGCAAGCTGTCGCCGATCCACGATCGCATCAAGGCGCTCGGCGCCCGCTTCGACGCCTATAATGGCTGGGAGCGCGCCACTTGGTACGCGCAGGCCGGCGACGACGTCTCGGAAGCCGCGACGCTGACCTTCCGCCGCGATGGGCCCTGGCAGCACCGCATCCGCGAAGAATGCCTCGCCGTGTGCGACGCCGCCGGCATTTTGGATCTGCCTGGTTTTTCCCGCTTCAAACTCGACGGTCCGGGCGCTGCCGAATGGTTGAGCCAACAGGTTACCGGGCTGGTGCCGAAACCGGGCCGCATCGGCCTCGTTTATTTCGCCGACGACAAGGGCCGCATCGTCACCGAAATGTCAGTGGTGCGGCACGACGAGAATTTGATGACGCTGATCACCGCCGCGGTGGCGCAGTGGCATGATTTCGAGTGGCTGAAATCCCGCATGCCGAAGGACGCTTCCTTCAAGCTGATCGATCGGACGGAGGTATACGCCACGCAGGTCCTCGCCGGTCCCAACGCGCGAAAAATCCTCGCCGATGTCTGCGCCGCCGACCTTGCTCTGCCCTGGCTGACGCACCAGGAGACGACAATCGCCGGCCGTTGGGCAAGGCTTATGCGTGTGTCCTTCGCCGGCGAACTCGGCTGGGAAATCCACACCAAGGTCGACGACACCGCCGCCATCTTCGACGCCGTCTGGGCGGCTGGCCAGAAGAATGGCCTGAAGCCGTTCGGCATGTACGCGCTGGATTCGCTGCGGCTCGAAAAAGGCTACCGCGCCTGGAAAGGCGACCTGTCGACCGACTATTCGATCCTGCAGGGCGGGTTGGAGCGTTTCGTGAAATGGGACAAGCCGGAATTCCGCGGCAAGGCGGCACTGCAGAACGAGAAGCAGCAGGGCGTCAAGAAGCGTTTCGTCGCGCTGGTCGTCGAAAACCCCGGCGACTGCGATGCGCCCTATATGTCGACTCTGTGGCATGACGGCCGGATCGTCGGCGAGACGACGTCCGGCGGCTGGGGTCATCGCATCGACAAATCGATCGCGCTCGGCATGCTGCGCGCCGATCTTACTGAGCCGGGAACCGCGGTCGAGGTCGAAATCTTCGGCGAGCGCTTCAGGGCAATCGTGCAGAAGGACGAACCGCTGTGGGATCCAACGAACGAGAGGTTGCGCGCGTGAAGACTGTCATTCTCACCGATGGCGGCATGGGCCAGGAACTGGTACGCCGCAGCAGCTCCGAACCCACCCCGCTATGGTCGGTCAGGGTGCTGATCGACGAACCGGACCTGGTGCGCGACCTGCATGCGGAGTTCATCCGGGCCGGTGCCCGCGTCGTCACCATCAACACCTATTCCGCGACGCCCGAGCGGCTGGCGCGGGAGGGCGCGGAAGAGCTGTTCAAGCCGCTGCAGAAGCGCGGCATAGAACTGGCAAGGCAAGCTCGCGACCAGGCCGGCGATGCGGCCATCGCCGGCTGCCTGTCGCCGCTGTTCGGCAGCTATGCACCGGCACTGACGATCTCCTTCCAGGATACGCTCGACATCTACCGCCGCATCGTTGCCGAGCAGGCTGACGGCGTCGATCTGTTCCTGTGCGAGACCATGGCGTCGGCCGAGGAGGCGCGCGCCGCTGTCACCGCGGCTTCGGAAAGCGGCAAGCCGGTGTGGGTGTCGTGGACGCTTGCCGATCACGGCACGCCGCGCCTGCGCAGCGGCGAAGCCATAGCGGCTGCGTCGAGCGCTCTCGACGGGCTGCCGGTCGCAGCTAGACTGATCAATTGCTGCCGGCCCGAAGCGATCGCTGCAGCGCTGCCCGAACTGATAGGCCTCGGCGGTCCGGTTGGCGCCTATGCCAACGGCTTCACCTCGATTGATGCGCTCAAGCATGGCGGCACCGTGGAGGTGCTGCACGCCCGCCACGACCTCGATCCGCATGCCTATGCCGGCCAGGCGATCGGCTGGGTCGAGGCCGGCGCCAACATCGTCGGCGGCTGCTGCGAAGTCGGACCGCCCCATATCGCCGCCCTGCGCGACCGGCTCGAACAGGCCGGCTACGAAATTTCGGGAGTAGCATAATGCCCAGACCATCATCGCGCATTTCCGGCATCGTACCTTCCGGCAAGGACGGCTGGGAGGTTCATTCCGCCGCCTGGGCGCGCAAGCAGGCCGGCGAGGACATCATCATGCTGTCGGTCGGCGACCATGATTTCGACACGCCGGCGCAGACGATCGAAGCCTGCGTGACCGCGGTTCGCGCCAGCAACCACCACTATACCCCGCTTGCCGGCATTCCGCGCCTGCGCAAGGCAATGGCGGCCGCCTCGACCGCCTGCACCGGCATTGTGACCGACTCCGATCAGGTCATCGCCACGCCAGGCGGACAAGCAGCGCTGTATGCGGCGGTGCAGGCCGTTCTCGACCAGGGCGACCATGCCATCGTGGTCGCGCCCTATTACGCGACCTACCCCAACACGTTCAGTGCAGCGGGCGCCGATTTCACGGTGGTCGAGACGCCCGCCGAGGATGGTTTTCAGCCGCGAGAAGCCGACATTCGCGCGGCGCTTCGGCCGAACACGCGCGCCATCCTCATCAACACGCCGAACAACCCGACGGGTGCTGTCTATTCGCGCCAGCGGCTTGAAGAGCTGGCGCAGATCTGCCGGGAATATGACCTCTGGCTGCTGTCGGACGAGGTCTATTGGACGCTGGGCGGTGGCGAGCACATCTCGCCGCGTTCGTTGCCCGGCATGGCGGATCGCACGCTGGTCATCAATTCCATGTCGAAGAGCCACGGCATGACCGGCTGGCGCATGGGCTGGCTGACCGGGCCCGAAGAGATGATCTCGCTGCTGACCAGCCTCAATCTGGTGACGACCTACGGCCTGCCGGCCTTCATCAGCCTCGCTTGCGCCGAGGCGCTGGAAAACGGCCACGGCGTCAAGGAAATTGCCGAACGCTATGCTGCAAGGCGCACCATCGTCCTCGATGCCATGCGCGGCATGAACAACGTCACCGTGCGCGGCTCCGAAGGCGGCATGTATGTCATGCTCGACATCTCGGCTCTCGAGCCGGACGACGAGAAATTCGCCTGGGCTCTCCTCGACAAGAAAAAGGTCGGCGTGATGCCGGGCTCAAGCTTCGGCGAGGCGGCCGCCGGCCATATTCGCGTCAGCCTCTGCCAGCCCGAGGCGGTGCTTTTGGAAGCAGCCACTCGCTTGCGCCGCTTTGCTTCCAGCTATCGCCGTGAGGCTGCATGAGCGCCCTGCCCCCCAAAACCATTCCGACCAAAGTCATCCCTACGAAAGCAAGGGCCGTCATCATCGGCGGCGGTGTCTCGGGCTGCTCGGTCGCCTACCATCTGGCCAAGCTCGGCTGGACCGACATCGTGCTGCTCGAACGAAAGCAGCTGACATCGGGCACGACATGGCACGCCGCCGGCCTGATCGGCCAGTTGCGCGGCTCGCAGAACATGACGCGGCTGGCGAAATATTCGGCCGATCTCTACATCAAGCTGGAAGCCGAAACCGATGTCGGCACCGGCATGCGCCAGGTCGGCTCGATCACCGTGGCGCTGACCGAGGAGCGCAAGCACGAGATTTATAGGCAGGCGTCTCTCGCCCGCGCCTTCGATGTCGACGTGCGCGAGATTTCGCCTGGTGAAGTCAAGGAGATGTATCCGCATCTCAACATTTCCGATGTAGTCGGCGCCGTGCATCTACCGCTCGACGGCCAATGCGACCCAGCCAATATCGCCATGGCGCTGGCCAAGGGTGCGCGTCAGCGCGGTGCGACGATCGTGGAAAATGTGAAGGTCACGAAAGTCCATACCAGGGATGATCGCGTCACCGGCGTTTCCTGGACGCAGGGCGACGAGCAAGGCATGATCGAAGCCGATGTCGTCGTCAATTGCGCAGGCATGTGGGCGCGCGAGCTCGGGCGCCAGAACGGCGTCACCATCCCGCTGCATGCCTGCGAGCACTTTTACCTCGTCACCGAACCGATCCCCGGCCTGGCCCGCCTGCCGGTGCTGCGCGTGCCGGACGAATGCGCCTACTACAAGGAAGACGCCGGCAAGATGATGCTCGGTGCCTTCGAGCCGGTGGCCAAGCCCTGGGGCATGGACGGCATAAGCGAAGATTTCTGCTTCGACCAGTTGCCCGAGGATTTCGGGCATTTCGAGCCGATCCTCGAAATGGGCGTCAACCGCATGCCGATGCTGGCCAGCGCCGGCATCCACACCTTCTTCAACGGTCCCGAGAGTTTTACCCCCGACGACCGCTACTATCTTGGCGAGGCGCCGGAGCTTTCCGGCTACTGGATGGCGACCGGCTACAATTCGATCGGCATCGTCTCCTCCGGTGGCTCCGGCATGGCCCTGGCGCAATGGATCAACGACGGCGAGGCACCCTTCGACCTGTGGGAGGTCGATATCCGCCGCGTCCAGCCGTTCCAGAAGAACCGCCGTTATCTGAAGGAGCGCGTCTCCGAGACGCTCGGCCTGCTCTACGCCGACCATTTCCCGTACCGTCAGATGGCGACCTCGCGGAACATCAGGCGCTCGCCACTGCACGAACATCTGAAGGCGCGCGGCGCGGTGTTCGGCGAAGTCGCCGGCTGGGAGCGCGCCAACTGGTATGCTAGGCCCGGCCAGGAGCGCGAGTACCGCTATTCCTGGAAACGGCAGAACTGGTTCGACAACCAGCGCGACGAACATCTGGCGGTCCGGAACGGTGTCGGGCTGTTCGACATGACCTCCTTCGGCAAGATCCGTGTCGAGGGCCGCGATGCCTGCGCCTTCCTGCAAAAGCTTTGCGCCAATGACATGGACGTGGCGCCGGGCAAGATCGTCTACACCCAGATGCTCAACCAGCGCGGCGGCATCGAGAGCGACCTCACCGTCTCGCGCCTGTCGGAAACCGCCTTCTTCCTCGTCGTGCCCGGCGCGACGCTGCAGCGCGATCTCGCGTGGCTAAAAAAACACCTCTCCGATGAATTCGTCGTGATCACTGATGTGACCGCTGCCGAAGCCGTGCTCTGCCTGATGGGTCCGGATGCGAGGAAGCTGATTCAAAAGCTGAGCCCGAACGATTTCTCCAACGAAACCAATCCATTCGGAACGTTTCAGGAGATAGAAATCGGCATGGGGCTGGCCCGTGCCCATCGTGTGACCTATGTCGGCGAACTGGGTTGGGAGCTTTATGTCTCGACCGATCAGGCAGCCCACGTGTTCGAGGCGATCGAGGAGGCCGGCGCCGATGTCGGCCTGAAACTCTGCGGCCTGCACACGCTGGATTCCTGCCGCATCGAAAAGGCGTTCCGGCATTTCGGCCACGACATCACCGACGAGGACAATGTGCTGGAGGCAGGCCTCGGCTTCGCAGTGAAGACCGCCAAGGGCGATTTTCTTGGCCGCGATGCCGTGCTGAGGAAGAAGGAAACCGGATTGAACCGGCGGCTGGTGCAGTTCCGCCTGAAAGACACGCAACCGCTGCTCTTCCACAACGAAGCGATCCTGCGCGACGGCAAGATTGTCGGCCCGGTCACCTCGGGCAACTACGGCCATCATATCGGCGGCGCTATCGGCCTAGGCTACGTGCCGTGCCAAGGCGAGAGTGAGGCGGATGTGCTGTCGTCGTCCTACGCGATCGAAATCGCAGGCGAGCGCTTCGCCGCCGAGGCATCGCTGAAGCCGATGTATGATCCGAAGTCGGAACGGGTGCGGATGTAGCTCAAAACCGCTCCAGCTTCGTTCGCACTTTCTCCACAAACGCCGCCCTCGTCTTCGGTGTCGATGAGTCCATCAGGTAGTGCGCCAGAAAGAACGTCCTGCAGCGGGTGGCGCAGAGCGCCCGCATGCCGCGCAGGATTGTCTTGCGTCCCGGCTGGCCGACGACGACGCTCCACCAGGTCGGTGCGCCGCAGGTCGTGATCACCCCTATCTTCGTCACATGCCTCATCAGCGACTGGATCCGCCCATTGCCGGCCGGCAGCCGGAAGGCGACGTCGGTCGCCCAGACCCGGTCGAGCCAGCCCTTCAGCATTGCCGGCAGCCCATACCACCATGTCGGATAGATGAAGAGGATTGCCTGGGCCCAACTGAGATTTTCGATATGCCGCTTAAGCGCCGGATCCTGCGGGGCGTGCTCATTGTAGGAGCGTCGCTCGCCGCAGCCCATGACCGGATCGAAATTCTCCGCATAGAGGTCGAGCAGCCGCACCTCCCAGCCCCTCGCCTTCAGCACCTCGATGGCACTATCCCGGATCGAGGCGCAAAAGCTTTCGGGCACAGGATGGCAGTAAACCACCAGGACCCGCATCAGAACGCTTCCATGCTGGCCGCGACCTTCGCTGTGAATCTCTTCCGCGTTTCATCGGTCGACAGGTTCATCGAATAATGTGCGAGATAGGACACGGAGGCACCTGGCTTGACCGCGGCGCGCAACACACGCTTGACCAGCTTGCGCGGCGGGTCGCCCATCAGCATGGCGTGGAACTGGCTGCCGCCATAGGTGGTGACCGCCGCCAGCTTGCGGATGTTGTGCAGCGACGGCTGTACCTTGCCATTGACCAGCTTGAACGAGACGCCAGGCAGGAAGACGCGGTCGAAAAAGCCTTTCAGGATCGCCGGATAGCCGAAGTTCCACACCGGAAACGACAGCACCAGCGCCTCTGCCCGCAGCAGGCGCTCGACATAGGGCGCTGCCGGATCACCGGCGCCGCGCTCGTCGTGATAGCCGAGCCGCTCGGCCCGCGTCAGCCGCGGATCGAAATTCTCGGCATAGAGATCGCAGTCGTCGACCGCGTGGCCGGCGACCGTCAGCCGCTCGACGATCACCTTGTGCAAACCGGCATTGAAGCTGGTCTCGACCGGATCGGCGTAGAGAACGAGGATGTTCATCACCCCGCCTTCTGCAACCCCTTGAACAGGAACGACTTGCCCGAGCGATAGTCGTAGTCCGGGTTTTCCCAGGCGATCATCTTGCCCGGATTGAGCAGCCCTTGCGGGTCTGTCTCGCGCTTGAAGGCGAGCTGCACCTCGTCCGTCTGCTTCATACCGCCCTCTTCCAGCGTGTAGCGGTGCGGATTGAAAACCCAGCAGCCATTGTCCTCGTGGATGCGGATGATCTCGTCGAGCCGCTCCGCCGTTGTGAAGCGCACCAACGGCAGCCCGGCCACGCCGATCGCGCCGTCGAAGCGGATGAATTCGAGATGTGTCGGCACTTCGTCGCCGAAGCGGTCGATCATCGCCTTGACGTAAGCGAGGTGATCCGGCGAAGGATAGCGGGTCTGCAGATAGGTAATATCAGGGTCGACCCTGATAGCGCGCAGCGTCGTGTGGTTCCAGGTCAGCTCATAGGCCGGCGGCAGGCCCTTGAGATCGGCCTCCTTGTCGGCGCGGAAGACGATGTCGCCCTTGCTGCGTCCCGTGAGGGCGACAAAGGCGTCCATCGCCTGCGGCGCGATCATGCAGACGACGATGCTTTGCTCGCGCCGGAAGAACCTTTGATGCCGCTTGAAATAGTCATAGGGGATCGGCGCGGCGATCGGCGTGATCAGCTTCGCCAGAATGCCGTCCTGGATGGCCAGGTCATTGCCGAAGCCGGCCGCATCCATGAAGTCGTCGAAGCCGACGATGACGTCGATCCAGTCGTAAGCAGCGGTCAGCGGCATCTCGACCTCGGTGATGATGCCATTGGTGCCGTAGGCGTGCATCACCTTCAGCACCTCCTCGCCGGTAAGGTCCATGATGCGAGGCTCCGCCTCCATCGTCACGGTCCGCAGCCGGATGACATTGCCGAGGTCGCGCAGGCCACCCCAGCGGATCGAGCCGACACCGCCCGAACCGCCGGCGACAAAGCCGCCTATGCTCGCCGTGTTGTAGGTCGATGGCGACATCCGCAGCTCCTGGCCGGAATGCGCGCGCGTCGCTCTGTCGATCTCGGCGAGGACCGCACCCGGTCCGGTCACGACGCGGCCGGGCGCGATCGTCTTGACTGCATTCATCTCGGCGAGATTGAGGACGACGCCGCCGGACAAAGGCATCGCCTGCCCGTAATTGCCGGTGCCGCTGCCGCGCGGCGTCACCGGAACGCCATGCCGGTGGCAAGCGGCAAGCACACGGATCACCTCGTCTTCCGTCATCGGTGTCACGATCATGTCGCCGGCGACATGGTCGAGCTGCAGCTTCAGCACCGGACTGTACCAGTAGAAGTCGCGGCTCTTCTGCTGGACGATCGCCGGATGGTCGTCGATCTTCAGACCGTCGAGATCGCGTTTCAGGGCAGCCAGGTCCATCATTCCACCATCAGATCATCGAGTTCGGCATAATCGGGCAAGCAGCGTTCGATGGCGCGACCCTCGCGTACGACGATGCGATCCGATTCGGGCCGCGACAGCAATTCCGTCCAGTTCCGTCCCCTAAAGACGACGAAGTCAGCAGCACCGCCGGCGGCGAGCGTGCCGAAGCCATCGAGCCGCATCACCTGGGCTGGTGTCGAAGTCACCGCTTGCGGCCAGTCGCCGACCGGGTGATCGAAATGCAGGATGCGCGTCGCCATGCGGTAGACCTCCAGCATATCGAGATCGCCATAGGCGTAGAACGGGTCTCGGGTGTTGTCGGAGGCGACGGCCACAGGAATCCCGCGCGCCTTCATCTCGTGCAGCAGCGTTATCCCGCGCCAGCGCGGCGTGGTCTTGTCGCCGCGCCGGTCCTGCAGATAGAGATTGCACATCGGCAGCGACACCACGGCAAGCCGCGCCTTCGCCACCTTGTCCAGCGTGTCGAGCACATCGAGATCGGGCTGGCGTGCCAGCGAGCAGCAATGGCCGACAAGGATGTTTCCCTCAAAACCGTTCCACAGGGCCGCCTCGGCGATCTTCTTCAGCGAGATCGCCGAAATATCATCGGTCTCGTCGGCGTGGAAATCGAGGTCGAGGCCATGCTTGATTGCCTGCGCGAACACCTGGTCGAGAAGCTCTTCCAGGTCCGGCAGCATATAGGTGACGACGCCGAGCACACCCTTGGCCGCAGCGACGCGTTTGGCCAGTCTCTCGAACCATTTCTTGTCGCGCACGCCTTCGATGCCGAGCAGGCAGGCCGCCTGCAGTTCGATGCGGCCACGCCATTTCTCCCGTATCGTCTCGAACACCGGCCAGGAGATCTCTTCCTGCGGCGCGACGCTGTCGAGATGGGTGCGCAGTGCCCTGGTGCCGTGCGCATAGGCGGAGCGCAGTGAAAAATCCATGCGGCGGGCGACGTCGTCGGCGCTCCAGCGGGCGACACGGTCGGCGCCGGTTGCGTTCAGCGCGCCCATGAATGTGCCGTCCGGATTGGGTTTTCGAGGCCAGATATGGCCCTTGTCGATGTGCGTGTGGCAGTCGACGAAGCACGGCATAACGATGCGTCCGCCGAGGTCGACGGCCTCTGCGGGTGTATTGGACTGGCGATGCGCGATAATGCTGGAAATCCTGCCGTCGGCGACGGCGATGTCGGCGAGCGCAAACCCATCGCTGTCATAGGCAGCGGAGAGTCCCGGCGTCAGGGACGCATGAAGCCGGGCGTTGGTGAGATGATAAGGACCAGAGGCCGGTATCTCCAACATTTCATCGCTCCTGCTTCAGCGCGCTCTCGTGCCAGCGCCGCAGGATCAGATGCGAGATCAGTGACAGCACCAGGAAGATCAGAATGCCGGTGAACGAGATCAGGATCAGCGCCGCGAACAGCCGCGGTGCGTTGAGCCGGTAGCCGGCCTCGATGATGCGCGAGGCAAGCCCAGACGACTGGCCGGTGGCCCCGGCGACGAACTCCGCCACCACCGCGCCTATCAGCGACAGGCCGCCGGCGATCTTCAGCCCGCCGAGGAAATACGGCATCGCTGCCGGCAGGCGCAGGTAGCGCAATTGCTGCCAGCGGGTTGCGCCGTTGAGCTTGAACATGTCGCGGAGGTTGCGGTCGACGGAGTTGAGGCCAAGCGTGGTGTTGGACAGGATCGGGAAAAAGGCGACGATCCAGGCACACAGCAGGAGCTTCGTCGTCTGGTTGTCGACATAGATATTGATCAGCGGGAAGATCGCGACGATCGGCGTCACCTGCAGGGCGATGGCAAACGGGAAGAACGACATCTCGACCCATTTCGATTGCGCAAACAGCACCGCCAGCCCGACCCCGCCGATGACGGCCAGAAGCAGGCTGAGGAAGGTGATCCTGAGCGTCACCAGCAGCGAGGAGAACAGCAGCCCGGCATCGTCAAACAGCGTTTGCAACACCACGCCGGGGCGCGGCAGGATATATTTCGGGATGCCATTCCAGACGCAGATACGGTCCCACAGCCAGATCGCCAGGATCATGATCGCCAGCGGCAGCACCCATCGGCCAATCCGCTCGAGCCGCTCCTGGCGCACGCGACGCGCCTCCTCGGGGTCGAGTGTCAGAGTTTGCTCTTCAATGGCCGTCATGATGGGGCCCGGCGGTTGAGTTGATGGCGCCGATCAGCACATCGGACGCTTGGCGGCAGAGCGCGGCATAATCGGGCGAGGTGCGGAAGGTTTCATTGCGCGGATAGGGCGCATCGATGGCAAGTTCCCTGAATACCCGGCCCGGTCGCGCTGCCATGACAACAACGCGATTGGAGAGGAAAACGCTTTCGAAGACGCTGTGGGTGACGAAGACGACGGTAAAACGCTCGTCCTGCCACAGTTCCAGGAGATCGTTGTTGAGCTTGAAGCGGGTGATCTCGTCGAGCGCCGCGAACGGCTCGTCCATCAGCAAAATACGCGGCTTGGTCACCATGGCGCGGGCGATCGAGACGCGCATCTTCATGCCGCCGGACAGTTCGCGCGGCACGGCATTCTCGAAGCCGGTCAGGTGAACCCGCGCCAGCATCTCCATCACCGCCGGCGCAGCCTTGGCTCGCGACACGCCCTTCAGGCGCAGCGGCAGCCAGACATTGTCGAAGACATCGGCCCAGGGCAGCAGCGTCGGCTCCTGGAAGACGAAGCCGATATTCGAGCGGTCGAAGGCGCTGCTGCCGCGCCAGTCGAGCAGGCCGGAGGTCGGCGTCGCCAGACCCGCAATGAGGCGCAAGGCCGTCGACTTGCCGCAGCCGGACGGGCCGAGAAGGCTGAGGAAATCGCCTTCCCTGATCGTCAGGTCGACGTCGCTGAGCGCTGTCACGCCGTTGGAAAAGACCTTGCCGACGCCGCGCAGCGCCAGCAGCATCGGACCTTTGCCCGATGCGCTTGCCGGCGCTTGCGCCACTTTCTCCTGCATCATGCCTGAGCGCTATTTCTTCAGGTCGAGCCCGACGCCCTTGTTGACGAAGGCCAGCGTGTAGGACTTCTTGATATCGACGCCGGCCGGCACGACCTTGGCCTTGACCATCTTGTCGTAGAAGCTTTGGATGCGTGCGTCGGTCATCGCGCCGATGCCGAGTTTTTCCGTGTCGCCGGAATCGACGATACCGAATTTCTTCATCTGCTCGATCGAAAACGCGATCTGCTCATCCGTCATATCCGGATTTTCCTTCTTGATCATCTCGTTGGCGGCCTTGTTGTCGCCGTAGAGGTAGCTGTACCAACCCTTGGCCGAACCATCGACGAAGCACTGTACGACCTCGGGCCGCTTGTCGATCGTCTCCTGCATGGTCTCGACCGTGGTCGCATAGGTGTCCCAGCCATAGTCGGCCAGCAGGAACTGGTTCGGCGTGAAACCGCCCTGCTTCTGGACGGCGAACGGCTCCGAGGTGACATAGCCTTGCTGGATCGACTTCTGGTTGGCGATGAAGGGCGCCGGATTGAAGGTGTAGGGCACGCGTTTGGCGGCATCGAAACCGAGTTCCGTCACCATCCACTGGAAGAAGGTCTGCGCGCCCTCGTCGCCGAGGATGTACTGCTCGGCGTTTTTCAGATCCTCCCATTTGTCCAGGCCCTGGCCAGGCTGGGACATGATGACCTGCGGATCCTTCTGGAAGTCGGCGGCCACGACGCGCATCGGAATGCCCTGCTGCACGGCGTCGAACGCCGACAGCAAATTGCCGCCCATATAGAAATCGATCTTGCCGGCGAGCAGCAGCGGCCGGCCGCTGACCTGCGGGCCGCCTTGCATGATCGTCACGTCGACGCCGCACGCCGCATAGGTGCCGTCCGCCACAGCCTGGTAGTAGCCGCCATGTTCCGGTTCGGCCAGCCAGTTGGTGCCGAAGGTGACCTTCTCGTTCGCTGCTGCGCTCAGCGTACTTGCGGCAAGCAGCACGATCGCACCCGCCGAGATCTTAAATTTTCCGTCCATCCACACCACCCTTTATTGGCTCCGGCGCGCCACGCGCCGGGCTCGACACCATCGGTTCAAAGAAGCAAGACACATGCCATCGCCGGGACCGCCCGCCTGCGCAACAGTCGTGCGCGAAGGCCGGACGGGTCATGCTGTACCGAAGGCATCGTGCCTATTTTTTGAACGCCTGTCCACAATCGCCCTGATAGCATGCACTGCATCTTGAGGGGGCCGCCAATCCGGCTTTAGGCTCACATCAGATTGGAGATTTCCATGTTCAAATTCCTGACGCCGAAGTCGATCAAGCCGCCCTTCGCCCGCTATAGCCATGGCGTCGAGGTACCGCCCGGCAAACGGCTGGTGCTGTGTTCGGGCCAGGTCGCCATCACTCCGGACGATCAGATCCCGGAGGATGCCGGCGCACAGGCCAAACTCTGTTTCGGGAATATCGCCGCGATTCTCGGCGACGCCGGGCTTGGACTTTCCGACATCGTCCGCATCAACGCCTATGTCACCGACCGCGCCTTCCTGCGACCCTATATGGACGTTCGCGACCGCCTGTTCACCAGCCCGGCGCCGGCTTCGACGCTGATGATCGTCTCCGGTTTCGCCCGGCCGGAATTCAAGGTCGAGATCGAGATCATCGCGGCAGGGTGAAGGCTGAGAATCGACAGGCCAGTGATCTCAAGTTACACGACAAAGGCTGGTGCTGCCCCTCGTCCGCCTGGCAATCCCCCTCTCCCCGTCCTTCACGGGGAGAGGGTAAGGGTGAGGGGCAGCGCAGACGAGCATTCCGTATCTTCGAGGTTCAAAATGGCCGGAACAAACAAACGCGTGTGGTGGGGCGACTACCGGACCACCGAATACGCCACCATCGATCCGGAGGCGACGATCGCGGTTCTGCCGGTGGCGGCGATCGAACAGCACGGGCCGCATCTGCCGGTTTCGACCGACACCTCGATCATGAACGGCATGCTCGAAACGGTGATCGCTCGCTTGCCCGGCGATCTCGACATCCGCATCCTGCCGGTCCAGGCAGTGGGCAAGTCGAACGAGCACCTGCATGCGCCGGGAACCCTTACTCTGCCGCCGGCGACCTTAATCGAGGCCTGGACCGAGCTTGGCCTGTCGATCGCGCGGGCCGGGTTAAGGAAACTGATTGTCGTCAACTCGCATGGCGGCAACGAGGAGATCATGGGCATCATCACCCGCGAATTGCGCGTGCGGGCGAAGATGCTGGCGGTGAAGACAAGCTGGCAGCGCTTTGGCCGGCCGGCCGGCATGTATACAGAGCTTGAGGACCGCCACGGCATCCATGGCGGCGACGTCGAGACCTCGCTGATGCTGCATTTCCGGCCGGATCTGGTCGACATGGCAAAGGCCGACAATTTCGTGTCCAACGTCGCCCGCGCTGAAAAGGAATTTTCGCTGCTGCGCCACACCGGAACGCACGCCTTCGCCTGGATCGCCACCGATCTCAACCCGAACGGCGTGGTCGGCGACGCCAGCATTGCAACGGCCGAAAAAGGCAGGCTTACCGCCAACCATCAGGCTGACGGTTTCATCAGCCTGTTGAAGGATGTGCGCAAGGCGAAGCTGGCCGACTGGCTGGCCTAGGGGTCTACTTCAGGTCAAGGTGAGCCGAAATGCGGATTTCTGCACACGCCCCGCTTGAGGTTCACGGCAGACAGCCACTTTTGATGGCGCTAGTTTCCAGACCGTGCGTAAAGTAAAGTCTCGCCGGTTGTTGCTAGTCTCACATCCGTGGGTGCGCGATGGTTGTCGTCACAAAGGCACTGACGCTTGCTGACTTCCATGAAGCCCGCGCACTCATCGCGGAGATGGGTCAATGGGACGTTGCACAATGCGGCGTGCACGGTCTTCCGTCGGAAGACGTGATTTCCGCCTACTATTCTGACGATGCCGCGAGCTTGTTGGAAAAGTGCACCTTGCCCAGCACAGGGATGTACCTCGCTCGGATTGGCTCTGTGGCCTTGGGCTGCGTCGGCCACGTCAGCCATGGAGATGTTGCCGAGGTCGTTAAGCTCTTCGTGCGTCCTGAAGGACGAGGAAAAGGCGTAGGAGCCCGCCTCCTTGCGACGGCGCTCGATGCTATCGAGCAGTCCAAGTTCGCAAAAGTGAACCTGGTGACAATTTCATTCATGACGAGTGCTATCACTCTTTACCGCAAGTTCGGCTTTCAAGAGTGCGCACCGTTCGAACCAGCACCGAAGGGCTTGGAGGAGGCTACGCGATACATGGAAAGGGTCACCAAATAGTTTGGACGGCTGCCGTGAAAACAAGCGCAGCCCAGCCCGATCGGGACGGATCAGGCCTCTGACCAGAATCAGCCGTCTATCTTCAACGCAAAAGGCGTGCCTTCGAAGGCCTCCGCGCCGCGCCCGATCGCCTCGATCGCGCGGATCATGCGGCCGTTGCGATCAAGAAGCGCATCGGCGACCGCAACCAACCGCGGATTGGGTGTCGCCGTCGGCGACAGCGCGCGCAGCGTCTCGGCCAATTCAACCTCGCAGCGCTTCGGCGCCAGTGCTGCCGCGATGATGTAGGCCGAGGCGGTCGACCGGCTGATGCCGGCATAGCAATGCACGACCAGCGGCCGCGCCCGATCCCATCGGCGCGCGAAATCGAGCAGGTTGCGGACATGGATTTCGCCCGGCATGGTCATGCCCTCTTGCGCCACGGCAATGTCGTGCATGACCAGATGCAGATGGTTTTCCCGGGCGATCGAGGCCGGCCGCGTCACCTCGGTACCGGCGGCCAGCAGGGAAAGCAGCCGCTCGGCGCCGGTCTTCGCGACGGTTTCCTCGACTTTTGACAGCGAACAGACATGGATCATTGCTTGATCTCCTTGGTGTCGCGTTGTTGCGCCCAGTCGGCAAGAGCCAATTCGAGTCGCTGCCATTCCTCGTCCCCGCCCGGCAGCCCGGCGCGCAGCACATGCGGCCGGTCGGAGAAATGGCGGAGCAGGATGCCGCGCTCGCCAAGCACCGAAAACAAACCGGCGGCGTCCGCCAGCCTGATATAGCGGAACAGCGTGGTGCCGCCGGCAACAGCAACGCCGAAGCGGCCGAACAGCGCATCGACCCGCGCGGCATCCTCGGCCAGACGGCGCCGCATCTCGACCTGCCAATCCACGTCGGCAAGCGCGCGGATGCCATATTCGAGCGCCGGTCCGGCAACAGCCCACGGTCCGAATTGCGCCTGTAGCCGTTCGACTGTCAGCGCGTCGGCCAGTGCAAAGCCAAGCCGCAGGCCGGCGAGGCCAAAGAACTTGCCGAAGGAGCGCAGCACGACCATGCTGCCTTGCTCGACATCGCCGGCCAGGCTTTCCGCGCGCGGGCCGACATCCATGAAGGCTTCGTCGACGACCAGCACTCCGCCTTTGGCGCGCAATCTTCCGGCAAGCCCAAGCAGCTTCTTGCGTTCGATGACGCGCCCGTCCGGATTGTTGGGGTTGACGACGATGGCGAGGTCGGCTCCTGCCAGGGCCTCGAAATCGTCGACCTCCATCACCGCATGACCGACGATCGCCGCTGCCCGCTGATGTTCGGCATAAGTCGGCCCAAACACCAGCGCCTTGCCGGGGCTCGCCAGCGAGGCGACGCGCGGCAACAGGATCTGCGTGCCCGGTGCCGCCACCACATTCGCTGCCGATGGCGCGCCATAGGCGCTTGCCGCGACGTTGGCCAACTCACGGGCGCGCGAAGCTTCCGGCAATCTTGACAGAGCGGTGGCGGGCGGCTCGAAAAACGGGTAGGAGTGCGGATTGATACCGGTCGAGAGGTCGACGAAGGGCTGCGGCGCATTGGGAAAAAGCGCCAACGCCCGGCCAAGGCTTCCGCCGTGATCCAACACTGCCGCCGCTCCATCAAGAGACTTCATGTCGATCCTGATCGCTTTCCTGTCACTGGTTGTTGAATTCGCTGTCGGCTACCCGGGCTGGCTGCTTGGCGCCATCGGCCATCCCGTCACCTGGTTCGGTAGGCTGATATCCTTTCTCGACCGCAGGCTCAACCGCGCCATTGATTCCGACGCCGTCCGTCGTCGGCGCGGCATTGATGCACTGCTGATCATCGTGCTGGTGCCGGCCACCATCGCTTTCGCGGTTGAAACCGTGCTTTCGGGCATTCCAGCCGGACTGGTCCTCACGGCAATTCTGGCGACATCGCTGCTGTCGCAGAAGAGCCTGGCCGAGCATGTCGAGCAGGTGGCCGACGGACTCGACAATGGCGGGCTCGACATCGGCCGTGCTGCCGTTTCACGGATCGTCGGCCGCGATCCGAAAAAGCTCGACAAAGCCGGCGTCTGCCGCGCGGCGATCGAAAGCCTGGCCGAGAATTTTTCCGACGGCGTCGTCGCGCCCGTCTTCTGGATCGGCGTCGGTGGGCTGGCCGGCGGCGTCGCCTACAAGGCTGCCAACACCGCCGATTCGATGATCGGCCACCGCACGCCGCGCCACGAGGCCTTCGGCCAGGCGGCAGCGCGCTTCGACGATCTGATCAACCTGCCGGCGTCGCGGCTGACCGCGCTGCTCATCGTGCTGGCCGCCTTCTTCGTCAAAGACGCCGATGCCGGCAACGCCTGGCGCACAGTGCTGCGCGACGCGAAAAAACACCGCTCGCCCAACGCCGGCTGGCCTGAGGCCGCGATGGCCGGCGCGCTCGGGTTGGCGCTCGCCGGGCCGCGCTCCTATGACGGCGTCATGGTCGACGATGCATTCATGGGCGAAGGCGGCCACCGCGATGCCGAGAGTGTCGACATCAGGCGGGCACTGAAACTCTACCGGGTAGCCGACTTTCTGCTGATCGCGCTGTTCGGCTTGCTGTCGGTGATTGTTATCGCTGCGTGACGCCCGAATGGGTCGGCAAACCCGACCTACCAAGTAACACGGACTTCCTTTGCGCTTGGATCGGCTGCCTCGCCAAACCTTTTGATCGCGTATCCACCGGCAGCTACGGGAAAAGATCTCAATACGGGTTCGACTACAACAAAAAGTCGTTCAGCGTTTGGCCCATACATGTAGAGGATGCATTCGCCCTCACCAAACAAGTCACCGTCAAACTCGCCGACCGACGCATCCTCGATAGCTTTCTCTAGCCGATCCTCGAGCGCGTAAATGGATTCGCGTTCTTGCGACGCTCCAAATTGACCGTCCTTCAGAAGAAGATAGACGATTACCGCCTGTTCCACGAACAATCTCCAGCTTGCCTAGCGATCAGAATTCTATCCCCTGCCATAAGGCGGGCGCCGAAACTCTACAGGGTCGCCGACCTAGTGCTGACGCGCTGTTCGGGAGATCTCGGCGGTCGTCATTATGGCGTGATCGACGCTCGAGATCGAGCGCAAAACAAAAACCCGCCTCGCGAGCGGGTCGGCGGTGCGAATCAGCACTATAGAAGAATCAGTATCATAGCTGCCGGCACAAAGCAAGAACAATACAGCTTGAGGTTGTCGAAAACCGCAGGTGAGATCCGATCTCCCCCGCAAGGGGAGATCGGCAATTTTACCAGCGTCACCGCCACCAGCACCGCAATGCTTGAGGGTGCCCTGCCGAAGCGCAATCACCCCTCAGAATTCAATCCCTTGCTGCGCCTTAACGCCGGCGGAAAAGTGATGTTTGGTCACGCCCATCTCGGTGACCAGATCGGCGGCATCGACCAGCGCCGGTTTGGCGTTGCGGCCGGTGACGACGACATGCAGGTTTTCGCGGCGCCCTTTCAGCGACGCCACCACTTTGTCGAGATCGAGATAATTGTAGCGCAGCGCGATATTCAGCTCGTCGAGCACCAGAAGGCTGATCGATGGATCGGCCATCAGTTCGAGCGCCTTGGCCCAAGCGGACTCGGCGGCGGCGATATCGCGCTTCAGATCCTGCGTCTCCCAGGTGAAACCCTCGCCCATCGTGTGCCAGACGACCCGGTCGCCGAAGGCGGCAAAGGCGTCCTTCTCGCCGGTGTGCCATTTGCCCTTGATGAACTGGACGACGCCGACGCGCCTGCCGTAGCCGAGCATCCTCAGCGCCAGCCCGAAGGCGGCAGTGGTCTTGCCCTTGCCGGGCCCGGTGTTGACGATCAGCAGCCCCTTCTCGACCGTCTTTGCCGCGACCTCTGCGTCCTGCACCGCCTTGCGCTTGGCCATCTTGGCGCGGTGGCGTTCCTCGTCCCTGTCGTCGATATCGGTCATCTCATTTCACCTTGAGCGGCAGTCCCGCCACCATCAGCAGCACTGTGCCGGCGACGGCCGCGACCTGCTGGTTGAGCCGGCCGGCGGCATCGCGAAACCGGCGAGCCAGCGCATTGTCGGGCACGATGCCCTGGCCAACCTCGTTGGAAACCACGAACCATGGCCCGCGCGGCCGCGACAGCACATCGGCCAGCCCTCGGCATTCGGCCTCAATGTCGCGTTCGGCCAGCATATGGTTGGTCAGCCACAGCGTGAGGCAATCGACGAGGACAGGCCGGCCGTCAGGCAACGCCTCAATCGCGCCGACGAGATCGAGTGGCGCGTCGATGGTCGTCCAACCCTCGCCGCGCCGCGACCGATGCAGCGCGATACGCTCGCGCATCTCGTCGTCATAGGCTTGCGCCGTAGCGATATAGGCCCACGGCGCCGGACAGGCCGTCACCAGTCTTTCGGCATGCGCGCTCTTGCCGGAGCGCGCACCGCCGATGACCAGGGTCAGCTTGCCGCCGGGAGCAGCGCGATCAGGCAAAGCTGTCGCGCAGGCCGGTCGTGCTGCCGGTCAAGCGGCCGCGCACCACGCCGACGACGGCGCCGAGCACCAGCCAGAACACCAGATTGGTCAGTGTCACCGCCACCACGAACTGGTGGTGCAGGGCTTCCGGGATCGGCGATTCAAAACTGTCGGGCTGCGGCGCGCCGACGATATGCGGCGCCACGATCCACGCCACGGCAAGCAGCGCCAGCGGCAGGGATTTGCGAAAGGCGAGCAGCCCAAGACCGGCCGCTGTCGCTACCACAGTTGCCGTCCACCAGATCTGGCGCTGGGCGAGATCGGCAGCCGGCATAGCCGGCAGTTCGGGAGGCAGGCCAAGGTTCGGAGCCAGCGTGAACACAGCAAAGCCGGCAAGGCCCCAGAACAGGCCCTGACGCCAATTGCCGATGCCGCCGGCGAACTCCGAAGCGGCGACCAGGATCAGCGCAAAGCCGATGCCGGTGACGACGTTGGCAACGACGTTGAAGGCGAAGCGCTCGAAACCGTCGGCCGGCGCCCAGCCTTCGTCTTCCGCAGCCGGAGCGGCCGGTTCGGCGCTACTCATGGCATTGGCGTCCGTGGCGTTCGCGGCCGGCGCCGCGGCGTGGTCATGCGTGTGGCCACCGCCGGCCTGCTCGTAGACTTCCGCCTTGAGAATGAGCGGCACGGTGGCGTAGGCCTGCATGCAGGCGAGAACGACGCCAGCCACAAGCCCTGCGATCGCCGCGATGAACACGACGTTGCGAAACAGTGTCATGATGTCGGCCCCTCGTCAGTGGCAGGGAAACGCCATCGAATGGCGATAGTCGTGGGCGGCATTGTGGACCGCATCGATATGCGAGAAGCCGACAAAGCCCATGACGAAAATGCCGAGAAATGCAGCAAGCGCCAGCTGCACGAAGCGCGACTGCGAGGAGACGGAAGCGACGAGCGAGACGGAAGCGGTATTCATGTCTTGTCCTTTCGCCCTCCACCCGAGGGCATAGAAATCAGTTCTCCTGTCGCCGGCAGGTCTCCTGGCTCGCGGATCAGCGCCCTTCCCCACCTTCCCGAAGAAGCTCTTCCCGAAAGAAACTCTTCAGTGGCATATGGAGAGGACTACCGCACACAGTTGCGGGGGCAGCCACGGCATTGGGCGAATTTTGCCCTTACCGCATTCCCTTTAGAGCGCCGTGCGTCCGAATGGACGCACAAAGGACGCTCTAACACTTAGACTCTGCGCATGACCTTTCCGGAACCGATTCCGGTTCCGGGTTCATGCGCGGTTCCAAACGGAACCGACGACAGCCGCGACTATAGGCAGAATCGCCGTGCCCGGCAAACCAAATTCCGCCAGCTACCAGCGCGAATGCGCCGTCTCTGGAACCAGCCGGCCGGCGCCACGAGGCCGGAGTGCTGATGCCCGAGGAATATGGCCCGCATCGCTTCTAATGGGTGCGTCAGCGGCATACGGCGCTTTCACCGACGCCCTGAGCATCAACGGGATTTGGCCCTGTCTTCTTTTGTCTGGGGCAACCATGATAGTCGTCTTGCAGTGCTGAATCAGATTGCGAGACCATGAGCATTTCTACGCCGACCGTTCAGGACCGATCCAAGCGCATCATCGCCATCGACGTCGCCCGCGGCGTCGCTTTGCTTGCCATGGCGAGTTACCATTTCACCTGGGATCTCGAATTCTTTGGCTACACCGATCCCGGCCTGACCGCCTTCGGCTGGTGGAAATTCTACGCGCGCTGCATCGCTTCGACCTTTCTGTTCCTGGTCGGCGTCAGCCTGTTCCTCGCCCATGGCAAACTGATCCGCTGGGACGGCTTCTGGAAACGCTTCGCCATGGTCGCCGGGGCGGCGCTCGCCATATCGGCTGCCACGAGGCTTGCCACGCCGGACAGTTTCATCTTTTTCGGTATCCTGCATGAGATCGCGCTCGCCAGCCTGCTCGGCCTGGCGTTCCTGCGGCTGCCGGCGCTGCTGACGCTGGTTATGGCAGCTTTCGTCATAACCGCGCCGCTCTACCTCAGGTCCGAGACCTTCGACCATCCGGCCCTGTGGTGGGTCGGCCTGTCGGCAACCAACCCGCGCTCCAACGATTATGTCCCGCTGTTGCCATGGTTCGGCGCTGTGCTTGCGGGCATCGCGACGGCAAAACTCGCCTCCGCCTCCGGCCTGCTGACGCGGTTGGCAGGCCTGACGCCCGGCAGCTGGACAAATCCGCTGGTCTTTATCGGCCGGCACAGCCTCGCCTTCTATCTGATCCACCAGCCGGTGCTGATCGGCTCGATCTGGCTTTTTTCGCAAGTCATGCCGGCACCGGTCGAGACCAGGCAGGTCACCTTCCTGAAAGAATGCCAGACTTCGTGCGAGCAATCGCGCGACACGGAGTTCTGCTCCAGCTATTGTGTGTGCATGCTCGATACACTCGAGGGCGAGGCCACGCTTGATCAGCTCTACCGCAACGACCAGGCTGCGGAATGGAAGGCACATCTCGACGAGCTCGCCGGCGCCTGCACTGCCAAAGCCGACAGCACTTTGATGGAGGGAGGAGCACAATGACCGACCATCAACAGAAACCTGGGCAACAGAAACCGGGGCAGCCGAAACCGGGGTTTATACCGTGGCCGCCGCTGATCTATGTCGCGGCCATCGCCGTCAGCATCGCGCTTGGCTTGCTCTATCCGCTGCCATGGATCGGCGGCCTTCTGGGCGACATCCTGTTCGCGGCCGGCTGGGTGGCATTGTTCGGCGTCGTCGCACTCTGGTTCACGGCAATCCGCACCATGATCCGGGCAAAGACGACGCTCCACCCAAACGCCGTGCCGGATCACCTGGTCACATCTGGCCCCTTCGCCGTCAGCCGCAACCCGATATATCTGGCCAACACGCTGCTGATGATCGGCGTCGCCCTTATCTCGGGGATCGTATGGTTCCTGCCGCTGGCGATCATCGCCGCCTTCGCAACGCAGAAGATGGCGATCGAGGGCGAGGAAAGAGTTCTGACGGCGAAATTCGGCAAGAAATACCGGGATTACGCTAAAAAGGTGCGGCGCTGGATTTGAAGCGTGCGGCAAGGTCTTTTTAAGAATTCGCTCTGGCAGAAAACCACACTAGCTGGCCGCCAGAGTAGAATTGTCAAAAAAGGCCGCTCACGTGTTGACGCCGAGCTCCACCAATCGCTCGACGCAGGATTCCTCGGCCTGATCGAGTTCCGCCAGCGTCTCTTCGAGGTCGCGGCGCTTCTGGCGCAGATCCTCGCGCTTTTCCTCGATGCGTTTGATCATCAGGTTGAGCTGACCGACCTCCCCGGGCGGCTCCTTGTACATCTGGATGATTTCGCGGATTTCGTTGATCGAAAAGCCGAGCCTCTTGCCGCGCATGATCTGGCGGATGAGATGCCGGTCCGACGGGCGAAACAGCCGCGTGCGGCCGCGCCGCACCGGCTGCACCAGCCCTTCGTCCTCGTAGAAGCGCAGCGTCCGCGTCGAAACATCGAATTCGCGGGTCAGTTCGGTTATCGAATAATATTCCCGCATCGTCACTCCAAAAGCCCGGATAGCGGCGCGATCGCCCATTATGCGGCGATGCCCTTCATTCACAAAAGGGCTCGTCCCGCACCGGAATCGACCGGCAGCTCTCCATCGAAACCTCGCACGCAACTTACGTAAAAGTCAATTGAAGGGCCTTATCCGGCTCCCGCGCCCAGATGCAGCCACCAGGTGGCAAGGCTAAGGAAGGCGAGGAAACCGATAACGTCGGTAATCATCGTCGTGAAGATTGATGATGAAATCGCCGGATCGGCGCCGAGCCTGTCGAGGAACAGCGGAAGCAGAATGCCACCGAGTGCCGCAGCCAGCATGTTGACGATCATCGCCGCGGCAATGACGAAACCGAGATCGGGATTGTGAAACCAGAAGCCGGCGACCAGCCCGAGGATCGTTGCAATGACCATGCCATTCAGCAGGCCGACCACAACCTCGCGGCGAATGACGCGACCGGCATTGTAGATATCGAGGTCGCGTGTGGCGAGCGCGCGCACGGTCACTGTCATCGTCTGCGTACCGGCGTTGCCGCCCAGCGAGGCGACGATCGGCATCAGTGCGGCAAGTGCGACCATTTCCTCGATCGTTGCACCAAACATACTGATCACCGAGGCCGAGATGAAGGCCGTACCGAGATTGACGAGCAGCCACGGAACGCGCGAGCGCGAAGTCGAAAGAATGCTGTCCGACAGTTCTTCGTCGCCGACACCGCCCATGCGCAGCAGATCCTCCTCGGCCTCCTGCTGGATGACGTCGACCACGTCGTCGATGGTCAGCACGCCGACCAGCCGCTCGTTCTCGTCGACGACGGCGGCGGAGAGAAGGTCGTATTGTTCGAATTCGCGCGCTGCCTCTTCCTGGTCCATCGTGGCCGGAATGGCGTGCCTGGTCTCATGCATGACCTCTTCGACCTTGATCGAGCGCTTAGTGCGCAGGATCTGGTCGAGATCGATGGCGCCGAGCAGCTTGAAGCTCGGATCGATGACGAAAATCTGGCTGAAGCGGTCGGGAAGGTTATTGTCCTCGCGCATATAGTCGATGGTCTGGCCGATCGTCCAGAACGGCGGCACCGCGACGAACTCCGTCTGCATGCGGCGGCCGGCGGTCTCTTCGGGATAGTCGAGCGAGCGGCGCAGCCTGATCCGCTCGGTGAACGGCAGTTGCGACAGGATCTCGTCCTGGTCTTCCTTTTCGAGATCCTCAAGAATGTAGACCGCGTCGTCGGAATCGAGATCCTGCACCCCCTGGGCAATCTGCGCGTTGGGCAGACTGTCGACGATGTCGCGGCGGATCGCCTCGTCGACCTCGGTCAGCGCGGAAAAGTCGAAATCGGCGCCCAACAAGTCGACCAGCGCGCGGCGTTGTTCGGGATGAAGCGCCTCGAGCAGATCGCCGAGTTCCGATTGGTGCAGGTCGTCGACTTCACGCTTCAGCGTCAGCGTGTCGCGATCGGCGATCGCTGCGCCGATCTGGGCCAAGAACGACGACAGAATGGCGCCGTCCTCGCCATAAATGTCGGCATGGCTGCCCTCAGCGGCCCTGGCGCCGGTCGTCTGTTCGTCCTGGCTTTCCACCAGCGCCTCCCGCCATCAGAATTCCGGAAAAGGTGCCTGTCACGTCTAGAACATTGGACCCAGAAGTGGAAACCGGTTTTGGGAAAAATCCGATGCTCAAACACAAAGATAGTGCGGCGGCACGATTCGACCTGAGAGTCCGCCTCTATGGCGCAACGCGTGGAATATCAAACGAAATACGCCCTTCCCCACCGTGGAGCGAAGGCTGGTGCAACCGGATCGCCCGACAGACGTTGATGCCGCACTCGGCCCTCTCCGCAAGGACGCGAAGGCTCAGGCGATGAGGTCAGAGACCAACGGGCGCAAGGGATGACAGACTGATCGAATTGGCAGCCGTTGGACACCGTAAATC
Source organism: Mesorhizobium sp. WSM4841 (assembly GCF_055811515.1). Taxonomy (NCBI): domain Bacteria; kingdom Pseudomonadati; phylum Pseudomonadota; class Alphaproteobacteria; order Hyphomicrobiales; family Phyllobacteriaceae; genus Mesorhizobium; species Mesorhizobium sp. WSM4841. The sequence goes on from NZ_JBVVQC010000003.1 coordinate 326,393, forward strand.
CTCGAAGAACCGTCGAACGTCGATTCCAGGCAACTCGGTGACCGAAATATGCGACAGAGCCGGTTTGCCTTACCATCACGTCAAATGCGTTGACCTGAGCGCATGCTCGGAATTTGCGAATGGAGGGTGGAATCCTTATAGTTGTGAATTGGCGCACGCTTTCGACTGCGGGCGTGCAGAATCGTAGAGAAGGATACAGATGCCGGACGTCAACTCGGATGCGGCGACACCTCGAATTGCACTCATTTCAACCCACGGCTACGTAGCTGCCAACCCACCACTCGGCGCGGCCGATACCGGCGGACAGGTGGTCTACGTCCTGGAACTTGCAAAAAAGCTGGCCCAGTTGGGCTATGCCGTCGATATCTGGACGCGGCGATTTGAAGACCAGCCTCCTGTCGATGAAGTGGCAGACGGGGTTCGTGTCCTGCGTGTCGCCTGTGGCGGACGCGATTTTATTCCGAAGGAATATCTTCACCGCCACCTTCTCGAGTGGTGTGAAAACGCGCTGCGCCTGATTCGCAGGGAAAACCTCTCCTACGACTTCATCAACAGCCACTACTGGGATGCGGGCGTGGCGGGGCAGCGACTGTCGGAAGCGCTCACTATCCCGCACATCCATACGCCGCATTCCCTCGGCATATGGAAGCAGCGCCAGATGAAGACGGACTACCCGGACAAGGCCGATACATTCGAGGCCGAGTTCAATTTCACCGAGCGCATAAAGCACGAGACGATCATCTATCGAAGCTGCGCCATGGTGATTGCAACAACGCCGCCGCAGGTGGATATGCTGATCGAGGACTACAGTCTCGAGCGCGACCGCGTGCACATGATCCCGCCCGGTTACGACGACAACCGGTTCTTCCCCGTCAGCGAGGCGTCTCGCCGGTTGATCCGCCATCGGCTCGGCTTCGAAGGGCGAACGATCCTGGCGCTCGGCCGGCTCGCCACCAACAAGGGCTACGACCTGCTGATCGATGCGTTTTCCGTGGTGGCGCCGCGTGTGCCGGATGCGGTCCTGAGGCTCGCTGTCGGCGGCGAGAACATGGACGAGCAGGAACAAAAGATCCTGAACCAGCTCAAGGAACAGGTTGAACAGCTAGGCTTGCAGGACCGTGTCGTCTTCTCAGGCTATGTTGCCGACGAGGATCTGGCCGACACTTATCGGGCGGCGGACATGTTCGTCCTGTCAAGTCGCTACGAGCCGTTCGGCATGACCGCGATCGAGGCGATGGCCTGCGGAACGCCCACCGTGGTTACGATCCATGGCGGCCTCTATCGCGGGATCAGCTATGGCCGACATGCGCTCTTCGGTGATCCGTTCGACAAGGAGGATCTCGGCATCACCATCGTCAAGCCTATGAAGCACCCGCGCCTCTACGGTCGCCTGGGCCGCATGGGTGCGCACAAGGCGCGCAGCCTGTTCACCTGGACAGGTATCGCGCAGCAACTGGTCAGCCTTGTCGAGGGACGTCCGGTGTTGAAGGCGGTCGACGACCATGATTGGGACGAGCCGTGGAACGACGGCGATTGAAACCGATCGCGCTTCTTTCGAGTGATCTCGACGGAACTCTGGCGGGCGATCCGCCGGCGACGTCACGCTTTCGGTCAAAATGGGAAGCGCTCGATCCCGAGCACCGGCCGGTTCTCGTCTACAACAGCGGTCGTCTGGCCGACGACATTTTGAACTTCGTCGATGAAGTCGCCCTGCCAGCGCCGGACTACGTGATCGGCGGTGTCGGTACGATGCTCGCCGGTCCGCGGCACGCCTCGCGCCTCGCACATTTTACTGATTTGAGCCACTTTACCCAGAGGTTTTCGGAAGGCTGGTCTCTTGAAAAGGTCGATGCGGTGCTCGGATCGCTCGAAGACACCGTCCGTCAACCCGACGGCTATCAACACGCCTTCAAATCGAGTTGGTTCCTGCTCGACGCAAGTCCGGAAGCCCTTGCCAGCATCGAGCGTGCTCTGGCCGAAGCCGGCCTGTCGGTGACGATGGTTTATTCGAGTGGACGCGATCTCGACATCCTGCCGCGTTCAGCAGACAAGGGGCAGGCGCTGGCCTGGCTCTGCAATGAACTCGGCATCGGTCTGGATGAGGTGGTGGTCGCCGGCGATACCAACAACGATCGCAGTATGTTCGACCTGCCGGGTGCGCGTGGGATTGTCGTTGCCAATGCCCTTCCCGAACTGCTTGACATGGCGCGGGACAACCCGCTGATTTACAGCGCGAAGAAACAGTTCGCCCTTGGCGTCGTCGAAGGCCTCGCTCATTGGTCGGTGTTTGCGGACGCCCGATCCTGAGCTGAAAATATTGATCTCCCTGTCAAGGTTTGAGCGCCCATACCGTCGCGTGTAGAACGGCCCCCGTCTCGGCGATGAGACGTGCCGATTGTACCGGCTCAAAACCGCTGATCCGCTTCGTGCCAGCCCAACGGCCGCGATCCGCGAAAACCTCGATCGATCCGTAGTCGAGGAATATCCGCAGCCGTTTTGGACGGGCTCCCTTGGCGATATAGTGAGGAGATTCCGCTGCGCCGCCGTCTTCATGACAAATGGCAAGTCCCTCGTCGTCAACCACAACTTCAAGTCGGACAGTTGGATGTTGGAGTTTCAGGCGGAAATGGGCACCCGGCCTTTCCAACTCGAACAGGATTTCGACCGCGCCATTGATAAAGCTTACCTGTTCTCCGGCTGCGAGGCGTGTCCGGTCCAGAATATGGCTCCGCAGGCTCTCGGCTGCTCCGATGGGCGGGGTATGCAACTCGCCTGCAGATAGATGGATGCTGCGAGGCAACGTCATGGCAGTGGGGAAATCGATCGCCGGTCCGGTATCGGCCCAGTTGGCAAGCCATCCTATACCGACAATGGCATCACCGTCGACGAAGGCCTGGAAGGCGTAATTATCTGTCCCGAAGTCCAGTTCCTGTTCGAATTCCTTGGCAAACGTCCGACCATCGAACCAACCGACAATGGCTATTGTCAGGTTCTTGCGCCGGGTGGACTGGTCCTCACTGTTCATCAGCCCGAGAATTAGAACCCAGCGCGTCGCGGGATCGGTCGCAGGCCCGTCGAGCGGCAGCAGACAGGGACATTCGATCGCCGTCGTCCGATAGTGTTTCTCGACCAGAAGCTTGCCGATATATGTCCAGCCGGTGGCGGCCGTATGGTCATGGGTTTCGTAGAGCAGGACAACGCCGCCCTCATCGCTCTGGCTGCCCAGCAGCATTTTCCAACGGCCATCCGGTCCCTTGAAGACGTACGGGTCGCGAAAATCGGTGGTCAATCCCTCGTCAAGCGGGCGGTAGGGCAGGATGACGTCGGCATTTCCCGCCGTGATAAGGTCGCTGGAAGTGGCGGTGAGCTGGATTTGCTGCTCTGGGATACGGTCCTGTACCTGCTCGGTGAAAAAGACGCGAATACCCGGGCCATCGGCAAGCGGGACGGCTGAGCCGGAATATGCACCGCCCCGTTTGTCGGGCCTTGCGGTAAGATCTTCCGACGGGAACAGGAAGATGGGCATGTGACGCCACCGCAAATAGTCGGAAGATACGGCGTGGCCCCAATGCATCGTATTCCACCGAAGTCCATGGGAATAATGCTGGTAAAAGAGATGTGGGCGACCTCCAAACCGACCGAATCCGTTTGGATCGTTCATCCAGCCGAACGGCGGGCGAAAATGATAGCTGTCAGGGATGTTCGGCGGCGCATTTCCGGGATTGGTGTGGAGAACTGTAATGCCTGTCTCCAGCACGTCGGCCAATGCGAACCAGTAGGCAACCGATACCGAGGTTTGATCCGTGTCGTAGTCCAGTTCGACACTGCCGCCGCCGAAGACGTGAAAAATTCTGAATTCATACTCTTCGGCGTTGGTAACGCTCACTTCGCCGAACTTGCCACGGACATTGGAAAAAGACAGCGAGCCCGGAGCGTCCGGCTTGGTCGCCTTAATCCAGATATGGAACGTGGCGTTGACTGGCAGGTCGGCATGCAGGCTTCGAATGGTGTCCCCTCCTGCAATCCTCACCTGGATGTCATTCATAAGGATGGCTCCGTTCCGTGCGGCTTTCCCGGACAGATCGAGTATCAAACCGGGTTCTCGACCTCGAAATGCGTTGCAGAAGGTTAAGGCTGGATTTTGACTTTGGCAAAGTCATTCCCCGGATCGACAGTTTCTTGACTTCAATCGCTGCGCGGATCGCGCCTGATCTCGCGGCCGAAGAAGGATGACAGCCCGGAGAGCATGATTGCATTGTCCGACAGCGCAAGACTTCTCTTTTCCGCGAGTTTCGACCTCGCGGATTTGTCGTCCCATATGCAGAGGGCGGCGCCCAGTTAACCAGCGCTGTGCCCCTGGCTGACATTGCCAGGCACCTAACCTTCTATGGGTTGGTGTATCGCAAACTGTGTCTCGATCTGCGCTGGCTGGCGTCCGGTCGCCCACCAGATCGCCGACACCACGATAATGGAGACGTAGCCGTCAACAGCGTAGTGCCATCCGGTATATACCGAACCGTACATTATCAGGGCTGCGAACATCCAACCGAGAATACCGAGCCAGAGATTGAGGGAAGAAAGCAGATAGGCATTCAGTGTGGCAAAGGCGACGTGCATGCTTGGCATGGCCGAGATGCCACCGCCAAGGTCTGGCCGGCCGCTCTGATAAGCCGTCAGAAGATATGCAGCGGGCTCCCGCACCATGTGGCTATAGTCGAGACCGTCCATGGCGGCGTTGAGTCCGCTGAAGCGGTCCTCGCCAACAATCTGGTGGTAGTAGATCGGCCCGACCGATGCCAGCGCCAAGGCCAGCACAGTGCCGAGGATGGATAACGTCAGCGCGGCTGCCCAGAGGTAGCGGACGCGGCCAATCTTGTCCGACCAGAGAGACACGAAAAGCATCGTGCCGAACCACTGGAAAAACCAAATGACCTCATAGCTGTTGAAGACGACGATCGACCAAATGTTGCTGTCGAGCCTGTGCGTGAGTTCCCACGGCGCTGCCCCGTGCAACCATTCATCCAGATCGGCTAACCAGTTGTCCGCATAGAATGGAACGACGGACGGGATGGCCATCTTGTAGGTAGAGAACGCGGTCAAGCTGGCGAAGAAGAACAGCAGCACCAGCAAACAGCCACGCCAGCGCGCTCGGACCAAATCTACGGCGTAGCGAGTTGGTTTTCCTCGACCATAAATAAGCGCAGCGGAACAGACACCAGCAACAAACAAGATCGGAATACCGGCGGCGAACTTCTGGGCATAAACCAGCGTTAGGTGGAAGAAAGACTGTGGACTTATTGCAGACGCGCACATCACGTAGATTGCTAGAAAGAAGGCAAGGCGCAATGACCATTTTGTCGATGGACTGTAGTCCCCTGCCTCCGCAATTGAGATCATGCTAATTTACCAAGGTTCAAATGCCGACATCGGTGGCATTATGAATGTGATAGCGAAGCAAGCTTACCATGCGGTTACTTCAATGCCTGGCTGGCACTCAAAAGATGGCTCCGTTTCGCACTGGCACGACAACGAGCAGATCCTTGTCATGGTATCGGGCATGTGTAAGCTCACCATTGACGGCAAGATCTTCGACGCACATCCGGGCGACCTTCTTTTCTTTCCCGCCGGCCCCGCCATTGCGCATTACGAAATCTTCGCGCCCGCCCGTCCGGACCAACTGCCGGGTTGGATCGGACCATCGGTCCTGCGCTACGACTGAAAGCTGAATTTAGGAGGATCTCATGGCCATCGGTCCTGACACCAAAGGTGTCTACACCATTGCCCCGACGCCGTTCGAGGCGGATGGCAAGATCGACTGGGAATCACTTGATTCGATGGTCGATTTCTACGAGCGCTGCGGCGTCGATGGGATGACAATCCTCGGCATCATGGGTGAGGCCCCGAAGCTCGACGCCGGCGAATCGCTCGAGATCATCAAACGTATCGTGGCGCGCACTAAGCTGCCGGTCATCGTCGGCGTCTCTGCCCCTGGCTTCGCCGCCATGCGCAGCCTTGCGCGCGCCTCGATGGAGGTTGGCGCGCAGGGCGTGATGATTGCGCCGCCGCCGGCGCTGCGCACCGACGACCAGATCGTCACCTATTTCCGCAACGCATCCGAAGCGGTTGGCGAGGATGTCCCTTTCGTCCTGCAGGACTATCCGCTGACCCTCTCGGTCGTCATGACGCCGGCCGTCATCCGCCGCATCGTCACCGACAATCCGGCCTGCTTCATGCTCAAGCACGAGGACTGGCCGGGCCTGGAGAAGATCAGCGCGCTGCGCGGCTTTCAGAAGGACGGCTTGCTGCGGCCGCTGTCCATCCTCACCGGTAATGGCGGCCTCTTCCTCGACTTCGAGATGGAGCGCGGCGCCGATGGCGCGATGACCGGCTACGCCTTCCCCGATATGCTGGTCGACGTGGTGAAACTGTCTGCCGCCGGCGAGCGCGACAAAGCGCACGATCTTTTCGACGCCCACCTGCCCTATCTGCGCTATGAACAGCAACCCGGCGTGGGACTTGCGGTACGCAAATATGTGATGATGAAGCGGGGTGCCATCGCGTCCGACGCCCAGCGCAAGCCGGGCAGTGCGTTGTCGGCGGCGGCCAGACAAGAGGTCGACTACCTGCTCTCGCGGCTGGAAAGCCGCGTCTAGAGCGCTTGCGTCTCGATGGAACCAAAACCGCGCTCTAACTCTTTGTTTCAACGCATTTTGTCGAACGCCAGACGAAGACGTTTTGGCTGCCTGATGCTCTAGCTTTCGTCTTCAGCTTTTTGACTTTTGGTCGCGGGCGTGAGCCTCGACCGAGGGCGCATTGACGCCGGGTCCGGTCGGCGAACGGGCCAAGGGGAGCGAATGGCACCACCGGACTGCGCTACGGGCCAGGATCCGCAGAGCCTCGGCTCGTGCCTGGCGCGCCCTATGCTCCAGGGCCAGCAGATCCAAAGGACCCTGCCGCTGCCGCCAGGTGAACAGAAGATCATCGGTTTCTCGGGTTTGCCGATCCTTGTTCGGACACATCGGTGTTGTCCCTCCCGGCTCGTTGGGAAAAAGCGATACCGAACCGAGTCAGCGGCTGGATCGCTGATAGCCGGCGTGTTTTCGGCGCGAGCCGTAGCGCTTCTCGTAAAGCGGTCGCAGCAGCGACTGAATGTCAGGATCTGACACGCGCCTGTCTGCGGTTCTTGCCGAGCTCTTGATTCCCTTGATCTGTCCATCGAGGGTCCGGCGTACGTCGTGCGGAAAGATGCCGTTTCGATACATCGCGCTCTCCTGATTGACGAAAGTGTTGGGGCGATAGTCGGAGGGCAGCACTACGGAATGATTTCAAGGAGGAGGAATTTGATTACAGTTGTAGAACGAGGGCGGCCCGCACTACTGCGAGAAGGCATCCGCACGGCGCCAGCACCAATGCCGCGTGACCGCTTGCGTGAAAAGCGCACTTTTGCCTGAGGATTCCCGAGGACCCGCTTCGCGGCACAGTTCGGTCTTTGAAGCAGCTGGCATTTGATGACGGGGCAAACCACGCGGTCAGTGCGCGGCATTCCGCGCCCAAACCATCCGCAGATACGCACAGTGTTTCAGCTTGCACAAACAGGTCCAGGAGGGACTGCAGGGAAACGGCAATTTGCGCAACAAAAGTAGCGGCTTATCGGATAAAACTGGTGCGGTCGAGATGCACCCGCACCTGCGTGTGCTTTTGAAATCATTGGCGAATTCGGCAAAACCGGAAAATTTGTGGCACAATAGGTGGCGCAATTGGTGGTACGCGAAGGTGCGGCAAAAGGGCATGTCCGGTTTGCGACATATTCAGCTTGGAAGGGATGCCTCGAATGACCGAATTCCACATCCGGATTGACGATGGCCCCCGTCCAGGTTTTCAACGCTCGCACTGGCATTTACAGCCATGCGGTGATGGAAGCCTTCGGCGTCTTGGGTTTGCCATACCCATGCAGCGTCGAAATATGGGTGCCGCACCTCGTCGAGGCGGGCTACGGCCCCTACTTCTATCGAATCGCCGATTTCATCGACATGGCCGGCAATGTTTACGGTTGCCCGTCCGTCATGGTGATGGTCAATAGTTAACGCCCTTCCCTCGCCTTCCGATAAGGCCCCTCACGTCCACGCGTTTCAGATCGTCGTAGTCGGGAGTATAAGTCAGGCCGACCTGCTTGCCGCCGCACCTGGCGCATTTCAGCTTTGGAATGAGATCATCCGACATCGCCGGCGCGTCAGGGCCGAGCTTGGCCTTGATCGCCTCCAGGTCGAGCGCCTGATTGTGGTGGCATTTTGGGTTGTGGCAAAACGCGAGGAGCCGCATCTTGCCATCGATCAATGATTGTACTGTCCAGCCTTTCGCCATCCGGTCGATATAGCGCTGGCCCTTGACGAATGCCAAGCCCGCGCCATCATCCCGGTTTGGAGGGGCTCCTAATCATCAGCGAGCGCGGCCTCTAGCCGCACACGGCAATCTGAAAAGGCAGTTCGACATGAAACCTGGACTACTTGAAGAAGTTCCCTGGTCAAATGACTCCATCACGGCTTACGACAGAGAGCATTTCACCATCTACTGTCAGATCCTCAACTACTGCGCCGACGACGCCAGCGTAGAGGAGATGGCCGAGCGCATTCTCGGCATCGACCCGGCTCTTGAACCGGTCCGCGCGCGCAATGCTGTCCGCAGCCATATCGACCGGGCGAACTGGATGGTGACGACAGGATCCAAGTACCTGTTCGCCGACTGAGCTATTCCTCATCGCTAAAGCCGAGCAGCGATGCATGGCGTATGTGGCTGTGATCGCCACGAAGATGCTTGATGCGCAGCTTGACGCCAGGCTTGACCCACTGCGTCGCCGGCCGCTTCTTCATGCCCCTTGGCGGCGGGCCGGCGTGTTCCTGGACCCGCTTCCACAGCCGTTCGCGGATATCCAGCGGCAGGGTGATGAAGGCAGAGCCGACATATCGCCTTGTGTCGGGCTCGGCCAGCAGCGCAAACGCCGCCTTGCCGCTCTCGCGCTGCACGCCGAGCAGCTCTAGCTCGCTGACGACAAAGCTCTTGGTCTTCAGCCATTGCCTGGTTTCGCCGCTGCGGTACTTGCTGCCGCGGCGCTTCGAAACCATGCCTTCCATCCCCGCCTTGTCGATCAGGTAGAACAGCGCATCCGATTCTCCCGGCATCGCCTCGCTGAACTGGATGCGTTCGCCAGGCCTGATCAGCCCTTGCAGGATATCGCGGCGCTCCTCGACGCCGAGCTCGCGCAGGTCCTGGCCGTTGAGGTAGAGCAGGTCGAAGGCGACGAGATAGAGATCATGCTGGCGCTGGGTGATCGCCTTCTGCAGGGCGGCGAAGTCGGGCAGGCCGGCCTCGTTGGTGACGATCGTTTCGCCGTCGATGATGGCGCTGTCCAGGCCGAGGGCCCTGGCGGCCTCGACTAGGTCGCGAAACTTGCTCGACCAATCGATGCCGGTCCTGGTGTAGATGCGCACATCGTCGCCGTTGATGACGATTTGCGAACGGTAGCCGTCGAGCTTGACTTCGTGGATCCAGTCACCACCGGAAGGCGGCTCCGGCACCCGGGTCGGCAGCATCGGCGGTACGAAGGTCAGCCGGCCTTTGCCATTTGGCATACGCTACTCCACACGAACGCGACTCAAGCGGTAGCTAGGCATTCGGTTCCGAGGATACGAAAAATTCGACTCAAAACGCAAAAAGCCCGCCGCTTTTCGGAGCGACGGGCCATGTTGATTTTTGCGACCAGATTTGATGAGGCTATGCGGCTACTGCCGCCACCTTCGGTTCTTCGCGTGGCGGCCAGAAGCACTGGCGCGCATTTTCGCCGATCGATGTCGACGTGACCCAGAACAGGTCATTGCCGTCCAGCATCAATTGACCGTTGAAAGCAGACGTGTCCGAATCGCCCCAGACCTTGGTGATGATCAAGGGGAAAACGTCTCCCTCCTTGAGGTCATTCCCGACATGGACCTGAGCGCCGGAGCGGATCGCGTGATGCCACGGCAGCTTTTCTCGGGCGTCTTTGCGCCGCTGGTTGATGGCAATGGCGTCCTGTCCAGACACGCGATAGAGTACAATTCTTCCGATGGTGGGTTTCATTGGATTTTCCTTTCCATGAAGCAACGGCGTTCAGCCGCAGATCCGCGACGCGGATTCGGTAGCCGGCCTCTGCCGGCGAAATTGGGATTGCCCGGAAACCGCCGGGCGCGGATTGGGAAGGTCAGCCTGGCGGAGGCTCGGGCGTCAGTGGCTCCAGCTGTGCCGGTGCCGGCACGATGTCGAAATAGACTCTTGGCGCCAAAACCTCGATCGGGAACGCCAGCTTGTGCAGGATGTTGCAAACGTACGTGAAGCGCGCGTCATAGTACGCCCGGCCAACGGATACCGCCAACGGGATCGTCACGGAGCGCTGGTAGGTTTCCCGGCCTTCCGGCGGATAGGCGTCGATCAGCGGATGCCGGTCGACGGTGTAGGTGGCCGGAACGTGAACGTCGCCGTTCGAATCGGTCACATAGCGCTCGACGGTCGAGGCGCAGATCCGGCTCCGGACGACCGTGTACTGGATGTCGAGCACTCCGCCCTGCGGCACCTCGGGCGTCAGGACTGTCGCCTTCTCGAAGGCGATCGGCGGTTCCCTGTCGAGAATGGATGAGAGCACGCTGGCGAGGCCAACGCCGGCGAAGGCGGCCAGGATGAACACTGTGGCGGCCGTCACATCGACCTTGCGCCGGAAGCGTCCCCACGACCGCCGCAGCATCAGTGCTTTCCCCCCGATGCGCCGAAATAGGCCATGACCTGGTTGACCGCGACCAGCGCGCCGGCGACGTACAGCAGCAGCTTCATCGACGTCTTGGCGATCCAGGTCGTGCGCGTATACAGTTCGACGATCGTGAAGCCGGCCTGGAACTTGTCCTGCTCCAGAGCGAGAAACAGATCCAGCCGGTCGCGCTTGAATTTTGGCAGATGTCCCGCCCAGATCAGCGCCGTTCGCTCTTCTGTGGTCAGCCGGTCCAGCCATCCTACCGTCTCCGGATCGAGATCGAGGAGCCTGCGTGGAAGCGCTGCTTTTTCGGCATCATCATGCTCCGTCATTCATCGCCCCCGAAGCCCCAATGCACTGCTTTCAAATTGACAGGAACGCGATCGCCGCAAGGCAGACCGCGGCGAAGATCAGCATAACCGCAAGCCAAAGCTTCATTGCGTCAATGCCTTGATGGTCAGAGCCTTGGCGTGGTTGCGGCGCTTGCAGTCGCCGGAGCGGCGCCGGTCTTCGGCCCACAGCCGGCTCGCCTCGTCATAGGGGATGAAGCGGTGCGGGACGTCGACGACGCCGGCGCATTCGGCAAGCACGCTCGGATCGACATGCTGCTTCGGCGGTTCAACGGCCAACGGAATCGATACCGATCGACAGCCTGGCGGGGATGCCGCCCCGAGGCTTGCAAGCGCCAGCAGTGTTATCATGGTCTTGTGGGCCAAGGTCTTCGTCCTTCTGATCTCTGATCGCCTGCTCGAGGTCGGCGATGCGAACCGCGTCGGTGTTCTGTTGGTCGACATAGGCCTGAGCCGCGGCGTCGATCTCTTTCTGCTTCATCTCCGCCTTGGCAGCCATCAGGGCGAGCGCCCTTCGCTGCTGTTCCTGCCAGAACAGGCGTTCGGCGAGCTGGCCGGCGGCGTATTCGCGATCGACACGGCCGTCGACCAGGCTGGCCAACGCCGGCCCGGCATAGGGGATGTAGCGCAGCGGCCCGATCGGCACGCCCTCGTAGATCAGGATGACGCCGCCGGCGACGACGAGGGGCAGGCCGACGCGGGAGGTTGCGAAGGTCCAGACTGGGCCGAGGACGGCCAGCACGGGGGCGAGGAAGGCCAGGATCATGGCTCGCCGAGCTCCTCGTCGAAGGCGCGCAGCGCGACCGTCTGACCGGCTAGCGCATGCGTGCAGTCACCGAGGAACTGAACTTGGCCATCTGTGATGAAGGAATGGCAGACGTCAGGGATCAGATTGCCGGCGGCATCACGCTCCCAATCACCTGTCCATTTGCCATGTTCATCCCTGACGATCTTATGTCCAGTCACGAGTACCGACGGCTTGAACGTTGGCCGCTCGTAGTTGCCGTTAAAACTCCAGCTCGGGCCAACGACGTGAGCTTCGTCGCAGCCCGGGCACCAGAAAAACAACCGGCCGCCTTCGCCTGTCCGGAGAATGCCGCGCGCGCCCATCAGCAGTCCCTCAAAACGCCGTGATGCAGGAAGCCATGGAAGCCGGGAACGGCGATCGATCCGGCGCCGGCCGAGCAAGTGTTGCCGTCCTTGCCGACATGCAGTGTGCCGTCCTCGGGGCGACCATGGCGCACCCAGCAGAAATGGTCCCCATCGTCCGGTTTCGTGCAGTTGCTGGCGCGGCTGTCGATGTGCCAGTCGCGATTGCCAGGAAGCTTCACAACAAGCGATCGATGATCGGGCCCTACAGTGTGGCCGCTCCCCGTCGGGCCGTCCTTGCGGCGCTCGGAGATCCACCACGCGTCCCAGCAAGCACCGACAGGTACCTTGTCGAGAGTCGAGCGTGCGCCGGTCGCTTCGCAGACATAGATTTGCTTGCCGAAGAGCTGATACGGATCTTCGGCGCCAAACGTTCTGCCGCATGCATCGCAGAGTTTAGGCCAACGCGGGTCGCGTTCCGGCGGCTTTCGATTGTTTCGGTCGCCGGAGATGTAGCCAGAGTCGGTGTAGAGGATGTCGGCTTCGCCCAGTTCGAACTTGGCGTTGCAGTAGCTGCCCGTAACCGAGCACTTGTGCGTGTCGCTCGACGTATACCGGCGAAGCCACAGGCGCTCGCGATCGGTCGGCTCCCACCACGATATCTTGTATTCCGTCATCACAGCCCCTCATGCTTGGCGATAAACAGCCGGTCGCGAAAAATGTAGACAACCAGTCCGACGACCGCGACGAACAGCACCAGCGTGATCAGCGGGATGCCGATCAGGTCGGCGATCGAGCCGCCGCTTTCGAGCGTGTAGGCCATCTGCGGCACCACTTCGGCCGCCTGCCCGACCACGCCAAGCGTGCCCAGCCCGCCGGCGGCGAGCGATGCCTTGCCGATATTGGAGGTCGAGGCACCCTTGGCGCCGATCTCTGAAACGCCATCGTCGCCCCAGATCGCCACCGCCTTGCGGAAGGCGGCGCGGCGGTCGGCCAGGCCGTTGTAGCCGCCGTTGACGATCTTGGTGACGGCGCGGATATCGTTGCGGTCGGCCGGCTTGCTGCAGCCGTTTTTCTGCCAGAACGCGATTGCCGCCTTGATGCCGATCGCGGGATCTAGCAGCGCGTCAGGATCCTTGACCAGATCGACGCCGATCATGCGACCGAGCTGGCGGTAGTTGTCCTTGCCCGTGATCTGCTTCGGCCCGCGGCCGCGGTAGAGCCAGCCGTCGTTCGGGCCGGTGTTGCCCATACGACCGCCATAGACCTTGTTCGCCAGCGCCTTCGGATTGTTGGCGAACGGCTGCGCCGAAGCCAGCGTCGGAAAGCGGTTCGGCCACACCTGCGTCAGCCGCCTGGCCGAATAGCGCAAATTTTCCTCGACGCTGCGAAAGCCGCCGCTCTCAACGTACATCTGCGCCATGAAGTGGCAGAGCCGCAGCGGGGTGTCGATCCCGGCGCGCTCGAGATCGGCATCGGCGATCGCTTTCAGCAGCGCTGGATTGCCGCCCGGTGCAAAGGCTTTTAGCTGAACGAGCATGGCAGTTCCTCTCCGCCCTCGCCCGGGCAGGTTGTTGAATAACGGGATATATCTGTTGGAGATGAGCGATGCGCTTTGGGCAGGCAACGCAAGACTGTCTGTATCTATGGTAAATACACCGAAATTGCTCGACGAATCACATACTTACCTTGTCAACGTGCCGCCTTTGCAAGTGATGCTAGTTAACGATCCGTTAAAATCCCTTTGACTCAGTACATTAGCAGGAACAGGATCATCGTCAGGACGAGGGGTTCAAGCAGAGTTTTCCGCAACTGCCCCGTCCATTTTGGGTAAAAGGGGAGTGCGTACAACATGAAAAAGCTTATCAGCATGGCCAAGCAGTTCCGTGATGAAGAGTCCGGCGCTGCCATGGTCGAATACTCTATCCTCGTCGGCATCATTGCGGGCGCGGCAATTCTGGTGATCGTTGCCATCGGCCTGTGGGTCAATGGCCGGTTCTCCGACCTGTGCGCCGATCTTGCGGCTGCGGCAGGCACCTGCACAGACGCTGGCGTCGGCAGCTAATACGTAGATAAGCGCGCTCCTGTCACTGAACCCGACGAGCGCGTTAACAGTGGAGAGACAACCGGCTTAATAGCTTCGGCTGGTTCATCTCCACTGACCAAGAAGGGGCTGGCGTTTCGTCGCGCCGGCTCCTTTTCTTATGTGAGCGTCACTTTCGGATCGATGTAGAAGGTCGAAGAGGCTTTGGCCGCTTTGACGGTGCAAAGTATCCAACCCTTCTGTTGTGGCGTGAAGGACTTGGAAAGCTTGAACGAAGCCGTCGAGCCGCCCCATGTTTCGGAACTTGAAGTCTGCGCAGCGGCAGTAGCAAGAATGTCTGCCTTGCTGTCGTTGACGAAGGATGCCTGCGGCGATGATCCGCTACCAAGATATTCGACCTCAAGCCACAACTCGTCGTCATTTGGAATGGCTGCTGCGCGACACTCAATGGTTGCCGTCACTGACGATCCTGTCGTGTCATTCCAGATAACAATCGGAGGGCTATCCAAGGGGAGATACCAACCGGAGTTGGCCGACGTGACCATCTTCCATGAGGTGGGCGTTGTCCCGTCCGATGCGCCGCCTGTGCGGACGATGGTGGTTTCCTCATCGACGGTTCCAGTGAACCGTGTGCGATTGACATTGTAGTTGACGCCAGCGGATCCAGATCGGTAAGCGTCGAACTCGAAAGTACCGTGGGCGGCGGGAACTGCGCTTTTCGTCACGGCGGCATCAAGCTTGCAATCAATCATCTGGAAACGACCGCACCCAGACAATGTATTCCCGCATATGGTTTTCCCAGATCCGGCAGCACTGAGATCGACACCCTTCAAGATAATGTCTCCTGCGCGGCCGGAGACCCAATTGAAGAGTGTGGTGGGGATAGTTCCCAAGAGTGCGGATGCCGTATTCTTCCATCGAAGGATCGGCTGGCTTTGGCACAAGAAACCCTGCCCTACGGCACCAAATGACGCCGTCGTGTTTCTGAGTTCAACATAGATTGAGTTCAGGGCACCGTTGCCAAGCTGAATGGCAGCGGAGGCGCTAGTGGCGACAATCCTAAGCGAGCAGTCCTCGAAAACGTTTGCGGAGCTGGCCGTGTTGCTGATCTGTATAAGCGCCGCGCCAGCGCCGGTCCCGCAATTGAAGATGATGCCCTTATATAAACCATAGCCAGGAAAGGAGATATTGCTTGTCCCTGTCGTCGTGACGGTAGCTGTCGATCTGAGATCGGCTGACACGGGTGGTCTTGATCCCGCTTGGTCGACGCATATGACGGGCGTTTGCGCGTTTGGCGTACCGGCTGGTGACATTGTGAGGCCAGTCGATTGCGTTTCGGCGTGGTTGTCTCCGACGTAAATCACGGTGGCCGCCTGCGCAGCATTTTGAGCAGCGGCAATCCTTGCATGTGGTGCCTGCCAGCCGGTGAAGTTGCCAACTACGCCAAGGCTGGTCCACGTCACCGTGTTGTCGGCAGTCGTCGTCCCCGCCGTATTCGAAAAGGCAGGCTCAGACCCGTTGCCTGCAGTGCCGGCCGTCGTGCAAATCTGGTAACTCGCAGCGTTGTCTCGCTTGACAACCTGTCCCAGAGTAATGGCTGTATTCTTGATCGATGTCCAGTTTGGTGTGCTGGCGACGTCGCCATTTACGGCCGCGACGCCAGTGCATTCCTGCCAGGTAACGGTATTATCCGTAGTCTTGGTGCCTCGCGTCGTCACCCACGTCGGCTCCGTCGTGGCATGCGTGGTGCCGCCAACAACGGCGATGAAACAGCGCTCGCTGCCGACAGCTGGAGCGGCCAACTGCCTGCGGATGGCCCCAGCAGCAATGGACGCGCCAGTCGCCCATGCCGTCACGCCGTAATAGCCGGTCGATGAGCCGTTGCCGAAGTTGGTGTACAAAGCATTGTCGACTAAAGCCATTTGGCAAACCTACAGTTCGTTGATGAAGCCGCCAGGCAGCATCGATTGGCGCGGCCCATCGCTATTGATGTATGCCGGCGGAACCATTGCCTGGCGGGTGGCACCGGAGACAGCGACCGTGATCGTGAATTGAGGCAAGTCCGCAGTCGCGCCGGCCCCATCGGTAACCCTCACCGACAGGCTTGCATAAGTGCCCGGCGTCGTGGGCACCCCCGAAACCTCGCCCGTGCCGGAATTAACCGTTATGCCGGTCGGCCATGAGCCTACAAGCGAATACGTGTATGGCGTGGCGCCGCCGCTCGCCACGGCAAAGAAACCGCTATAGGCGCTATCCTCGGTCGCCGAGAGCACCGGCGTCCCGCTGATGGAAAGCGCGCCTGCGACGCCAAAGCCGATGAGCTGGTTGACGCGCAGCATGTCTAATTGTCCGTCGCGGCATTGGTCGTATAGAAAACCTTGATCGAGACGAGGCGCGCATCCTCGCCCATGTCGTCATTGGCATCGGAGACGTCGCGGAATATCCGGAAGAACACGATGTCGCCGTCGGCTGGCGAACCGCCAACGGTGAGCGCCGCGCTCTCTGCTGTCACCAGAATCTCGGCTGCACCAGACTGGGCATCATCGGTCACGACGATCGGCGTACCCCATGAGGCATCGATCGCCTCGTTGTCTGATACCGCAACGGCCTGCAAGCCCCAGGCGACCCCGTCGGTGTCAGTTGCAGTGGTCGTCCACCAGACCTGGAAGCTGAGCGTCCCCTTGTTCCACGATTTGGGAAAGCAGATGTTGAAGTGCGCATATTCATCGGCCGACGCGTCGAAATCGAGGACGCTATAGTTGATCTTGTTGGAGGTCGACTCGATGTGGCCGGTGGCGGCGCCGGAAGTGGTGGCCGCGCCCATGGCTGAAGCCGGGATTGTGATCGTCTGCTTCCCGCTAATGCCGGCGCTGGCTGTGATCGGCGTCCAAGTTCCACCGACATCGTAATAATAGAACGCATCCTCGTCGGAGGCATAGGCCTGCATGCCCGCGAGCGCGGGCAGGAACAGCCACGCGGCGTTGTAGTAGATCGCGATGTTTTCATCTTCGCCGGTGAAAGCGCCGGTGCCGGCGGTGCCGACGACATAGATATCGCCCTCGGCCGGCGAGCCAGGAGGCGCGTTGTCGAGGACCGATACCGCACCGAACAGACATGCGCCGGCCTCGAGCTTTGCGATTGCCTCGTTGACGGTCACCGAACGGTCGACTTGCGTCGCGGAGAGCTCGGTGATGCCGAGACGGTTGGAAACGGTCATGCAGCTTCTCGCATTTCGATGCCGGCGCCATAGACTGCGGAGACCTGAGCGACGCCGAACTCAAGGGAGGTTTGGGGGGAGCCGAAGTCGGTGGTCTGGTCGGCTGCGGTGTAGGTGTAGGTGCCGGTCGTCGCGTCGTAGCTGTTCACCAGCACGCCCGAGCCGTCGTAGATGTTGACGGCATAGGTCTCGGTCGCCTCGCTCAGCGGCGGGTCTTCCGGGCCATCCTCCGGCCATGCCTGGCCGAGCCGGTCGCGCCGGTTCCATGTCAGGATCCAGTCGCCGGTCCCGGAGTCCAGAACCGCGCTGACGAGCTGCGGCGACCATGGCCGCAGCCCCTTGCCATAATTGGTGAAGGTGACCGCCCCGGTGGAATCGAACACCGTCGAGGTCGGCACAGCAACATAAATACGCGACAGTGTACGATCGCCCTCTAGGCTCCGCGTCATGGCCTGGTCGTCGAGGTGATAGACAATCGCACCGGCGACATGACCGGGCATCGCGAACTCGGTGCCCTTCAAGCCGCGAAGCAGCGTCGACAGCGTCCATGTGCCGTCGAGATTGTCGACGACAGAAGCGGCCCGAATATATTCCCAATCGCCGACCGTCGGGTTCCAGACCGCGAAACCGTTCGTGGTTTCACTGCCGAGAAGCGCTGCCTCGCTGACGCTGTCCGGCGCGTCCCCGGCTGGCACCGCGATGTTGAAGGTCGTGGCACGATCCCAGGCGCCGGGATGCGGCCGATCGGGCAGTGCATCAAGCGCGATGCCCCTGATCATGCCGTTGACGAAGCCTGCCCACGGCGCATAGGTGGCACCGGCGTCTTCCGAACGATAAATTGAGGCGGAGCGAAAATTGCCGTCCGAGATCACCGCGACGCCCGAGTAAAAACCATCATTGTCATCGGCGGAACGCAGCAGGTGACCATCGATCAGCACCGGCGTCGCGTCGGCGGGTCCAAGCAACGTGTCGACAACATAGGGCGTTGGCTGTCCAACGGCTTCCGAGGTAAAACTGTCGCCGCGCTTGCGGAACTCCATCTCGATGACGGTATCGCCCGACATCTTGGTGAGTACCGCCTTGGCAATCCTGCCCTCGTCAAGCGGCAGGTCGACGACCAGGCCGGGATGGAGGTCCATGTGCTTCGGCCCGACCGTGGTCTTGTAGACCGTGGCGGCATCGAGCAGCGAATTGAACATGACGTCTGCCACCTTGGCGGCGTCGTCGTCCTTCAGCACCTGGGCGGTCGAGAACTCCAGCGGGCGTTTGCGGCGGACCTTGATCGGCGCCCCGGTCTCATCTGCCTGCGATGGCTCGTCGTTGAATTTCTGGTCTTCATCGGTCGTGCCGGCCTGAGCGCCGATGCGATAGGCGGCATCGTAGCTCTGATAGGTGATGATGACCTGCTCGGGCATGTCCAGCGCCGAAGGATATTCCTCGGAGACCGAAACCGGGTCCGGCTCCGCGTTGAGCGCGACCCCGACCTCATAGATCGCCAGCGTGCGAAACGATGCGGTCTCACGCGGGAAGAAGGTCTGTACGCCGTCGATCTGGGCGAAGTCGACGAAGTTGACGCGGGCCAGATCCTCGATGACGCCACGCGGCGGCGTGCCGCCCCGATCGCCGTAACCGTAGATTTCGTATGGCACCGCAGAGGCGTCGGCGACGAGACCGGCGAAGCGGCATTCCGCTTCGAGGACATCGGCCAGCGGCACCGGCTGACGCTGCGCGCGCGGCAGATACCATATCTGCGTCGGGTCTGTAGGGAGGTTCGAGGCCGTGAACACGGCCTGCCAGCGCTCGTTGAAGCCAACGAAATAGTATTTATCTTCAGCCTTGTCGGTCCACGTCGTGGCACTGGCGTCGATCTGCTGCACCAGCCCAAGGTCAGAGACGCGATAGATGTAGATGTCGTTCCTGTCGTCGCCGGACTGCACCTTGATGCCGATCTGATCGGACGCGATCTTCATGCGCTTCGACAGCATCGGATCGGTGTAATGGAGCCCACCGGCGAAGTTGTTCACCTTCGAGCGAAGCAGCGTCGACAGGTCCGGGGTGTAGACGTAGATGCTGCCATTGATGTCGGTGACGATGACGGAATCACTCTCCTCGTCGTAGAAGCACGCCCTAGCGTTGCCCGACAGAACCGACAGCGTCACCTGACTGGCGGTGACGATGGGCGCAGTCCAATCGATGACGATGATATCCTTTGTGGCGTTGAACACCCAATCGGTGCAGGCATAGAGCCTGGTGGGCGAAGCACTCAGCGACTTGGTGCTGTCGATGCCGATCAGCTCAACGGTCCAGCTTGCGCTATAGCCCATGCCGACACTGGTCAGCAGCGTGAGCGTCCGGTTCGAGCCGTAGACGAACAGATAGTTGACGCCACCGAAGCTGATGTCATCCATCGATGTCCAGATGACAGGACTGTCAGGCCCGACCTCTGCGACGTCCTGCTCAAAGGCGCCCGTGGCGGCATCGAAGATGCGGACACCAGGAAATAGGCTGTAGCTGACGACGACCTTGTTCAACGCGGTGATGTGCACGCAAAAGGCGTCGTGCGGCAGGGTGTTGACCGCGATGACGTCAGCACCTGGCATGCGCTCGATGTACAGGGTCGTACCATCTGCGTTGACGAAATAATCGCCGAAGCAATCCGTGCGCTGTGGAGCTTCGGCGGCCGTTGTCGGCGTGACGCTGCTCGTCGCCAAGGCTTGCGCCTGGGTGAGCTCGCCCTCGATGTTCGGCACGCGGATGCCGAACTCGTCCAGCGGCAGGTTTTTTATGACGACATAGACGATGCCGGGCCACGCCGGCACCATGCCGGCGCCGCGATCCGCCTCGATGTCGGGATCCGGTTCCTGCGTATCGGTGCCAAGATAAAGCGTGAATGTCGCACCCTTGGCGGCGCCGACGCCCTTGCCGCCATTGTCGATCGCGTCTTGCAGCGCTTCGGCGGAGACGTCGAAAATCAGCTTGTCATCGGCCCAGATGCGCGGAATCCCCGAGGCCGGCCCATTCCAGGCGAAGGCGACGGCAAAGGTCGCGGTGTAGGAATATTCGGTGACCTCTGGTCCGAGCGCCTTGCCCTGGCGATACGTTCGGACGTGCTCGTCGACCTTGTCGGCCTTGAGCCAGATCACGGCGCCGGCGGTTCGGATGGCGCCATGCCAGCGGGTGAGCTGCTCGCCATAGCGCGAGGTCTGCGCTTTCAGGCTTTCGGCGCGCGGCCCCTTGATCTTCTGCGGGAAGAAGTAGGCGATGGCGAGATTGATGCCGATGCCGACGGCCGTCGTGACGATCGAACCGAGCAGGCCGCCGCCGACCGCGGCACCGGCGAGCGGGGCTATGAAGGCCATTTCGGCCTCCAAAGCATCAGCGGCGGGAACTGCAGGCCGGTGTCGACGACCTTCGAGCCCGCGCCCAGCGCCTGGATGACGCGCTTAGGCCTCAGATCCTCGACCTCGGAAACAATCGCCATGTGCAGCGTCTGCGTCGTCTTGAACAGCACGACGTCGCCGATCTCGGGCGCGCCGACGCGATCGCAGAACTGTTCGAGATACCGGCGCGCCTGGCGATAGTCCTGCAGCCGGCCATAGTCGGCCGTCAGCGGGGCATCAATGCCGACGGCGCGCATCGACAGCACGATCAGCCCGACGCAGTCCAGCCCACGCTCCGTGCGGCCCTGGTGGACCCAAGGCACACCAAGGAAGCCGCGCGCCGCGGCAACGAAGGCATCCGCGCCCATGGTCATTAGACGATTTTCACTGGCACCGGCGCCGTGTTGTCAGCGATCGTGCGCAGACAGAGCAGCGCTTCGACCAGGAGGCTGAAAGCGATCACCTTTGCCTTTTGCTCATCCTCGCCCTCGATGCACTGCGCGAGTTCATTGCAGGCTTCCAGGATTTCCTTGTGGGTCATGGCGTCAGCCTTTCGGTGCGGTGGCGGTGATGTTTTCACCGGCGAGGAAATCGAAACCACGGAAGCGCAGCGTGAGGGTGCGCGAGTTGTTGGCGTTGTCATGCTTGGTGATGCAATCCTCGACGCGGCGATGCCGGCAGCCGACCAGCGCTTCGAACGTGTCGCCGACCCCGATGTCGTCATAGGCGCCGTTGTGCAGCACCAGCGTTCCCGTTCCATTGTCGGAGCGCACGCGGCGCGTATCGCCGGCATTGTCGCCGGTCAGGAAGGTGATGAAGCCCTCGCCAAAATAATCGGCGGCGACGGTGATCCCCGTCGCGACAATGGTGCGGCGATCGGCAGATGCCGTCACCGTGCCGATCAGCCGGCGGGCGCGGATTGCGGTCCACGTCACGGTGCCGTCGACGACGGTGCCGTCAAGCACGGTCGGCCAGACCGGTTCCGCGACATCGCTGGTGCCGGCAACTGTCGCCTTGAACCAGAAGATGCCGGTGCCGGTCAGCCGCTGGACGAGCCCGCCGAGAGCATAGTCAGCCTCCGCTGACCATGCGTTGGCACGGGTCGGAATGCCGCAATCGAGATCGCCATAGGAATTGGAGCAGTTCGCGGAGAGCGTCACGCCGACCGGCTGCTCCAGCCGCTTCTCGGTGCCCATCATCTCGATGCGGGAGACCAGCCCATCGATGCCGAACTGACCGAGATCATAGGTGCAGTAGAGCCAGGGATTGATGAGATCGTTCGGCAGGACATAGCCGATGATCGCCTGGGCGTTGTCCAGGCGACCGCGGCGGATGTCGCTCGCGGTCAGTGAGACCGCACCAAGGATGATCTTGAAATCGCGGTCGTCGATCGGCGCATTGGCTTGCGCTGAAAACGCTGATAGCTCCTGGAACTGGATCGGCGAGAACGTTTCGATCCCTTCGCCGTCGAGATCGACGTCAAGCGGCTCATCCCATTCCGTCAGCGCGATCCTGGTGCCGTTGGCGAGGATGATGAGAACGATCACCGGCAGCGCGAAGGCTTCCGAATTGATCGCGGCAAGCACGCTTGCAGGAACCGTTCTTCCCGGCATTCATAGCACCTCGACCAGCGGAATCGACGGCACCGAACCGACGCGGAAGAATTCCGCGACATGGCTGAGGTCATTGGTGTCGAAGCGGACCTTTTCGCGGAACTTGAACCCGGCGGTGACATTGTTGACCCCAACGGCGGGCTCGTTGCCGGCCGTGAAGGTGACGACGCCGGTCGTGTAGCTGACCGTATAGTGTGTCGTTTCCGTCTGGGTGACGCCACCGACGGCGATCAGCAGTGTACCCTGCACCGGCAGGTAGATGTTTCGATCGATGGCGATGACCGTGCTGCCGTCGACCAACAGCACCTTGTATTGCTTCTTGAGTTGGAACACCGCCGTGGCGCCGTCACCGCTGCCGATGATGGCATCGGTCGCCGTTGGGGTATCTGCCGGTTTGCAGCTCCTGTCATCAAGAAGATTGGTGATTGAGAACGAATGGGTCGGACCGTCCATCACCTCGAAAAACGAGAGAACGTCGTAGACGTCGTTGATAGTGCGGATGTTCTTGCCGATATTGCATCGCCGCAGCCGGCGCGAGCGACGCGAACGGCGCTGCTCGTGTCCTGTCGGGCCGCGGGCGATGTCGACCAGGCTGACGGGGGCGAACTCACTGCCCTGCGAGATCGTGCCTGGCAGAGCGGCATTATAGAAGGTCATGCCGTCCTCTGCAGGCGTTCAAGCGCACGAGCGTTCTTGGTCGCGATCTGGTTCTGACTGGCCGGAGCCGCCGGGTTCTCGCGGAAGATGAAGTTGTTGGTCTGGTTGATGGTCTGGGTGCGACCGGAGCCCTGATCCCACGTCGCGGTAGCATCAGAACCGCTACGCCGGCCGCCCCATTGGTCATTGGAGGGTTCATAGCGCCGGCGCGGCCGCACTCGGCCGCCGTCGGCATAGCCGGCATAACCGCGCCGCATGCCTTCGACGACATCGATGCCGCCGGCGCGGGCTATATCATCCTGCGACCAGACGATCTCGTCGCGGTGCACGATGCCGGCCGGCTCGTTGCGACCACCTCGCCCGGTGTAACCGCCGCTGTCGAACAGGCCCCACGATCCCGACAGGATGTCGCTTGTCGCCGCCGGCGACATCGAATTCATGAAGTTGAAGGCGCCCCCCATACCACCGAACATGCTGGAGAGACCCTGGAACCACGAGGATCCGCCACCGCCGCCGGGGGCGAGGAAACTGCCCAGATTCTGGCCGATCTGGCTTAGGCTGCCGGCGAAGGAAGTCAGGTTGCCAACCGCGGCACCGCTGCTGCTGGCGAGATTTCCAACGGCGCTGCTTGCGTTGTCGGTGACGCCACCGAGCTTCGAAAGCGCGTCGTTGAACTTGTCGACATATGCCGAGCCGGTGGTGCCGAGCATGTCACTCTTGCCGGCGCCGCTCGACAGCGGCCCGCCGGTGAACCAAGCCGAAGCGGCATCCTGCGGATTGCCATATTTCGACAGATACTTGCCGAACTGCTGTTCGAAGATCGCATCCTGAGCCGCCGGGTTCGACATGAACTCGCTTTGCGACATCGGCGAGCCGAAGGCCTCCTTCGACCATGACGGCAGGTTTGAGCGCATGATCTGGTAAGCGCCGAGCGCCTGGTCGCCGCTCTTGAGCACCGGCCCGAGCGCCGAATAGCCGCCCGAGCCGGCGCTCTCGATCATCTTGATCGCCGATGCGTATTGACCGATGCTGCCGGTGAGACCACCACCACCAAGAACGCTGGCAAAGCCTCCCGCCGGCGAGAAGATGCCGCCGAGACCGCCGGATGTGCCGAACGCCTGGTCTATTCTATTCTGGATGAGATCTTGTGCCGAGCCTCCGGTGCCGAAAGCCTGATCAATGCGGTTCTGGATGTTGTTCTGGTTGGCCGCGACGCCATAGCCGAGGATGTCGGATAGCGTCGTGTCTGCCTTGAAACTCGAGCTGCCAAGCTTCGATAGGATATCGCTGAGGCCCCCGCCGACGCCGCCGACCGGCGACCCGTTGACGAAGACTGTAGCGGCCTGCACCTGCATCGATGCGACAGACTGCCCGCGCCCGCCGAACAGGTTGCTGAAGATCGAAGACAGCCCACCACCAGATGAACCCGGCTGCGATCCCGGCTGCGAATTGCTGTTCCCCGAGAACAGGTCGCCGAGCAAACCACCGCCAGCCGAATCGCCGCCGAACAGCGAGTTGAAAATGCCGTCGATCCCCTGGTCGATCAGCTTGTCGGCGATCTTGGTCAGCGCATTTTTTGCCGCATCGCCGAAGCTTTCCCAGAGCGACTTGCCCTGTTCGAGACTGGACCGCATGTCGCTGAAGAAGCCCTTGAAGGTATCCTTCGTCTCCTGCAGCGCCATGTTATAGCGCATCATCTGCGCTTCTTGGGAGTTGAGATCGATCGGGAGCCCAGCGCTCTTCAAGGCTGAAGCGATCTGCTGGTCCGTCGAGTTGCGCAGGATCTGCGAGCGCTCAAACAGGAGATCGGCCTGCATGGATGCCTTCGCCATAGCCTCGGCGTTGGCGGACGCCGCTGCCGTGCTGGCTCGCATCGCGTTGGCTTCCTGCCCATAGAGAGGGATGCCGAGCTTGCGTATTTCCTGTTCGGTCTTCAGCGCCGCGATCGAGCGATCACGGGCCAGGGTGTTCTCGCCGACGAGCCCAAGCTCGGCGCGCTGCAGTTCGAGATCCCGCTCCTGGCCCTCGACAATATCGCGCGCCTGCTGAAGCGCGCGCAGTTTGCCGTATTCGGCGGCCTTTTCCTTGATGCGGGCGATTTCGGCTTCATCAGCGGCGAGACCTTTGCGCGAGGCTTCTTCACGAACCTGCTGCTCAAGCTCAAAGGCCATGCGCAGGCCTTCGACTTCGGCTGTCGTCTTGCCGATCAGTTCGACGTCGAGTTTCGCCGAGGCAAGGGTCTGGTCGAGGGAACGACGGCGCTGATCCTGCGCATCCTTCAGTTCCATTTGCTGGCGCTGAAGCTCTTCCAGACGGGCGCGTTCGACGCGGGCCTCGAGACCGCCACCCTCGTCAGATCGCGATGGGTATCTGGCGCGCTCCTGACGCTCGATCGCGGCCAGTCGCTCCGCGTTCGTGCGGGCACGCTCCATCTGCTGGCTTGCCTCGAACTGCTCCTGTTCGCGACCCTCCTGAACGTTTCGCGTTCTGACGTATCGGTCAAGAGCCCGCAAATCCTTGAGTCCGGGGCGCGTGTTCTCCTGATCGATCTTGCGCTGGACCTCCATGACAAGCTCCAGTTGCCGCGCCGCCTGCGCCGCCGCGCCGCCCATCTCGTAGAGGCGATCACGTATCTCGCTGTACGTCTCAACTTTGATGCCCGTGCCTCTAACGAGCTCGTCTACGAAGCCGCGAAACGCGCCTGGTCCGGTGTTGGCGATCTGGTCTATTGACTGGAAGAAAGCGTCAAAGTTCGCCTTGCCGTCGCCCTTGGCCTGTGCATCTATCTCCTCGCGAAGCTTCCGGATCGGGTCGGTGAATGCGGCGAACTCTGGAGCGACGTCGAGGCTGTTGTCGCCGAGCATCCCGAACGTCATGAGATCTGTGGGCTTCGTACTGGCACTGAACCGCTTCTGCTCCAGACGAATCTGGGCTTCCAACTCCTTCTCTGAGCGACGCTCGGCGGCCTCAGATGCAGCAATGGACTTCCGCTGGAGCTCATCAGCGCTGATGCCCGCCATGTGATAAGCGTCAGTGATCGCCTTGATGGACTCGGCGTTTTTATGGAGGCTTGCCTCCAACGCCTTTGACTCCTCCTCGCCGGAAGTGAAGAACTGGACCGCAGCTGCGGTCGCTGCGGTCAGACCAACGGTAATCAGCATCGTCGGGTTTATGAGCGACATCAGGCCGGCGCCGAGCGCCTTCAGCCCACCGCCATCGGCCATCGCCATTGCAAGTTGCGGACCCTGCTGGAGACCGACAGCTAGCGGCGCCTGCCCCAGCGCGGACATCATGGCGATGTCCTGAATCTGGTATGCCGCGTTCATGCCGCCGGGGCGCGCGAGCCCGCCTTGGTTGGCGGCACGGTTGCGGGCCATCGCCTGGGCCTGCGCGAGCTCATCGGCAGAAATGGCACCCTTCGTCGCCAGCGCAGAGTATTCGGCCAGTTCGGCGTTGACGCGGTCCTGTGCCGCCGCCAGCGGGTTCAGCTCGGCACGAAGTGCAGCGACGCGCGACGCCATCTGGTCGGCCTCGCGCCCGGCTTCCTCGAACACGGACGCCGACGCCCGGGCGGATTTCCCCGAATTCGCCATCACCGATGCGTTGAACTGGTCGGCAAAGATGGCGCCGGACTGTTGGGCCCGCAGCCGCGCAATCTCGTCCATTCGCGAGAACTCAGCCTCGAACACCGACGCCGAGGCGCGCGCGCCGGAGGCCGGCGTTGCCGCGACGCCCAGAACCGTATTGAAGCCGCCTTGGTTGGCTGCCGCGATCTGACGGCTGTTTTCGGCGGCTTGGTCGGCACGGGCCTGCGCAATCAAGGCGGCGTGCGCCGCAGCGGCCTGTGCCAGAGCGACGGCCTGACCCTCGATCTGAGTATTCGCCATGCTGACGGCGGCGGCGAGTTGTGTCTGGCCCTTCGCAGCCAGTTCGGAAACGTCAGCGCTAAGCCCAAGTTTCTGGTTCATGCCGACGAGGAGCCGTGTCGCACCATCGATATCGGTCTTGCCGCTTTCGAGCTGTCGCCCGATCTGGCGCAACCCCTGCTCGAAGCGCTCCTGGTTCTTGTAGCCGTCGAGATACTGGCGCGACAGGCGCGCCAGGCTGTCGCCGGCCGTGCTGATCTTGGTGTCGGTCTGGCCGAGCGCAGCGCCAACCGCCTGGGCCGACGCCGTCATCGCCCGATCGGCGGCGATCTTCTGCTCGGCGCCGGTCTTGTACTTCGAGGCGTCGATCTCGGCGGCAACGCGGAGGCTGGAAAGCGCGATGTCGTTCACTTGGCAGCCTCCTTTCTCTTTTCAGCGACGTGCATCAGCCATTCGTCATCGATGTCGGTCACGAAGGTCTGGAACCGATCGAAGGCCTCGCCTTCGATGCCATAACGGCGAGCGTAGGCGTCGATGGCGAGGAACCCGATTGGGGTTTCGCCGCCACCTTCCGTGTATTGGCGGTCATACCGAAGCACCTGCCAGGCGCGGCGATAGAAATCGTGCCAACGCTCATATCTGGCTTCGGCCGGCCGGGTCGGCAGGGATTCCACCGGCACTTCGTCCGGGTATTCCCTGTACAAATCGGCCAGCCATTTGTGATGGCCTCCCCGCTCCAGATCGTAGCGGAAGGCCGCGGTTAGTTTTTTGAGGCGGCTTCCTCAAACTCGACCTTGCGCTTGCCGACGAGCCCGGCGCACCAACGCACCATGGCGCGGATGACGCGATGCTCTTCCGCGGTGAGGACCGAAACGACGATCTCGGGAGAATAGGAGACGTCGAGACCCCTCCAGCCGAGCAGCAGGAACTCGACGGCCAGTCTGCCCTCGGCCTTCGCCTGCGCTTCTGCAGGGATGGTGCCGCTCGGAAAAAGTTGCCGCAACTTCTCGAGTTCCGCCTGGTAGGCGGCGGCATATGGCGGATAGTTGATCGAACGCGTGAGGAAGGCGAGCCCCGGCAGCGGCACCTGCTCATAGGGTTTGTCGGGGTTGAGACCGGGCCATTCCTTGGGCTCGATCCAGTCGCCTTCACGTTCTTTGACGAGGTCGGCAGCCAAGCTGGCCAGCTTGATGTTCATGTCGGAGGTTCCTTTGTCGGAAGGTGTTTAGTTGCCGGACACGGTCGGCGTGCCGTCTTCAGCGATCTCGACACGAGTGCCGCCGCGGAATTCTATGGCCGCGATCGGCAAATATTCGCCGGTCACGGGGTGCTTGGTCTCGAAGACCGTTTTCGCCGGAGCGAGGTCGATCGCGATGAAGGCGAGTTTCGCGCGACAGGTGACATCCTCACCGATTTCGAAGGTGACCCCGCGCTCGATTGCGAGGACCCGGGTGATGTCGTCGCCGGTCTTTGCGTCGGTGATCTTTGTGTTGTGACCGATACCGGTCGTATTCTCGAAACGGAGCATGTGTCGGATATCCCTTGTTTCGGAGGGGTGGCCGAGCGTCCGACAACGCCCGGCCGTGCTGCGCGCAACATCGTCCCGGTGCCGGCCGGGATCTCGCTTATTCGTAGTATTCGAGGCGATCGAGCATGACGTGGGATGACGTCAGCGTGTCCTTCGACGCCATGCCGGTCAAAGGCAGCTTGGTGTCAGTGTTCTTCGCCGTCGCGTTGGTCTGGCCTTCGGTGTAGGTGAGCCGCGGCACCGCCCAGATCATCGCCTGGCTGTTCTTGGCGATGCGAAGGTTGATGTTCGTCGCCGTACCGGCGAACAGCTTAGCCATCAGCGCGTTGGAGCCGAAGTAGGTTCCCATTGCCGCGGTGACGTCGATGGAACCCTTGCCGATGTCCTCGGCGCCGACGAGACCATCGGAACGGATGCCGCCGATCATGCGCAGATTGTTCTTGATGGTGAGCGTGATCGATTCGATGAAGTTCGGTCCGCCGACGACAGTCCCGTTTTCGGCGATGCGGCCGACGTTGACCGCGGCCGCCATGATGGCGTTCGTGGTCGCCGCATCCGGCGAGGAATCGAGTGACGTTGTACCCTGCTCGCCCGTGAGGCCAGAGAACGTCATGGTCCAGGTCGCGATCTGCTCCTTGACGAAGTTGAAGACGCCCTGGTCAACGGTCTTGCCGCGCTGCGCGATGTAGGTCGGCACGCTTTGGTCGAGAAAGCCGCGTTCCAGCGTTTGGCTGAGCGTGAGGAGACCATTCTTCAGGGTGTCACCGAAAAACACCTTGAGCGTCTTGCCTGTGCCAGCATCGGTCGTCCAGCCGGTCGGCAGATTGTCGAGCGTCAGCGCGGTGGCAGCGATAGCGGTGATGCGGGCCCAGCCGTTGCAGGCCGCGGTTGCGAACTTGTCGCCAGTGGCGGTGCCGCCGATCTTGACCCACTGGCCGACGGCGAGCCCCATCAAGGTGAAGTTGAGCGCCGTCGAGGTCAGGCCGCCGGCCGCGGCGACGATGTCGCCCGAGGCGCCCTGGAAGCCGACGACCTTGATGCGGGCGGCGGCCGGCGGAGCGGCTTCGGTGACGAAGCCAGCGCCGAGGAACACCGGTGCGGTGGCATGGCCTGTCGTGCATTTGAAGACGCCGTTGTTCAACGGATCCGTAAAGCCGGTAAACCTCGCGATCTGACCGGCGACGAAAGCGGCGCCAGTGAGGCAGGTGACGACGTCCGTGGTGCCGGTCAGGGCCGTGATGACGCTGTCGGCAGTGCCGTCATTGTCACGCGACGGGGTATCGACCCAGTTGTTGCAGAACAGCGATTCCAGCCAGTCCGAGAACGGAGACCCTGTCGGCGGAAACGACAACTCGCCATTGATCGGGCCATCGTTCATCTCGTTGACCTTGATCGGGTCGGAGTTCATGCGATCGTCGCGGATTTCCTCCGAATTGACGAAAACCGGGGCGAAGCGCAGCGTCTCACCCTTCAGGCGTGCGGTGCGCATGCGCGGCGTGGTCGGCGTGGTTCCGAGGGTCGCCTCCCGGACGTGAGTGAGGCGCAGGCGATTTGCGTCCGACATGACATTTCTCCATGGCAAATAGCGCCGCGGTCAGGCCGGGCGGGCAGGTTTCGGGG